>NZ_JBNDKI010000002.1:0-470735 GCF_050435445.1 Luteibacter sp. 621 | reverse complement strand
CCACCCTGTTCTGTCTCACCTAAAATGCGGGGGCCTTCACAAAAAAATATTCGGGGGCGGGGTGGCCCCCCCCCCCCCCCGCCCCGGGGGGGGGGGGGGGCGGGGGGGGGGGCCCCCCCCACCCCCCCCCCCCCCCCCCCCCCCGCTCCTACACAAGCCTTCTTACTTACCGAACACGTCGCGAATCCGTTTGGCGATGTACTTGCCATGCGTCTCGGCGGCGAAGTGCCCCGTATCGAGCATTTCCACGATGGCGTTCGGGTTGTCGCGGCGGTACGCCTCGGCGCCCGGCGGGATGAAGAACGGATCGTTCTTGCCCCAGATCACCAGCGTCGGCACCTGGCGCTCCCGGAACACGCGCTGGAACTCGGGGTACAGCGGCAGGTTGTTGCGGTAATCCAGGGTGAGGTCCAGCTGGATCTCGGTGTTGCCCGGGCGCTGCATCAGCAGGTAGTCCATCTCCCACATCATTGGGTCGAGCAGCGTCTGGTCGGCCACGCCGGTGGTGTACTGCCACTTGATGCCTTCGAGCGTGAATACGCCGCCGATCGCGTCGCGGTTAGCCTGGGTCGGTTCGGCCCAGTACGTGCGGATCGGGTTCCAGGCATCGCCCAGGCCTTCGACATACGCGTTGCCGTTCTGGCTGATCAGGCCGGCGAGGCGCTCGGGCTTGGCCACCGCCAGGCGCAGGCCGGAGGGCGCGCCGTAGTCGAACACATACATGATGTAGCTCTGCAGGCCGAGCGCGTCGACGAAGGCCTCGAGCGTCTTGCCCAGGCTATCGAACGTGTACTCGTACTTGCGGGCCTCCGGCACCTCGGTGAAACCGAAGCCCGGCAGATCGGGTGCCACGATGTGGAACTGGTCCTTCAGCTCGGCGATCAGCTCGCGGTACTGCACGGAGCTGGTCGGGAAGCCGTGGAGCAGGAGAAGGGTCGGGGCCTTGGGGTTACCCGCCTCGCGGTAAAACACGCGGACGCCATCGGCGTCGACATAACGGTGGTGGACGGGATAGTCGGCGGCGGTGGGGCTGGTCATGGCGGGTCTCCGGTGGATGTAACCTGAATAAATGAGTTATCAGGGTTACGAGTAGGCTAATCATCGACCATGTAACTTGTCAATAGGCATTTTAGAGGTTACTATTTGCCCATGAATCCCGTGACCTCTCTCGAAACACCTCCGATCCTTGCCGACCAGCCCGCGCTGGATCTGATCAACACGGTGGTGATGGAGAACGGTGAATCGGTGGACCACCTGGTGTCCGATGCCGCCACCGCCGCCTGGCTATCGCGCATGACCGGCCGCCCGGTCGAAGCCTCCGCGGGTTTGTGCGCCCGGGCGGTGGAGCTGCGTGAGGTCGTCCGCCAGGCCGTGCTGGCGCGCAAGCGCGGGGATGCGGTGGATATCGCCCACCTCAACACGCTTACCCGCCACATGAGCAGCCACATGGAACTGGTGCACCACGCGGATGGCCTGCATATCGAGCGCCGCTACGAAGGTGATGCCTCGTGGCGCGCGCTGGCGCCGCTGGGTGAGGCGGCACTTACCCTGCTGGCCGAGGGCGATTTCAGCCTGGTGCGCGAGTGCGAGCACGATGAATGCTCGCTGTGGTTCTACGACCGGACCAAGTCGCACCGCCGCCGCTGGTGCAGCATGGCGCTGTGTGGCAACCGGCACAAAGTGAGCAAGTTCCGCGAGCGCCAGGCGAAGTAAGCGGCTGGCCACGGCACGTCACGCCGGCTGCAGCGATTCGCCCAGCTGGCGCCCGTACGCGGAGACACGACGACCCACGGGCAGTCGCTCCGCCTCATAGGCGACCAGCGCGTCGCGCACGGGCAAACGGCGCAGGGCCGCTACCAGGGTCATGGCATCCCCCGCAGCCTTCGCCGCGCCCATCGCGGTATGCGGGCGCACGACGAAGGCCGCATCGCCCAGCAGCGCAATACGCCCCGAGGCCATCCGGCTGCTTTCGTGATCGAAGATCGCCTGCACGAACGGCGTGGGTTCCGCTTCGACCACGGCCCTGAAGGGTGGGGGAAGCGATTCCCGAGCAGCCTTGTATAGCGCCTCGCGATCCTCCGCCGGGACCTCGCCGCGCCCAAGGGAATACGGATGCTCCCGGCCCTCCGCGTCCGTGAGCGTTCGCCGAAGGCCTGCGGCACCCGGTACCTGGCGGTACCAGACCCAGTTATAGCGTCGTCGTGCCGGCGCAATTTCGCCGGACGGTCCTGGAACGAGGTAGCCCAGCATCTGGCTACCCGGCTCGAAGTAAAAGGCGAAGCGTTCAAACAGCGCCGACGCCGCATGGGTGGGGACATCGGCTTCAGGCAGCAGGCCACGCCAGGCCACGTAGCCTGCGTAGTGGTTATCGCGCTGCGTGGGCGTCACCAGGCTACGCACGACCGAACCGATGCCGTCGGCACCGATCACGCAATCGAACGACCGGCGCTGGCCCGACGCGAGCGCAATGAAGGCCTCGTTCGCCGATTGCTCGACGCCGATGACCGCATCGCCCATGTGGTAACCGCCGCCCGGAACGTGGGCCAGGAGCGCGCGGTACAAGCCATCCCATGACACCTGCATCTGCGGCGTCGGCTCCGTGCTGGTTACGCTCCCGTCGCGGGCCAGCACGATGCGTTCGTAAGCGATAACCCCGACACGCGCGACCGATTCCGTGCCCAGCCGGCGCAGCACTTCAAAGATCTCGTGCTGGGCCACCAGCCCGGCACCACGGCCGACCAGGCCACCGGCGGCACGTTCGTACACGTGCACCTCGTGCCCATCGGCATGCAGCAGGGCCGCCACGAAGAGGCCACCGAGCGAGCCGCCGACAATTCCGATGCGCATGGTTTTCCGGGTTCCATAGGGTCCCGTGGGAACGTAGCAACCTGCGGGAAGGCGCGGCTTGCAGTTTCCTGTGGATGCCGGTGCCCGCGTGCTATTAGGATCCGGTCAATGCCGGTTGCCAGGCCTGCCCATGCCGATCCGTCCCACGCTCACCCCGCTCGCCGAAGGCACCAGCCGCATGGTGTGCAGCATTTCCGCCGCGATGGTGGGTGTCTGCCTTACCGGCATTGGCCTGCTGCGGGTGTCGATGAACCTGAGCAAGAGCGGCACGATCGCGGATGACCTGCTGGCCTTCGATGCGATCCTGTTCCTGGTGGCGACGCTCAGTGCCTACTTCGCGCTGCGCGTGGAAACGGCTGCCCGGCTGCACCGCCTGGAGCGCATCGCGGATGTGGCCTTCATCGTGGCCATGGTGATGCTTACCGCGGTGTGTTTCATCATCACGTACATGACGCTTTAGAGCGTCGCGTGCAAGCACGCTCCTACAAAAAGCCCGTGTAGGAGTGTGCTTGCGCGCGATCGCTCTTAAAGGTCGAACTGCGCCGAGACCATCACGGTGCGCGGCGCGCCCTGGGTCAGGTAACCACCGGTGGCCGAGGCCCAGTAGCCCTTGTTCATCAGGTTCTCGACGCTCACGTTGAACGTGACCGGCACGCCTTCGAGCTTCGGCGTGATGCGCGCGCCGATGTCGTAGGTGGTCCATGCCGGGACGCGCAGCTTGTTGGCGACATCGAGGTACTGCTTGCCGGTGCGCACCGCGCGGGCGCTCAGGGTCAGGTCCGGGGTGTTCGGGAGGGTCCATTCCACACCCGCGTTCGCCTGGAAGCGCGGCACGCCGATCGCATCGTTGCCATCGCTCAGGCCGCCCTGGGTCTTCACCAGTTCCGGCTTCACGTAGTTCGCGCCGCCGAGGATGCGCACACCCTTCACCGGCTCGCCGAAGAAGCTCCACTCTACGCCGCGGTTGCGCTGCTCACCATCGACCACATAGGTGTTGGTGCTGTCGACATAGGCGCTGGGCTGCTTGATCTGGTACAGGCCCAGGCCGCTGCCGACGTTGCCGGCATCGAACTTCACGCCCACTTCGTTCTGCTTGGCCTTGTACGGCTTGAACACCTGGCCGGCGTTCGTCACCGGTTCGCCGTTGAAGTTCACCGGTGCTTCGCCACCCTGGGTCAGGGCTTCGATGTGGTTGGCGTACACCGCCCACTGGTCGCTGATGCGGAAGTTGGCGCCGATGACCGGGCTGTTGGTGTACTGGTTGTACTCGCTGGTCTTCGAGCCCGGCACGCCATCGGTGGCGTAGGCGTAACTCGCGACCATCAGCTTCTGGCGGCGCACACCCACGGTGACGTTGAGGCGGTCATCCATGAAGCCCAGCGTGTCGGACAGTGCAAGGCTGCGTAGCTGCGTGCGGCCGGTGATGCCCGGGTCGCTGATCGGGCCCACGTTGTACACGTAATCCGGCAGCGCCACGTAGGTGGGCGCGTAGATGTTGGTGTTGAACGATGCCGAGCCGGCGTAGGCGGCCTTTTTGTTCGTGGTGAGCGCGGAGAAGCCCAGCGTCACGCGGTGGGTCACTTCGCCCGTGTCGAAGTGGGCATTGAAGCCGGCTTCGCCGGTGCCGGTATTGGCGATGTACGGCACGGTGAAGCGACCTTCCGTCGCGTTGCCTGCGTTATCGGCCAGCGACGGGCTCACGTAATCGCCGAACTCGTTGCCATGGTGCGCGCCGGCTGCGACGTAACCGGTGAGCCACGGGGTGAAGTCATACTCGGCACGGATGACGCCGAAGGTGTCTTCCAGTGAGGAACCTGACCACGGCTGCGAATAGTTGGTGCGTGCCGACGGCGCGCGCGGCACTTCGGTAGCGCTGCCAATGTAAACCACCGAACGGCCGCCGCTGATGTCCTGCTTCTGGTAGCCCACATCGGTGGTGATACGCAGCTTCTCGCCCTGGTAATCGAACGCCAGCGACGCTGCGGTGACACGGCGCTTCTCGCCATCGATCGAGGCACCGCCTTCCCGGTGCACGGCGTTCACACGCAGGCCGAACTCCTTGTTCGCACCCCAGCGACGGCCGATGTCGACGGTTTCGCCGATCTGGCTATCGGTGCCGTAATCGACGCCCACGCGGGTGATCGGCTCGGCCTCGGCGCGCTTGGGGGCGATGTTGATGCCGCCGCCGATGCCGCTGCCACTGACGCTGATGCCGTTAAGGAACGCGTTCGCACCCTTGAACACTTCGACGCGGCTGATCAGCTCCGGCGCGAGCAGCTGGCGGGGCAGCAGGCCGTACAGGCCATCGAAGCCGATATCGTCGCTGGCCAGCTGGAAGCCGCGGATGGTGAACACCTGCGAGTAGTTGCCGTAGCCGAAGCCGTAGCGCACCGCCGGGTCGTTATCGACCACATCGCCCAGCGTGCGTGCCTGCTGCGCGCGGATCAGCGTATCGGTGTAGCTGGTGAGCGCGAACGGCACGTTCATCGCATCCTGGTTGCCCAGCACGCCAAAGCGGCCGCCGCGGGCGACCTGGCCACCCGCGTAGGCGGCGGTCGGGGCCGCCATGTCCGCGCTCACCTGCACGCCGGAGAGCGTCGTGGCGTTTTCCTGGGCCTTCTTCTGCGCATCGGCCACGTCGGCATCGGCGGCATGCACCGAGGCGGAGACGAGGAGGGCGCCGACAAGGGCGGAACGGACCGAAACCGCGAGACGGCGGCGGGCAAGGGGCGAGGCGAACATGGCGGATCCTGGTAGGCGGCGAGCGCCCAGTAATGCGAATGGAAATGAGAATAGGTCTCAAGTATGCCGCATTACACCGCTGTTGCAAAGCAACAGCCTGTCGCAGGTGCCTGCCCCAAACCCGCCTGCCGCAAGGGTTTGCGCCCTTCAGCCGATCCCGTTGCGCACCGTGAACGCGCCATCCGGATCGTACTTCCGCTTAGCGGCCGCGAGCCTCGGCACGTTCGTTCCCCAGTAGGCCTTCTGGTAATCCTTCTGGAAGAAATCGCTCTCGGAGAAGTAGGCGCCCGCGCCTGGGGCGACCTGGGTCAGCCGGGCATACGAGCGCTGCACGGCCTCGGATTCGCGCTTCGCCTTGATGTCGTCGCGGTGCGCATCGGGCAGGCCCTCGTACACCGCCGGGCCGCCGGTCGCGATGATGGCCAGGGCGAACGCATCCAGCACTTCCGGGTTCATGGCGGTATCACGGGCCCGTGCCAGGGTTTCCTCCGACGCGCCGTAGAGGCCCTTGTTGAAGTGCAGGGCAAAGCCCTGGATGCGCGAGGCCTCCACGATGGCGGTGGCGAGGGCCTGGACCTGGCCATCCTTGAGCAGGCGCGAGGGCAGCCACGCTGAGGTGTAGGCGTAAATATAGGTACCGACCTGCTCCTGGTCGCCGGCCCACACCATGCGGTACGCCGGGGTGCCCGGCCGGTTATCGGGCACGGCGAAGGTCAGCCCGTGTTCCTTGTAGAAATCGATATCCCAGAAGTGCCGGGCCGGCAGGGCACGTGCCCAGAACGGATCCTTCCAGGTGTAGGCCTTGCGCGCGGCGACCCAGTCGAGGAACGGCTGCCATGCCGCCTTGGCCTCGTCCTCGCCCAGACCCTGGAACAACATCCGCAGGTCGAGGTGGCCATCGCCGTGGAACTCGATGCTCTCGCCCCAGTTCGGGTTGCACAGGTGGTCGCGGAAGTGGCGCATCAGTTGGGCGACCAGCGCCTGGTAGGCCTCGTTGCTATCGGCCTGGATCGTGCCGCGTACAGCGCCAAACAGCTGGGGCAGGTAGTGCGTGCGGAAGGTGAGCCGGGTGATGACGCCGAAACTGCCGCCGCCACCGCCCTTCAGCGCCCAGAACAGCTCCGGATCCTGGAACGCGTTGACGACACGGACCTTGCCATCAGCCGTGACGATCTCGGCCTCGAGCAGGTTGGAGGCGCCCGTGCCGAAGCCCTTCGACAGGCTGCCGAAGCCTCCGCCGTTGGTGAAACCGGCGCAGCCGACGGTGGTGCAGCCGCCGCCCTGGATGTAGCGGCCGCCCATGGTCGTCACCGCATGGTACGCATCGATCCACATGGCGCCGGCGCCGACGTGGGCGGCGGGAACGCCAGCGGTGCCGGCCTTCGCACCCTGCGGTACGAAGCCATCCGCCAGCTGCACCGCGTTCATCTTGCGGGTCCAGATCAGCAGCGAGTCCGGGGCGTTGGACGCGCCGAGGTAGCTGTGGCCACCGCCGCGGATCACCAGCCGTACGCGGTGCTGGCGCGCCCAGGTCACTGCGGTCGCGATGTCCTGGGCGCTCTCTGCGGCGAGCACCCGGGCGCTGGGCGTAGACGTCCAGGCGTTGTAGTAGGCGCCGGTCTGGGTCAGGCCGGGCTGGTCGCCCACGTAGAACTGGTTGCCGATGTGGGCCAGAGCATCTTCTCGGGTGGCGGGGTCCAGCAGCGGGTTCTTCGGGATGGAAAGGCGGCCGCCGACCAGGCGGTTCAGCGCATCCCAGTCTGCCTCGGTAGGCCAGCCTGCGGCCCCCGGTTTCAGCCAACGGCCCCCGCCGGTGACGAACGCATCCACCTTTGAAGCCAGCGGAAGCAAGGGCAGGACGAGGGCGGTTTTCAGCAGGGTACGGCGGTCCATGGTCGGTCTCCTTTGGTTGGGACCGATCCTGCGCCGCCCGGCGCCCGGCGTCGCCTCTGTGGGGAGGAAAACGGCCATCCCGGGGATGAACCGCGGGGTGGCGGGGACAAGCGGGATGGCGGCAACGGGGGCATCATTAGGGCCTTCCTCCGCCCCGGGAGCTTCCCCTCCATGCCTGCCTGGCACGATCGCCGCCTGCTCGACCTGTTCCGCATCGACACCCCGATCCTGCTGGCGCCCATGGCCGGCTCCGGCGGCTCGGCCCTGGCCATCGCCGTCGCGAAGGCGGGCGGCCTGGGTTCGATCCCGTGCTCCTCCATCACCGTGGAGAAGGCAACGGCCGAGGTCGCGACCTTTCGTGGCACGGTGGCGGCGCCGATCAACCTGAACTTCTTTTCGCACCAGCCGCGTATGCCCACCGAGACGGAACAGGCGCGGTGGCTCGGCCGGCTGGCGCCGTACTTCAAGGAATTCGGGGTCGACCCTTCGGGCTTGCCGGCCGCCGGTGGCCGCGCCCCTTTTGATGACGCGATGTGCCGGATGGTCGAATCGCTGAAGCCCGAGGTGGTGAGCTTCCACTTCGGCCTGCCCGATCGTGAGCTGCTGCACCGGGTGAGGGCCACCGGGGCAAAGATCGTCGGCACCGCCACCACGGTGGCCGAGGGCCGCTGGCTGGTCGATCATGGCGTGGATGCGGTCGTTGCGCAGGGTAACGAGGCCGGTGGCCATCGTGGCAATTTCCTCACGGATGACATGGCGACCCAGCCGGGCCTGTTCGCCCTGTTGCCCCAGTTGGTCGATGCCGTGGATGTGCCGGTCATCGCCGCGGGCGCCATCGCGGATGGGCGCGGCATGGCCGCGGCACTGATGCTCGGCGCCGCTGGCGTCCAGGTCGGCACCGCCTATCTGTTATCGGACGAGTCGGTGAGCGTGCCTGTGCACAAGGCGGCATTGAAGCAGGCCCGCGACGACAACACCGCGGTGACCAATGTCCTCACCGGTCGGCCGGCGCGCGGCGTGCTTAACCGGATTATGCGAGAGGTGGGGCCGCTGTCCGACGATCCGCTGCCATTCCCGCTCGCCGGGGGGCCACTGGCGCCCATGCGCGCGGTGACCGAGAAGGCGGGCCACGGCGATTTCCAGCCACTGTGGAGTGGGCAGGCGGGCGCGCTGGCGCGCGAAGCCGGCGCCGAGTCGATCACCCGCATGATGGCGGAAGAAGCTTTCAAACTAACCCACTCAGGACGTGGCCTGTGATTCGCCTTGGCCTGTTGATCCTGCTCTTGCTGATGGCGTCGCTCGCGCACGCTGCGACGGATTTCTCGTACGGCCCCGAAGCGCGGCAGACGCTTTCCGTGTACGCACCACCCAACGCACACGATGCGCCCATCATCGTGATGGTCCACGGTGGCGCATGGATGTTCGGCGACAAGGACAACGACGGTGTCGCGCAGCCCAAGGCGAGCCATTGGGGTAACTCGGGGGCGATCTTTGTCTCGGTCGACTACCGCATGCTGCCGCAGGCCACGCCGCAGGTGCAGGCACAGGACGTCGCGGCAGCGCTTGCTTACGTGCAACATCACGCCCGCGAATGGCATGGGGATCCGTCCCGCGTGGTCCTCATGGGCCATTCGGCAGGCGCTCACCTGGTCTCATTGCTGGCGGTGACACCCGCGTTAGCCCGCGCTGAGGGCGTACAGCCGTGGCTGGCTACCGTGTCGCTGGATAGTGGCGCCGTCGACGTGGCGGCCACCATGAACAACCCGCATGCACGCTTTTACGATCGTGTCTTTGGCAACGACCCCACCGGGTGGGCCGCTGTATCGCCCTACGACAGGATGTCGAGTGCACCTGCGGCGCCCATGCTCATGGTCTGTTCGAGTGAACGCCGTGAATCGTGCCCGGCAAACGAACGCTTCGTGGCGAAGGCCCACCAGCTCGGCGGAAAGGCGGATGTGTTGCCCGTGCCGCTCAACCACATGGAGATCAACCGCACGCTTGGCGCGCAGAACACCTACACCAGCCAGGTCGATGCGTGGCTGAAGAAAAACGCCGGCATCTGACGACACGCCTGTAGGAGCGCGCTTGCGCGCGATCCACGCTCGCCTCACCGCCCGGCTTCGCCGCTTCGTTGGCTTTTCGCGCGCAAGCGCGCTCCTACAAGGGGCGTCAGGGTTTCTGGCCGTGCTGGAGCAGGTAGAGCTTTACGTATTTGCGGCGGACGTATTCCACGCGTAGCAGTGCGTACACGATGCCACGCCAGCCATCGAGGAAACCGGCGCGCAGCACGTAGCCGCGGAAGAAGCGCCACATGGGGCTCACGATGATCTGGGTGAGCGTTGCGCGCTTGCCGGCGGCGAACTCTTCCGTGGCCATCATGTGCGCATAGCGTTCCTGCTTGGCCATCAGTTCCGATAGCGAGCGGTACGGGTAGTGGTCGAGGTAACCCCCGAGCATCTTCACCTCGCCATCCACGCTCACCGATTCATGGATCTCGCGCGGGCCCCGCCAGCCGCCCCGGCGGCGATCGAACAGCCGCAGCACCTTGTCAGAGCCCGCGTTGCCGTGTTGCATGAAGCGGCCGAAGAAGTCGTTGCGGCGATAGAAGCGGTACCCCGCCGCGCCGGCGAAGCCACCTTCGTATGCTCTCTCGATCGCGGCGCGCAGGTCGTCGCCCACGCGCTCATCCGCATCCAGGCACAGCACCCACTCGTTCTTCGCCTGGGCTACGGCAAAGGCCTTCTGGCTGCGGAAACCATCGAACGCGCGTTCGAACACGCGGGCGCCCATCGAACGGGCAATGGCCTGGGTCTCGTCGCTGGAGCCGCCATCAACCACCACCAGGTCATCGCAGAAGCTGGCCGAGGCCAGGCAATCCCGGATGCGGTCGGCCTCGTTCTGGGTGATCACGCAGAGGGAAATGGGCCGCTGGGTCATGAAAGCACGGGAATGGGATGGGCTGACGCGCCATAATGCCACGTTGCCCCTGTTCGAGGTTTGCCGTGGCCGCGTGCCTGATGTTCGCCACCGAGGAATACGCCCTGCCGATCCTGCGGCCGCTGGCCGCCGCGGCGAAGGCGCGCGGGCAGGAGGTGGGCTGGATCGTGCCCGATGCCGTGGCTGCGCAACTGGCGCCCGGCGAACGGCGCGTCACCAGCCTGAAGGCGGCGAAGGCGATGCAGCCGGAGGCCGTCTATTGCGCGGCGAACTGGGTATCGCCACGCCTGCCAGGCATCAAGGTGCAGGTGTTCCACGGCTTCAACGCCGAGAAGCGCGAGCCGGGCCGTGGCCACTTCGCCATCCGCGGCTTCTTCGACCTGTACGTGACCCAAGGCCCGGCAACGACGGAACCCTTCGCAGCACTTGCGAAGGAACACCGCTACTTCGCCGTGCGCGAAACCGGCTGGCCGAAGCTGGACCCGTTATTCATCCAGCCACCACCACCGCGCGATCCAGCCATTCCCGAGCGCGATGGGCGGCCGGTTGTGATGTACGCCTCGACGTTCAGCCACCGGCTGAGCGCGGCGCCGGCGATGGTCGAGCCGCTGCGCACGATGATTGCCCGCGGCGACCGCCAGTGGCTGCTCACCCTGCACCCGAAGTGCAGTGACGAGCTCTTTGCCGCGTATCGGGGACTCGAAGCGGAGAATGCGCGCTTCTTCGCCTCGGATAAGCTGATCGAACTTGAGCGCGCCGCCGATGTACTTGTCTGCGATACGTCCTCGGTGATCCATGAGTTCGCGGTGATGAACAAGCCCGTGGTCACCATTGCCAACCGCGTACCGCATCCCTTCATGCTTGATGTACCCGCACCGGACGACGTCGATGCCGCCATCGATCGCGCACTCAGCCACCCGCCCGAGTTGATGGCCGCCATCAAGGCGCACGCGGATTGCATCCATCCGTCGCATGATGGCCATGCGAGCGAGCGCGTGCTGGACGCCGTCGCCGCGTTCCAGCGCGGTGCGTTCGGCAACCTACGCCGGAAGCCTCTTAACTTGATTCGACGCATCAAAGCCTTGAAGGCTTCGGCCCAGTTGTTGCCTGGGAATGCCGAAAACACACATCGCTATTAAGCATTCGGGCTAAACGTCGAGCTATCGCAGCCGATATCCATCTGATGAGTATCTCTAGAACGGATCATGTCGATCTCCATACGTGACGTGCGGCGGGTATCAAGGAAATTACGATGAAGACAATTCAAGCTCGTGATGTCGAGCATGCGATCGAGATTGCCAATGCGATGCGCGAGACAGGGGAGTACGACTGGTTCCGCGGCCAATTGCGAGATTGGAAGCCGGCATCAAGTCTTGAACGTCGACTCGTAACGGGTGAATTGAATCACGCGACATACAAGAAGCGCATAAACGCAATCCTCAACTGGATGTGCAAGATCCCCGAAATCGCATACCTGGCCCAGCCCGAAAACGTGGACCAGCTGTTCGCGGTCCTGCAGCATTACGGCATTCCCACCGCGTATATCGATTTCACAACGGAGCCAGGCGTTGCCGGCTTTTTCGCATCCGATACCGACACGCCTCCCGGTGAAGGAAACTCGGTTATCTATTGCCTCAATACGAAAGAGCTAAATCAGTTCCAGTCCTCTTACAACAGAGGCACCGAAAGGGAAATGCAGACGGTCTCGGTCGATGTTGCGAACCTCTGGCGACTGAAGGCTCAGCGGGGACATTTTGTCTTTGCCAACCACAATTGGTACACGTTCTTCGACATGGACCGAATCGTATTCCCTTGGAGCGGACCTCCGGCCTATCCAAGGCGTGAGGATATCTACCCGAAACATAAGAGTCCGCTCGAACATCGACTGGATGAGCTCTTTCTTATTGAACGTACGCGGGAATCAAATGCGTTTCTTCGCAAAATGGCGGAAGAGGGGACGCTTCCTTTCATTATTTACAATGTCGATTCACGTACGCCTTACATGCCGGAGTGCTTTACCGAGAATCTCCAGCGTCTGGACGACTGGTCTGAAGATTCACTGGCACCTTGGCGGAATATCGAGCCACAGGAATTCCCAGTGGGATTCTCGTTCAGCCGTAGGCTCGCACTTCGTCGGTCGCCAGGATCCCCGTCGCTACGATCCCAGATGGAAACCGCTATTTCCGCGGTTCTTCGACAGGATCGAGATGCAAGAAGCAAGCCTATCGATTGGCAAGTGACACTCGACGATGAACTTGCGAATGAAGAGAGCGATGCGGCGTTGAGGTCAGTCTGGAATGGAATGCGACACCTCCCATACACAAACAAGCAGGTGGTGTCCGCAATGGCGGTCACGACTGAGCTTGTAATTGACATGTTAGATGTTCGATACCCGAGCCGGGATCGCCATCTTGAGAATTGGTTCGCAGATGCGGTTAAGGTCGATTTCGGGAACGGGGCGAATATTGGGTCACTTGGGTACTGCTCTGGGGTGAGCCTGATGTCCGCATTAGCCGCCAGCTGGCGTCAAAAATTGGTAGATCCGAATGAAGAGCTTACGGCCAACGACTCGCTCAAACTAACTCATGCACCCTATCTGATGTTTGAGTTTTCGAAATTTGTGGACCTATTTGCGGAACAAGTGATCCCAAGTCAAATTGCGTTAAAACGTGATCATTTTGTATTCAATCCTTCGGAGTTGACCGCCTTCGGAATTCCGTAGAAACATGTTGTGCGTAATGGCATATTGAGTCGAAAGCTTTTGTTAAAACCTCGAGCTGAGCAGAACCCGAACAGCACATTCTTCGGTCTTTTGTAGGGCGAGAGCTAAACTACTGCGATCCCCGCTTGAATGTCTCAACTTGGAAAATTCTTCAAATGGTTAACGCTACCGCGCAGAACGTAGGCCCATTGTTCTTGACGTCACGAATGGCGGAAGCTCGAGAGCGATCCTGGAATGCGCTGCGCGATATTGCCGGTCGACTTTCACCCGGGATGACGGAGCATGACGCTGCGGTAGTAGTGCGCGAACGTCTTGCAGTCGGAGGCGTGGATCGAATCTGGCACCCGAGTATCATTCGCTTCGGCGCCAATACTCTAAAGACGTTCCGCCAACGCTCTGTTCCGGACACGGTGCTCGCTGAGAACGACATCTTCTTCGTCGACCTGGGGCCTGTATTCGAAGGCCACGAAGGTGACGTCGGCGATACGTTCGTCGTTGGTAATGACGGCGTCATGCATGCGTGCGCCGAGGCCGCGCGGGAGCTGTTCCGCCGTGGCGAGGCCCGCTGGCGCGAGGGCGTCACCGGTATCGCGCTATACGACTACGTGACCGAGCAGGCCGAATCGCTTGGCTGGCGCCTCAACCACGAGACCAAGGGCCACCGTGTCGGCGATTACCCCCACGCGGTACACAAGGCGGGAAACCTCGGTGACTTCGATGCCACGCCGGTTCCTGGCCTGTGGATCCTGGAGATCCAGATCGCGCACCCGGTGCTTCCGATCGGCGCGTTCTACGAAGACCTGTTGATGGCGTGACTCGCGCGGCCATCTATGCGTCAATGCCTGTCCAGCATGCACAGGGAATGACACCGGATGGTCCGTCGCACTTGGGGCGCCGCGTTGGCGGTATCTGTTCTCCTGGCCGGCTGTTCGCAGGCACCGCAGGCCCACGCGCCCGCCACGGCCACGGCCACGGCCACGGCCACGGCTTCGCTCGCCTCAACCCCGGTTCCTGTTTCTGCATCGACCGTGAGCGGTGTGAGGGTCGATGCCGTGCAGCGTTACGTTCTCGACGATACGGAAGTGCGCACCGTGCACGCGCGGAATCTCGATCGCGACTACCAGATCTACGTCAGCCTGCCGCCTGGCTACGCTGACCACCCGGAACGGTCGTACCCGGTGATGTATGTCACCGACGCGAACTACGCCTTCCCTTTGATCCGCAGTATCGCGCGCCGGCTGGGAGATCACGGCGATGGCACGGAGGATTTCATCCTGGTCGGCCTCTCCTACGCCATGGGCGACACGCCCGTGTACAGCCGCCGCCGCGACTACACGCCGACGAAACGAGGGCCGTCCGGCCTTACATCCGACATGCCGGGGCGCCCGGTCCTGCACGGCGAGGCGGAAGGCTACCGCCAGTTCATCAAGGACGACGTCTTCCCGCTCGTCGCATCCACGTATCGCGCGGATATGTCACGCGGCATCTATGTGGGCCATTCCTACGGCGGCCTGCTTGGCTACGACATCCTGATCCACGATCCGGGTATGTTCCACGACTATATCCTTGGCAGCCCGTCGCTACAGTTCGACCACGGTGTGGAGTTCACGCGCATGCGCGAAGCGCTGGCCTCGCGTAAGGATCTGCCGGCCAGGGTGCTGGTGTTGCTGGGTGGGTTCGAAACGCTCAGCAAGAACAAGAACGATCACCGCTTCAATGACGAAACCGACATGATCGGCGATAACCGGCGTTTCGTGGCCGAGCTACAGACAAAGCATTACCCCAATCTCAGCGTGACGATCGATACCGTGCCCGGCGAGGATCACCTCACCGTGTTTCCCATGATCATCACCCGCGGCATCCTCTGGTCGCTCGTGGGCAAGCGCACACCGCTCAGCGCGACAGGCGGGTAACCGAGAAGGCCACGATCAGCGCACCGAACGTCAGTGCGCCGATCCAGTACACCGAGCCCAACGCGGCGCCATCGCTGGTGATGGCGGCGGCCCACGATGCGGTGAGCAAGGCCCAACCCGCGATCCTCACGAGCTTCGTCTTTGAAGCAGGCAGCGCCTTGCCGAGTACATCGCGCTGGTGCCGCGACATGCCCATGCTGAGCGCGGCGAAGCCGAGCAGCGCGGTGACGACGCACAGGAACATCATGCGACGGCCTCCTTCTTCCGGCGGACCCGCACCACCTCCTTGCGGTTGTGCACCTTCCACGCGCAGAAGCCCAGCAGGCCGGCAAACACGAGCATCATCAGGTCAAAGCTGGCAAACAGCACGTCACCGCGCCACAGGCTGGCGAACAGGCCGCGGTTCGTCGTCATCATGTCGACCACGGGCACGGCGAGGAAGCCGGCGGCGGCGACGGACAGGGTTTCCACCCATGCACGCTTCACCGGCCGCAGGGTGGCGACGACGCATAGCGCGCCCCAACCGATGAACAGCCAATTCGTTTCCCAGCTGGGGCGCTGCGCCATCTCGACCGGCAGCAGGCGGTTGGCGAGGAAGTAGCAGGCGATGCCGAACGGCAGGCCGGCGATGGTCGCTACGTTCAGGCGCTCGACCAGGCGGAAGCCGAAGTAGGGTCGCTCCGGGTCGGGCAACTGGAGCCGGCGCTTGGCGGTCCACAGGACCAGGCCGGTGGCGACCATGGCCGTCCCCGCCAGTCCGCAAAGGAAGTAGAACCAGCGCAGCAGCAGCGGTGCGTAGCGGCCCGCGTGCAGGCCCACCATCACGCTCTCGGTCTCGCGTGCCCCACCGCGCGCCGGTGGGCGCGCATGCATCACGCCGGTCCTGGCATCGAAGGTCAGCGTCTCGCCGCGCGTATCCATGCCCTCGCCGGTGGCGCGGGTGAGCTTCACCACCGCGTTTGCATCACCGGGGACGGGCACGAAGATGTAGCCGGGCTCGGCACCGTGCCAGGTGTCACGGGCTTTCTGGATCATGGCGGTGATCGAGGCCATCGGTACCGCCGTGCCGGAGCGTTTGGGGGACTCATCCGCACCGAACGCATCGGCGTAGTAAGCGGCCCGGTTGTCATACGCCGCGGCGACGCCCCACGGCATGTACTGGGCGGCAAGGGTGACCAGCCCCGTGTACGTGATCATGAGATGGAAGGGCAGCGCGAGCACCGCGCTCAGGTTGTGCCCATCCAGCCACGAGCGCTGTCCCTTGCCGAAGCGCAGGGTGAAGAAGTCCGAAAAGATCTTCTTGTGCGTGATGACGCCGCTGATGATGGCCACCAGCATGAACATGGCCGCCAGGCCCACGGCCCAGCGTGCCCATAGCACCGGCAGGTAGTACAGATCGAAGTGCATGCGGTACAGCCGCCAGCCGCCGAGCGTGTCGCGGGCGTCTACCTTGTGGCCCTGCCCATCCACGAGGAACGCGTGATCGCGCCACTGCGCAAAGGTCTCGCCCTTCTCCTTCCAGAACGCTGTCGTGGCCACGGCGCGCGGCCCGGGCAACTCGATGGACCACTGTTCTGCATCCGCCGCGTGCTGCTGCATATAAGCGATAGCGCCCTCGGCGCCGGCCTCGATATGGCGCTGCCCCTGTACTTCGGGCTGCATCCAGCGGGTGATCTCATCCTGGAAATACGCGGCGGTGCCGGTGAGGAACACCAGGAACAGCAGCCAGCCCAAAAGCAGGCCGACCCAGGTATGCAGCCACGCCATGGATTGCCGCAGCCCGCCGTTCATGCGCCACCCCCGTGCATGGACAGGTAAAGCGCCGCGGCAAGCGGCACGCAGTAGACGCTGGTCCAGAACCACGCGCGGGACGCGCGGACCACGGCAAATGCAAAGATCGCGACCGTCGCGTAGATCGCAAACGAGCCCAACATGCCGGCCATGACGGCCTCGACCCGGGGCAACGGCAACCAGCGGGCCAGCCCGGCCGTGGTCAGCGCGGCGGCCACGTAGCCGCCGGCGGCAGCCAGGACGGTGCGGGAAACCACATCCAGGGCGTGGGCAAGGCGCGATTCGGCCGCGCCGGTGGGGGTGGAACGGGGCATGGAACTCTCTTCAGGGCAGGCGGCCGCCGCCGCGCTGGGACGGGTTAATCGGCAATGCGTGTCATTCGCAATATTGCACGAACGCCGGTGGTGGGCGAATATATTAATGAGATTCATTCGCAAATACGAGCCGGCGCTGGGCATCCCCGTCCCGCTGGCCCAGGGAAACCCCATGATCCTTCGAAAGAAATTACTGCCCGCGCTGCTGACTGGCGCGCTGCTCCCCCTGCTGGCCCACGCCACCGACGGTGCATCGTCCGCGGCGGACGACCAGGCCCAGCAGAAGCGCGACAAGGCCGTGCAGCTCGATGCCGTCTCGGTGCAGGGCACCACACTCGATACCGGCTACACCCGCGGCGATGCCACCTCGGCGACCAAGACCGACACACCGATCATCGAGACGCCGCAGGCCATCTCGGTCATCTCCAGCACCCAGATGCGCGACCAGGGCATTCTGACGGTGCAGGACGCGCTGCGTTACTCGGCGGGCGTGCGCGCCGATGCCTACGGTGTAGATAGCCGCGGAGACGACGCCTTCCTGCGCGGCACCTCGTTCGTGCAGTACCTGGATGGCCTGCGCCAGGCCTTTGGTTACGCGTACGCGCGCACCGAGCCGTACTTCCTGGATCACCTGGAGATCGTTCGCGGCCCATCCTCGGTGCTGTATGGCCAGGGCACCACGGGTGGCCTCATCGCCCTTGCCTCCAAGCGCCCGCAATTCGATGCCGCGCACGAGGTGCAGCTGCAGGTCGGGAACAACGCGCGCAAGCAGGTCGGTTTCGATTTCACCGGCCCGCTGGATGAGGCCGGCCATTGGGCTTACCGGCTGATCGGCGTTTACCGCGACGCGAACTCGCAGATCGATCATGTGCCCGATGACCGCAAGGGCATCGCGCCCTCCATCACCTGGCAGCCGGATGAGAACACCCGCTGGACGCTGTTGGCCAACCTGCAGTTCGACCATAACGGCACGTCGCTGAATTTCCTGCCGCACGAAGGCACGCTGCTGCCGAATCCGAACGGCCGAATCCCCACCAGCCGCTTCGTCAGCGAGCCGGGTTTCGATCGCTACGACACGCAGCAGCGCTCGATCAGCTCGTTCTTCGAACACCGCTTCAATGACACCTGGAAGTTCGAGACGAACCTGCGTTACTCGCATGACGATGTCGATTACCGCACGTTGTACCCGGATGTGTACTCGAATCCCGTGTATCCGTTCCTGGACGACACGGCCAGCACCGTGGGCCGCTACAGCTATATCTCGCAGGACCGGCACAAGCGCCTTGTCACCGATACGCACGTGCAGGCCGACTTCGATTTCCTTGGTATGCAGCACCGCGTGCTGATGGGCCTGGATATGGGCCGCTCACATACCGATAGCCGCCAGGGCAACGGTTACGACGCCACGCCGTTCAATCTGTACGACCCGGTGTATGGCAACGGTTTCGTGGCGCCGGATGTCTTCCCGATCGCCAACAGCCAATCGAAGCAGACCGGCCTGTACGTGCAGGACCAGATCAACTGGGGAGAGCACTGGATCGGCACCGTGGGCTTCCGGCATGACCGTGCCACGCTCACCACGGGTGACGACCGCTCGGTGGATAACGCCACCACCGCACGCTATGGCCTGATGTACCGCTTTGATAATGGCATCGTGCCCTACGTGAGCTATACCGAATCGTTCCAGCCGCTGGATAGCCTGGACTTCTACAACCGGCCGTACGAGCCATTGCGTGGCAAGCAGTACGAGGCGGGCGTGAAGTACCAGCCGGTTGGTAGCCCGACACTCATCACCGCCACTTACTACGATCTGCGGGAAGAGAACCGTTTGGCGCCGGACCCGGTCAATCCGCTGAACCAGATTCAGGCCGGCCGTGCGCGCACCCGTGGCGTGGAGCTGGAGGGCTCCACGCGATTCGCCAACCACGTGGATCTGATTGGCACCTATACCTGGACCAAGGCACGCCCGAGCGACGGCACCATCGTTGCCGGACTGCCGAAGCACCAGGCATCCGCGTGGGCCGTGTATCACGTGAACGATGCCGATAGTGATGGCCTGAGCTTCGGTGCCGGTGTGCGCTACATTGGCGTGAACCATGACGAGACCGGCACGCTGACTGTCCCGAAGAAGACGCTGTTCGATGCCATGGTGGCGTGGACGCAGGGCCCGTGGCGCTTCTCGGTGAACGCTGCGAACCTCACCGACCAGGCCTACAGCGCAAGTTGCCTGGCCCGCGGCGATTGCTTCTACGGCCCGCGCCGTAGCGTTGTCGGCAGCGCCACCTATCGCTTCTGATTGCGCCATGTAGGAGCGCGCTTGCGCGCGATCGTGCGCAAGCGCGCTCCTACACAGAGCCTCACGGTCGGGTTAGGATCGGGGTTTGTCCTACAAATGAGCGGGGAGATCGACATGGGGATTCGCAAGGCCTTGGGTTTCGCGCTGATCGGCGCGCTGGCGTCCACCGCAGCACTCGCGGCGCCGCCGCCCGGCCACTCGGGCAACCCCGTGTTCCCTGGCTGGTATGCGGACCCGGAAGCCGCGATCTTCGACAATACGTACTGGATTTACCCCACTACCTCGCTCGAATACGCGAAGCAGACCGGCTTCGACGCGTTCTCGTCGCCCGACCTGGTCCACTGGACCAAACACCCCAACGTACTGGCGATCGCCGATATTCCCTGGGCGAAGAAGGCCTTGTGGGCACCTTCCGTGGTGAAGAACAACGGCAAGTACTATTTCTTCTTTGGCGCCAACGATATCAAGAGCGACAAGGAAGTCGGCGGTATCGGCGTGGCCGTGGCGGATAAGCCCGATGGCCCGTACAAGGATCTGCTGGGCAAGCCGCTGGTGGGTGCGTTCTACAACGGCGCGCAGCCGATCGACCAGTTCACCTTCCACGACGATGACGGCACCTGGTACCTGATCTACGGCGGCTGGAAGCACGCCAACATCGTCAAGTTGAAGCCGGATTTCACCGGCGTCGAGCCGATGGCCGATGGCACGGTGTACAAGGAGATCACCCCTGCCAAGGAGTACGTGGAAGGCCCGTTGATGTTCAAGCGCAACGGTAAGTACTACTTCATGTGGTCCGAAGGTGGCTGGACCGGACCGGACTACTGCGTGGCCTACGCGATAGGCGATTCACCGACGGGCCCGTTCAAGCGTATCGGCAAGATCCTCGAGCGTGATCCGGAAGTGGCGACCGGCGCCGGCCACCACTCCGTTTTCCACGTGGCGAAGGATGACAGCTGGTACATCGTGTATCACCGCCATCCGCTGGGTGACACCAATGGCAATCATCGGGTCGTCTCCATCGACAAGATGGAGTTCGACAAGGATGGGAAGATCCTCCCGGTCAAGATGACCTTCGATGGCGTGACTGCCAAGCCGCTACGCTAATCGCGGCTTACGTCATCGACAATCTCGACCTCGGGGAAGGCCTTGCGTACACACCGCAGGTAATCCCCTGACTTGAGTGCCGAGAAGGCCGTCTGGTAACCCACCAGCTTGCAGCCAGGCGTCGTCGTCCAGTTGTTTTCCCAGTAGATGGGCAGGGCGGCGGCGCTGGCTTCGGTGAACTCCTTCATGTTGCGGCAGCCCAGCGTTTCGCGCTCATCAACCGGCACGCCCAGCGTGGCCGCAAAGGCGCGGTAATAGCTGATGCGGTTGGCCGATGCGGCGTGCTCGGGGCCGGTGCCGCCGCATTCCACGCCGCCGTTGATCACCATGGTGGTCACGCCGAAGCCGGGCAGGCGGCCATCGGCGATATCTGCCGCGTTCGGCTGCCACGTGCCATCGATGATGTGCAGCATGGATGGCTTGGGTGGCTGCGGGTACGCGTAGAAGAACACCGCGCTTGCGAGGTTGAGCCAGGTATCGGCCACGCGTTCGGGCGCGTCGAGCAGCACCGTCGCATCGCCGAACATGGCGTCGGAGAACGGGCCGTAGTTGAAGTGGTACGACAGCTGTTTTGCTCCACGACCGAAATAGCTCTTGAACCGCCCGTCGGCCCACTTGCCGCATGGCCACGCTTCAGTCGCCCAGTTCACGTCGCCACAGCCGCCGTTGTAACTGTCGGATTGTTCGGTCATGCCCATCTCGCGCACGTAAACGAGCCCCTGGCGATATTCCGGCTCGGGCCGCCACGCTTCGTGGGCACCGGTTTCCTGGGCAACATGCGCGAACATCGTGGCAAGTGTCTTCCTGCAGATGGCTTCTGATTCGTCGGGCGTGGCGTAGTCGCCACACACGGCCGGAAACTTCGCCATACCCTTGAGGAAGTTGTTGTAGCTGTATTCCGGTGCGCGCAGCGGAAACAGGTAGTCGAACTTTGCCGCATCCACGATCGCCTCCACACGGCGAACGTTGGCAGGGTTGTGTTTCCGCATGGGCTGCACGGCTTCGACGGATGCGTTATCCAGCGTGCGAATGGAACGGCGCACCGGTTCCATCATCGGGAACGCGGCAGCCAGCCTGCTTTCGTCGGCCAGCAGCGTGCTGAGCAGAACCTGGCGTGGTTCACCGGGATCGCCGGGAGCCGGTTCAGGCGGAACGGCTTGTTCGTTCGGGCACCCGGTGGGCGTTCCCTGCGCGGCGATTTCCCAGGAGGTGTCCCAGGGATTAGCCGCGTTGGCGACCTCGTCAGGCGTGTGGCCCGGGCCAGTCCACCACTTGGCTTTGAACACCTGCGCCTTCCAGCTTACGACACAGCCTGCGGGATAAGCGTATGCGGAGTCGTAGTCGAGGGCGCGGGCTGCCTGCGTGTGGGAAAAGGCGATGATCAGAACAGCGGGCGTTATGGCGTTGCGTATATAGCGCTTCATGGAGCCTCCTTGCGTTTCGGTAGGTTGTGCCTCACGGCACGACGACAACGTAGTGGGGCGACGACACGTGGCCTATCGGGCGAAGTCCTAAAGGCCGCGTCCACCTGCACGTGAACCGATACAACTGAGGGAACCGGTGGTTTCGTTCGCGAAACGCACCACAAGGATGTGCAAGCGGCAAGGCGGATGATGCGGAACGATGAACATTCGCGATGTCGGCGAACCACCCGGATCAGCGTTCCGTTGCGCCCGGATCGGCGTAAGCTCTTTCCGACACGTACCCCAGCTCACGCCGCAGCCCCGCCTGTGGCCGCCAGGAGGAGTTGCGCATGATCGTGCTTCGTGTGAACGGGGAAGACCGGCAGGTGGACGTCCCGCCCGACATGCCCCTGCTGTGGGTACTGCGCGATATCGTTGGCTTGACCGGGACCAAGTTCGGCTGTGGCATCGCGCAGTGTGGCGCATGCACCGTCCACCTTGACGGCAAACCGGTCCGCTCCTGTCAGTTGGCTGTATCGGCGGTGGGCGACCGTGCCGTGACGACCATCGAAGGCATCGGGGCAACGCCCGAAGGCACGAAAGTGCAGCAGGCATGGCTGGCGCTCGATGTGGTGCAGTGTGGCTATTGCCAATCCGGCCAGATCATGTCGGCCGCCGCACTCCTCGCACGCACGCCCCATCCGAGCGATGCCGATATTGATGCCGCGATGTCGGGCAACATCTGCCGCTGTGGCACCTATGTGCGCATTCGCGAAGCGATCCACCAGGCCGCCACGGGGACGCCGGCCGGCCTGCAGGTCATCGTCGACGGGAGCCCGGCATGAGCGCGCGATGTGATCACGACGGTATCGATCCCGGTCGCCGCGCGGTGCTGAAAGGCGCGGGCATGGGCCTGGCCGTCGCTTTTCTCTGGACCGCGGGCATGGGGCCCGCCGTCGCCGGCATGTCCGCCAGGCGCCAGGATGCCGATAGCGCCGCTGCTGCCGCCGACGGGAATCCGCCTTTCGTACCCAATGCTTTCATACGCGTGGACGCTGACGGCAAGGTGCGCCTGGTCATGCCCACCGTGGAAATGGGCCAGGCCATTTACACCGGTATCGCCATGATGCTGGCGGAGGAACTCGGCGTTGGCCTGGACCAGGTCACGATCGAGCACTCGCCACCCAACGATGCATTGTATGGACAGGCCCTGCTCGGTGGCGGCCAGATCACGGGTGGCTCCACCAGCACACGCGGCCAATGGCAGGTATTGCGCGAGGCTGGTGCTGTCGCACGTGAGATGCTGATCGCCGCCGCGGCCGCGCAGTGGCATGTGGAGGCCGCCGCGTGCAGTGTGGCGCGAGGCGTGATCACCCACGCGCCCTCAGGCCGAACCCTTGGTTTTGGCGCCGTCGCCAATGCGGCGGGCAAGCTGCCGCAACCGGCTGGCGTCAAGCTGAAGGAGCGCAAGGATTTCACCCTGATTGGAAAGCCGCTGCGCCGCGTAGACTCACCCGACAAGGTGAATGGCGCCACCCTGTTCGGTATCGACGTCAACGTACCAGGGATGAAGTTCGCCGCGGTTCGCACCAGTCCTGAGTTGGCGGGTACGCTGGGCGCCGTCGATGAAACGGCGGCCCGCGCGATTCCCGGCGTGCTCGACATCATCAAGCTGGATAACGCTGTTGCCGTTGTCGGCAATAACTACTGGATCGCATCACGCGGGCTCGAGGCGCTGCAGATCACCTGGAAACCCGGTGTCAACGCCAACCTGGATACGCAGGGTCTGATCGATGCGCTGAAGCGTAGCTCGCAGCATGGTCCGGCGTTGGTGGGCCGCAAGCCGAAAGGCGATGCACCTGCGGGCGGCAAGCGGGTAGAAGCTGAGTTCATCACTCCCATGCTCGCTCATGCACCCATGGAGCCGCTCAATGCAACGGTGCACGTAACGCCAGGCAAGTGCGAAGTGTGGACCGGCACCCAGGTTCCCACGCGCGTCGTCGCCGAAGCCGCCCGCCTCTGCGGCATCCCGGCCGAAGCCGTGACGTTGCACAACCATTTCCTCGGCGGCGGCTTTGGCCGGCGGCTCGAGACAGACCAGGTGGAGCAGGCCGTCGCCTTCGCAAAACAGGTGGCCTACCCGCTCAAGGTGATCTGGAGCCGCGAAGAGGACATACGCCACGACCGCGTTCGCCCGCTGTACTTCGACCGCATCTCGGCCACGCTGGGCGACGGTGGCAAACCTGTTGGCTGGCACCACAGGATCACCAGCGGGACGGTGCTCGGCCGCTGGCTGCCCGGCGGCATGGGCAAGGATGGCATGGATAGCGATGCCATCGAATCCGCGGCCGACCTGCCCTATGTGATGGATAACGTGCTGGTGGAATGGGTGCGCCACGATATGCCGCCCGGCCTCGTGGTCGGCTGGTGGCGTGGCGTGGGCCCAACGCACAACCTGTGGGTCGTCGAAAGCTTCATCGATGAACTCGCGCATGCAGCCGGCAAGGATCCCGTCGCTTACCGCCGGGCGATCATGGCTCCCGGTTCGCGACCCCTCGGTGTGCTGGACCTCGTGGCATCGAAGATCGGCTGGGGAAGTGCGCTGCCCGCGCGTTGTGGGCGCGGCATTGCCGTCGGTTCCCCGTTCGGCAGCCATGTGTGCCTCGCAGTGGAGGTTGAAGTCACGCCACAGGGCATCGTAAAGCTACGGCGCGCCGTGGCGGCCATCGATAACGGCATCACCATCAACCCCAGTTCGGTGAAAGCGCAGATCGAAGGCGGTGTGCTGTTCGGCCTCAGCGCCGCGCTTTACAGCGGTATCACCCTCGAGCATGGGGCGATCCAGCAGAGCAACTTCCACGATTACCGCAACCTCCGCATCAACGAGACACCGCTGGTCGAGGTGCACCAGGTGCAGAGCGACGAAGCGCCGGGCGGCATCGGCGAAGTGGGCACGGCGATCACGGCACCTGCCCTGGCGAATGCCATCTTCGCAGCGACGGGCATTCGCCTGCACCAGATGCCCGTCGCCCACACCTCGCTGGCGCAACCCGATGCACTGAAGCAGGTTGCCGACACAGGTAACCGCGGGGAGGGCGTGGCATGAAACGCGTGCTGATTATCCTGCTGGTGCTTATCGTCGTCGGTGCGGCGGTGTTCTTGTGGCGTACACGTCCGGATACGGCCGATGGCACTGCTCCCGCCATCGTGGGCGCACCGTCTGGCGCCGACGCGGTGGCGCGTGGTGCCTACCTGGCGCGCGCGGCTGATTGCGTGGCGTGCCACACCGTGGCCGAGGGCGGTAAGCCATTCGCTGGCGGCGTCGCGTTCAAGCTACCTTTCGGCACCATCTATTCCTCCAATATCACCGCCGACCCGGAGACAGGCATCGGCACGTGGACCGACGACGAGTTCGTACGGGCGGTACGCGAAGGCATCCGCAACGACGGGAAGCACCTCTACCCCGCGTTCCCGTACACGTCGTACACCGAACTCAGCCGGGCCGACGTGCTGGCGATCAAGGCGTGGCTATTCACGCAGCCGAAAGTGCACCAGGAAAACCGGCCTAACGATCTTGGGTTCCCGTACAACCAGCGCTGGGCCATGGCGTTCTGGAATGCCGCGTTCTTCCGCAGTCACCGTTTCGAGCCGGATCCGGCCAGGCCGCCGGCGTGGAACGCCGGTGCGTATCTTGCCGGCGCCCTGGGCCATTGCGGCGAGTGCCACACGCCGCGCAACGTTGGCTTTGGTATGAAGCAAGGCGACGCATTGGCGGGCGAGGTGCTACAGGGCTGGCGTGCTTACAACATCACCTCTGACGGCGTGCACGGCGTCGGCCAGTGGTCCGATGACGCGCTGGCGCAGTACCTGCGTACCGGCCATGCCGATGGTCACGCGTCGGCCTCGGGCCCCATGGGTGAAGCCGTGGCGCATAGCCTGCAATTCCTTACGCCCGAAGATACGGCCGCGCTGGTGAGCTGGCTGCGAACGGTTCCCGCGCGCGAAGGCAAGGATCCGATCGTCGTCGATCCCAGGGCACAGGCGATGGTGGCCTCCAGCGAGGCAGCACCTGGCGCCGATGCCGGTGCCAACGCCATGGGCCTGCACCTGTTCGAAGGCGCGTGCGCGAGTTGTCACCAGTGGAACGGCGCCGGCCAGCAGACCCGCTATGCCAGCCTCGCAGGAACCCGCGGGGTGAATGACCCCAAGGGTGCCAACGTCACGCAGGCCATTCTGCAAGGCGTGAAGATGCGTATTGGCGAGAGCGACGTGTATATGCCTGCCTTCGGTCATGCGTATAGCGATGCGGAAGTGGCCGCCCTGGCGAACTACGTGATCGGCCATTTCGGCGGGAAGCAGGGCCAGGTCACGCCGGAGGAGGTCGCGCGCCGGCGCGCCATGTGAAAGAAGTCATCGGTCCTTGCGACATTTCAATGTGCAAGGATTAGCTACAATGCCCGCCGAGTGGGGCAAGCACTCGTGACAGGGCTACGGGCATGCGTTATGAGAAGGGCCATAAGGAGCTGACACGACAGCGGATTGTCGAAGCAGCGTCGGAGCGGTTTCGCGCCGACGGGATCGATGCGGTTGGCGTCGTCAGCCTGATGGGCGACGTGGGGCTGACCCAGGGCGGGTTCTATAACCATTTCCCCTCCAAGGAGGATCTGGTCCGTGAATGCGTCGCCAGTGGCGTGGCCGAGGCCACCCAGCGCATGGCCGATCGCGTGGCCACCTCCCGTGGCGAGCGTTACCGCGCACTGGTGAACGACTACCTGTCTGCCGACCACCGCGATAACCCGGCGAACGGCTGCGTCGCCGCATCGCTCGCGAGCGAGCTGGCGCGGCGTCCCGAGGAGACACGGGCCGTGTTCACCGAAGGCGTCGGCGGCATGCTGGAGCTGATCGCGTCCACATTGCCTGAATCAGTGCGTGGCAAGCGTCGGCGCACGCTGGCGACCGCCGTATTGGCCTCGATGGTGGGTTCGCTCGCGCTGGCGCGGGCGGTGGCCGATGGCGCCATGTCCGATGACATGCTCTCGGTGGGGCGCCAGTCCGCGCTGGCGCTCATCGAAGCCGGCTGATTACTTCGCTGGCACGGGCGGCTTGCCCATGGCAGCCGTCTTTTCCGCGATCTTCGCCTTGATCGCCGGCATGGCCGCAAGGGCGGCGCGCTCGCCTTCCAGGATGGCGATGTTCTTCTGGTCGAAATCCGTGGGGCCGATCTGGCCGACCTTCGGGCGGATCACGATATCGGCGCGGCCCAGTTCCTGTTCGGCGAGCTTACGGCCCATGATCGTAATGGACTGGCCCACGATGCCGACCATGTTGGCGGGGTTGGTGCCATCGGGCCGGGCGGAGATATCCACCGCGATCACGATATCCGCACCAAGCTGGCGCGCCGCGTCCACGGGGACCGGGCTCACCACGCCGCCATCGACGAAATGCTTGCCGTTGATCTCCACCGGCTCGAACACGCCCGGAATGCTGCTGGAAGCGCGCACGGCCTGGCCAGTATTGCCCCGCACGAAGATGGCACGGTCGCCTGTCTCCAGCACGGTGGCCACGGCGGCGAACGGCGTATGCAGCTTTTCGATCGGCTGCTGCTTCACCAGTTCGTTCACGTAATCCTGCAGCTTCTGGCCCTGGACCATACCGCCGGAGAAGAAGCGCACATCGCGGATCCGGCCTTCATCGAGCGAGAAGGCGGTTTCCTGCAGCTGGAAGGCATCCATGCCACTGGCGTAGAGCGCACCGACGACGCTGCCCGCACTGGTGCCCGAGACGACATCCACGTGGATGCCGCTGGCCTCCAGCATCTTGATGACGCCGATGTGCGCGAAGCCCTTCGCGGCACCGCCACCCAGGGCCAGGCCGATGCGTGGTTTGGCGGCCAGCACCGGCACCGCAGTGTCGGGGCGCTGGTCGGGCTTGGTGGCGCCGCCGCCAAAGCAGCCCGTGAGCAGGCAGGCCAGCAGGAGCGGGATCAGGCTAAGGCGGCGGGACATCATGTCGTCGGTATCTCGGGAGGGTTCAGCCGCGGGTCTGGTCGGCTTCGAGGTGGTAACGCGTGGCGATTTCGATCTCGTGCTTCGAGCCGAGGAACACCGGGACACGCTGGTGCAGGCCCGTGGGCTGGAGCTCCATGATCCGCTCGCGCCCCGTGGTGGCCGCGCCGCCGGCCTGTTCAATGATGAAGGCCATGGGGTTGGCCTCGTACATCAGGCGCAGCTTGCCGGTGCCGCCCTTGGCGGTGATTTTCGCGTCCAGTGGGTAAAAGAACACGCCACCCCGGGTAATGATGCGGTGGACATCGGCCACCATGGATGCCACCCAACGCATGTTGAAGTCACGGCCGCGCGGGCCCGTGGTGCCGGCCAGCAGTTCGCCAATGTAGCGCTGCATCGGGGCTTCCCAATGGCGCTGGTTGGACATATTGATGGCGAACTCGCCCGTTTCGGCGGGGATGGTGATGCCGCGCTTGGTCAGCACGAAGCTGCCGTGCTCGCGATCCAGGGTGAACTCGTGCACGCCATGGCCGAAGGTGAGCACCAGCAGCGTGCACGGGCCATACACCACGTAGCCCGCGGCGACCTGCGCCGTGCCCGGCTGGAGGAAGTCTTCGGTGGTGGGTTCGGTGACGCCATCGGGGCAGCGCAGCACCGAGAAGATGGTGCCCACCGACACGTTCACGTCGATGTTCGAGGAGCCATCCAGCGGATCGAACAGGAGCAGGTGGTGGCCCTTGGGATACGCATCGGGGATCGGCTGCGGGTCTTCCATCTCTTCGGAGGCGCACGCGGCCAGGTGGCCACCCCAGGCGTTGGCCTCGAGCAGGATCTCGTTGGAGATCACATCCAGCTTTTTCTGCGCCTCGCCCTGCACGTTATCCGAGCCGGCGTTACCCAGCACGCCACCAAGGGCGCCCTTGCCGGTGGCCACGGAGATGCGCTTGCAGGCGCGCGCCACCACTTCGATCAGCAGGCTCAGCTCGCTGTAAACGTGGCCAGCTCGCTTCTCTTCGATCAGGAACTGGATCAATGAAATCGGTTTCGTCATCACAAGGGCCCGGGCGCGAAAGTACGCATTGTCCGGGTGCTGCGTGAATGGCGCCAGAGGGGGCTGCTGACAGTACGTTGTCAGCAGCCCCCGCGCAGACTCTCCCCTACCGAAGCACTGGGGAGTGCGCAGCCATGAACCGCTTTCTCGAACGTATTGCCGAGCTATACGCCCCGGTTGGCCAGCGCGGGCTGCTGATGGATGGCCAGTACCGCTTCGCACCGGATCGCCCGGGTGGCAAGGCCGCGCCGGCCGCTCGTCAGCCCGCCACAGCTCGCCGGAGCACCTGGCGCCCAGGTCGCTACCTGACATCGAAATGAACCTGTAGGAGCGGGGGGGGGGGGGGGGGGGGGCCCCCCCCCCCCCCCCCCCCCCCCCCCCCCCCCCCCCCCGCTCCTACATACCGCAGGCAACTTTGAGACACGAGGGAAGGGAATGAATACCAGCCGCATCGTTTTCCACCACGGCCCGCAGAGCCGCTCGACCAGCACGCTCATGCTGCTGGAAGAGCTGGGGGCTCAGTACGACATGCATGTGCTCAACCTCGCCGCCGGTGAACAGCGCCAGGCCGGGTACCTCAAGGTGAACCCCATGGGAAAGGTGCCGGCCATTTCGCACCACGGGCAGCTGGTGACCGAGCGCCCGGCCATCTTCAATTACCTGGCCGACCTGTTCCCGCAGGCGGGGCTGGCGCCTGGCCTGGGCGATCCGCTGCGCGGGCCCTATCTGCGCTGGCTGGCGTTCTACGGTTCGTGCTTCGAGCCGGCCGTGCTGGACAAGTACATGAACAATGCGGTGCCGCCGGCCGGCACGTGCCCCTATGGCGATCACGACACGGTGCTTGGGCTTGTCGAGGCCCAGCTGCAGGTAGGGCCGTGGCTGCTTGGTGATCGCTTCACCGCCGCGGACATCCTGTGGGCCAATGCTCTCGACTACACGATGTCTTTCGGGCTGGTGGCGCGACGCCCTGTGTTCGAGGCCTACGTGGCCCGCCTGAAAGTACGCCCGGCCATCATCCGGGCGGCCGTGCAGGACGAGGCGCTGGCCCGCGCCCAGCAGCGGGCGGCGGCCTGAGGCCGGGGACATGGGCCGGCGCCGTGACTTCCATCGCTTCCCGCGCGCCGCGCGGAAAGCGATGATGGGCCCATGCGCCGCGCCGATCGCCTGTTCCTCATCATCAACGCCCTGCGCGGGCGGCGTACGGCGCTGCCCGCGCGGCAGCTGGCCGAAACCCTGGAGGTCTCGCTACGCACGGTTTACCGCGACGTGGCCGATTTGCAGCTCTCCGGCGTCCCCATCGAAGGCGAAGCCGGGGTTGGCTATCTGCTGCGCAAGGGCTCGGATATCCCTCCGCTGATGTTTTCGGCCGACGAACTGGAAGCCCTTGTTGCCGGTACGCGATTTGTACGTGCCTTTGCCGGCGAACGCCTGGCCCGCCAGGCCCAGGCGGCGCTGATCAAGATCGAGGCCGTGTTGCCGCCGGATCTGCGCGAACGCGCGGCGCAATCGAAGATCTTCGCGCCGATCTGGCGTGACCCGGAGCAGAACCGGATCGCGCAGTTGCTTGATCGGTTGCACGAAGCGGTGCTGCAGCGGCACGTGCTCTGCCTGGAGTACCGCGATGCACAGGGCCGTGCCAGTACCCGCGAGGTGGAGCCGCTGTGCTTGTCCTTCTGGGGCGGTGCATGGACCCTGACGGCGTGGTGCCGGCACCGCGACGACTTCCGCAACTTCCGCCCCGATCGCATCGAAACCCTGCGCGAATCCGGCGAGACGTTCAAGGATGTGCCAGGCCGTGACCTGAAAACCTTCCTTGAAACCATCCGCGGATACTACGGCGGCCTGGAATAAGAACCGCCCCCCTGTAGGTGCGCGCTTGCGCGCGAAAAGCCAACGAAGCGGCGATGCCATGCCCCCATCGCGCGCAAGCGCACTCCTACAAACGGCAGGGGTCATCGCTTCGCCAGCATGCGATCATCAGGCCTTTCCACGTCCCCATTGGAAGCCGCATGACCCCCTGGATCCGCGCCATCGCCTTCGCCGGCCTCTTCGCCGGTGCCGCCCACGCCAGCCAGCAGGCCGATGACGCCTTCAAGTCCATTTACGAGAAGGAATGGTCGTGGCGTAACGGGCAGGCCGGCATCCTCACCTCGGGCGAGGCACAGCCGGGCGATGGCCGGCTGGATACGGTCGATGCGGCGAGCCAGGCCAAGCGCCTGGCCTACTGGAACGACGTGCTGGCGCAGCTGGACCGTATCGACAAGAACCAACTGAGTGACGAAGCGCGCATCGATTTCGAGGTATACCGCGAGCAGGTCTACAACCTGGCCGCCGCCCAGCGCTTCGGCCAGTGGCAGATGCCGTTCAACAGCGATTCGGCGTTCTGGTCCGATGTGAGCTACGTGATGCATGGCGATGACCTGCGCACGCGCGATGACTACAACGCCTACGTGGCGCGCCTGAAGCAGATCCCCGGCTGGATGGACCAGGAAATCGCGAACATGCGCCTGGGCCTGGCCCGCGGCTTTACCGTACCGCGCGCAGTGCTGGATGGCCGCGACGTCTCCATCGCGGCCGTCGCGGAACTGAAGAACCCCGAAGACAGTGCGCTGTACGAACCGTTCAAGCACATGCCCGCCACGCTGCCGGCGAGGGACGCCGATGCCCTGCGTGCGCAGGCCCGCGATGCGATCGCGAAGGGCGTGATTCCCGCCTACGGCAAGCTGCTCACTTTCTTCCGCAAGGAATACCTGCCCAAGGCGCGGCCGACGCTGGCTGCCGAAGCGATGCCGGATGGCAAGGCGTATTACCTGCAACAGATCCGCGAATACACGACGCTGGACCTCACGCCCGACCAGATCCACGCCATTGGCCTGCGCGAGGTGGCGAGCATCCACGAGCGCATGCTCGAGGTGATGAAGGAAACCGACTTCAAGGGCGATTTTCCGGCGTTCCTGCACTTCCTGCGCACCGATCCGCAGTTCTATGCGAAGACGCCCGACGAGCTGCTGATGCGTACCGCGTGGGTGGCCAAGCAGGTGGATGGCGACCTGTCGAAGTACTTTGGGCTGTTGCCGCGCCAGCGCTTTGCGATCAAGCCGGTGCCGGCGGATATCGCCCCGTACTACACCTCCGGTCGCGGTGGCGCGGATGTGTACCTGGTGAATACCTATGACTTGCCGTCGCGCCCGCTGTTCAACATGCCCGCGCTCACCTTGCATGAATCCATGCCGGGCCATGCGCTGCAGCTAGCGCTCTCCGCCGAGCAGCAGGGCCTGCCCGCCTTCCGCCGCGATGGCTACATCTCCGCCTACGGCGAAGGCTGGGCACTGTACTCGGAGTACCTGGGCGAAGAGATGGGCATTTACCACACGCCCTATGAGCGCTTCGGTTACCTCACTTATCAGATGTGGCGTGCTTGCCGCCTGGTGGTCGATACCGGCATCCATCACCTGGGCTGGACCCGCCAGCAGGCGATCGATTACCTGACCGAGAACACGGCGCTTAGCCAGCGCGAAATCGTGAACGAGGTGGACCGCTACATCAGCTGGCCCGGCCAGGCCCTGTCGTACGAGCTGGGTTACCTGAAGATCCGCGAGCTACGTGAGCGAGCGGAAAAGCAACTGGGCGAGAAATTCGACCTGCGCGCCTTCCACGACATGGTGCTGGCGATGGGCAGCGTGCCCATGCCGGTGCTGGAGAAGCACGTGGATGCGTGGATTGCCGCACGGAAGGGCTAAACCTCGCACGCTCCTACACCAAGAACTCCACGAATGTAGTACACTGCATCTCAACTCCACAGGTGAAGTTGAGATGCGTCCAGCCATCCGAACCGAACCGACCCCTGGCGGCGACCTTGGCGGGCCAGCCCTCCGGGCGTTTTTCAGCCTGGCCGATCACTGGAAGCTGAAGGGTGCCGAGCAGCGCACGCTGCTGGGCGACCCGCCCGAGTCCACCTACTTCAAGTGGAAGAAACAGCAGGAAGGCTCGCCTTCGCGCGATGTCATCGAGCGGATCAGCTACCTGCTCGGAATCTGGAAAGACTTGCAGATCCTCTTCCCCGATCCTTCCCAGGCCGATGCCTGGGTGCGCAAGCCCAATGACGCCGCGCTGTTCGGTGGCCGTTCGGCGCTGGATCGCATGCTCTCCGGCAACGTCGCCGACCTCTACGTCGTCCGCCAGTACCTGGACGCCCAGCGCGGCTGGAACGGATGAGCGCCGCGCCACCGCTCCGCCGCATCCGCTGGAGCCACGCGTACCGCATTGTTTCCAGCCGCTTCCCGCCCGTCGGCCTGTTCGATCGCATCGCCGATCCGAAAGATATCGACGCGGTGATGCAGATCGAATCGCTGACCAACCCCCGCCTGCGCGATGAAATAGGCGCGCTCAGCCTCGTCCCGCCAGAACGTCGCATCGCCGGCCCCGGCACGAGCCCGGTCATGGCCGCCTTCGCCCATATCTCACCCGATGGCAGCCGTTTCTCCGATGGGCATTGGGGTGTGTTTTACGCGGCGCATACGGTTGCCACCGCCATCGAGGAAACGGTGTTCCACCGCGAGGCCTTCATGGCCGCCACGAAAGAACCGCCCACCGATGTACAGGTGCGCTGCTATCGCACGTCCATCGCGGGTCGCTTCCACGACATCCGCGGCGGATGGCCGGCCGAACACGATCCGGATTCCTACGCGGCCAGCGTCAAGCTTGCCCGGGAACTGCGCGACGCCGGCTCCAACGGCATCGTGTACGACAGTGCGCGCCATGCGGGTGGTGAATGCGTTGCCGCCTTTTATCCGGATGTCGTCGCCCCGTGCACACAGGCAGAACACTTCATTTACCGGTGGAACGGTTCGCGCATCGAGGCGGTGCTGAAGGTGACGCCAGTGGAGCGCCAGGGTTTGTCCCGCGAACCCTAATCGGGTTACGGTCGGGGCATGAAACGCCTGACGATCCTCCTCACCCTGCTGTTCCTCGCCTTCGGCGCCGCCGCCAAGGAAAATGACCACGCTAAGTGGGAACCCGATATCCAGGCCTTCGAGGCATCGGACAAGGCCGCACCGCCGCCGCAGCATGCGGTGCTCTTCATCGGTAGTTCGTCCATCCGCTTCTGGAAGACGCTCGATACCGATTTCCCTGGTTACAAAGTGATCAATCGCGGCTTTGGTGGCTCCGACCTGGATGACAGCACGGCGTTCGCCGATCGCATCGTCAGGCCATACCATCCGGCCGCCATTGTGGTGTATGCCGGCGACAACGACCTGCAGAACGGCGATACCCCGGAACAGGTGCGCGACGACTTCACGGCGTTCGTGGCGAAAGTGCGTTCCTACGATCCGCAAGTTCCCATCGCTTTCATTTCGATCAAGCCCAGCATTGCCCGCGTCAACCTGCTGCCGCAGATCGATCTCGCGAACCAGCTCGTGCGCGACCAGGCCATGAAGGAAAAGGGCGTGGCATTCCTGGATGTCGCCCCAGCCATGGTCGACGCAAACGGCCAGCCGAAGGCCGACCTCTTCATCGAGGATGGCCTGCATATGAACCCGAAGGGCTACGCGCTGTGGGTGGCGCAGGTGAAGCCATGGCTCGCCGACCACGCGATGGCGGCCCAAGTTAAACAGAGCCCAAACGAAGCCACGAAGTAGTACGGGAACTTCACGGCTCCGGCCTTATCTAAGTATTCGATCGCCGAGAGGCGACCTGTTGGCAAACGGTGGTTTTCGAACCGCACGATTGTCCCGGGTCCCGCTATTTCCCCTGATAGCCTGGACCCGACGCGACCCCGGCAGCTCCTCCCCTGGCTGCCGGGGTTTTATTTTTCCTGGGTTTTTTGTCTGACAAAAAAATAACGGGCCGGCTTTCGCCGACCCGTCGTCGCTTGCTCCATGTTCCGAACGGCTTTAGCTATCGCGCATGCGCCCCGCATAGGGCCGGATGGACGTGTCGAATGCACGCCACACGCCGTCATTGCCTTCGATGTTCAACACGATATCCGACAGTGCATTGCGTGCCTCGAGGCGCTTTGCCTCGTTGAGGGCGCACTCAAGCGCATCATCACGCGAGCAGAACTCGCCATATTCGGCTTCGTTCTTCTGCAGCAGCCAGAGGCCCGGCCCGACCGACTCAAACGGAATATCGAAGACAACCACGATGGACCCACCCTGTTCGACCTTGGATGGTTCCATCGTAGGGGGCGGTTCGTTAGGCCGCCGTTGAGTTTCAGTTGTCTTCGCCGGAAGCGAAGCCCTCACGGGTACCGCGCTGGAACACCTTGTCCGTTTCCAGCACGGCGGCGGCCGCCACGGCAGAGCCGTGCGAGAGCTTTTCGTAGATCGGGGTAAAGTCCGGCCGGGTGGCATCGAACAGCTGGTCAAAGCTATCGATCACAAAGTAGGTCTGCTGGTACGTATCGATCCGGTACTTGGTGTTCATCACCCGCTCCAGGCCGAACCCGATGCGGTTGGGGGCTTTGGAATCAATGGAGTAGATGGATTCGCCCTTGGAGCTGACGATGCCCGCGCCGTAGATGCGCATGCCCTCGGCCGTGTTGATCAGGCCGAATTCCACCGTGTACCAGTACAGGCGCGTGAGGTTCATCAGCGCTTCCGGCCCGATGGCGTGTGCCTTCATGCCGCCCTTGCCATAGGCCTGCATGTAATCGGCGAACACCGGGTTCAGCAGGAGCGGCACGTGGCCGAACAGGTCGTGGAACAGATCCGGCTCGGACAGGTAATCCAGCTGATCCGGGCGGCGGATCCACCAGCTCACGGGGAAGCGGCGATTGGCCAGGTGGTCGAAGAACACCTCATCCGGCAGCAGGCCTTCCACGGCCACGATCTGCCAGCCGGTAGCCTCGGCAAGTACCTTGTTCAGGTCGTCAAAGCGGGGGATACCGCCCTCGCCAAAGCCAAACCGCTCGACACCTTCCAGGAACTCCTTGCAGGCGTAGGCCGGCAGCAATTCGCGCTGGCGCTTGTACAGGGTGTCCCAGACCTCGTGGTCGGTCTTCGAATAATTGGCCCACGGCTGCTCCACGATGCCGGTCGCGTAGACGGGCACGTATCCGCGGTCGGTCTGTTGGTGTTCGACGCGACGGGGGGTGTCCATGGCGGGCCTCCTTGGGGCTGTTGCAGTGGGTAAGACAACAGCTTACGGCCAATCCGGCGCAAGAGGCTTGTGTTGTTGCACGGTGCGGCGTTAAGTGTGCAATCATCTTGCGTACTGGATCGATCTGGCGACATTTCCATGCAAGGCAACCTCGACCGTACCGACCTGCGCATCCTGGCCACGCTCCAGGCCAACGGCCGCATCAGCAATGCCGAGTTGGCCACCGAGGTGAACCTTTCGCCCTCCGCGTGCCTGCGCCGTGTGCAAAAGCTGGAGGCCGATGGGGTGATCGCCGGATACGGTGCCCGGCTGGAGCCGCGGGCGATCGGCCTGGGCCTGCAGGCATTTGTTCGCGTCCAGCTCTCCCGGCACGAGAGCGAGGCCGTGGCCGCCTTTTCCGCCACGGTGGCCGACTGGGACGAAGTCGTGGCGTGTCACGCGCTGACCGGGGACATGGATTACCTGCTCCAGGTGTACGTGGCCGACCTGGACGGCTTCTCGGCCTTCCTGCTCGATCGCCTGCTCAATGCGGCCGGGGTGGCCGACGTGAACACCAGCTTCGTCCTGCGCACCGTCAAGGCCAGCACAGCCCTGCCCCTGGCCAACGCAAGGCCCCTGTAGGAGCGCGCTTGCGCGCGATAGGTACTCGCCAGGACCCCGATCGCGCGCAAGCGCGCTCCTACAAATACACGTCATTTAAGAAGAAATTAAGATCGCTCTAGCGGCGGCGTCGCCGCGTCGTTAATCTTGTGCGCTCCATGGAAGCTGCCACCGCCAATCCCGCCCCACGCGACCGCATGCGCCCGTTGCGCTACCTGTGGCGCGTGCCGCTGGTTATCGCGCACATCGTTTTTGCGATTTTCATCTGCGCATTCATCCTGAGCTGGTCCACGGCCGTGATGAAAAACGGCCGGGAGCCGCTGGCGCACCGGGCCATCCGCCTGTGGTCGACGTGGTTGCTGCGGATATTCGGCTTTAGCGTCTACCGCAAAGGTACGCCGCTGCCCGATGCCGTGCTGTTCGTGGCCAACCACACCTCGTGGCTGGATATCGTGCTGCTCCATTCCCAGCGCGCCGCCTGCTTTGTCGCCAAGGCCGAGATCGCCCGCTGGCCGCTGGTCGGCTGGATGGCTGCGAAGGGCGGTACCATTTTCCACCGCCGCGGCAACAACCACTCGTTGGCTTCCGTCATGGCGGTCATGGTCGAGCGCCTTAAGGCGGGCCGCTCGGTCGCGGTGTTTCCCGAAGGCGGCACGGGCCACAACGGCGTGCTCCGTGTGTTCCACGCGCGTATCTTCCAGGCCGCGCTCGATGCCGATGTTCCGGTCCAGCCCGTCGCCCTGCGCTTTGCCAGGCATGGCCGGCGGGTGATCGATGCCGGGTTCCGCGAGCACGAAAGCTTCGTGGGCAACATCGTGCGGTTGCTCGGTGGCCCGCCGCTGGATGTGGAAGTGCACTTTCTCGAACCCGTGGCCGTGTCCGCCGACGGCCGTCGGCGCATGGCCGAGACGGCCCGCGAGCGCATCGCGCTGGCGCTGGATACCGATACGCCGGCATGAGCCTGCCAACGGGCGCCGATTTCCACCCGCCGTGGCCGCTGCGCAGCGGCCATATCCAGACCATGCTCTCGTCCAGCGGCATCCGCCGGTGGCTGCTGCCCAAGCGCGCGCACCAGGTCCAGGAAGAAGCCCGCGAGGTGCTGGTGGATGTGGGCCACGGCGACCGCCTGAGCGGGCGCTACACCGCCCAGGCCACCGGCCGCGAGTCGCGGGGCCTGGCCATCCTGTTCCACGGCTGGGAAGGCAGCGTCGATTCGACCTACGTGCTGCAGACCGGCAGCCGCCTGCTCAAGGATGGCTGGGACATCTTTCGCCTGAACTTCCGCGACCACGGCGACAGCCATGGCCTGAATGAAGCGCTGTTCCATTCGTGCCGCATCGACGAAGTGGTCGTGGCGCTGGGCGAAATCTGCCGCATGTTCCCGGCGAAGGCCGTGGGCCTGGCGGGGTTCTCGCTCGGCGGCAACTTCGCCCTGCGCGCCGCCATGCTGGCCACCCGCGAGGCGGTGCCGCTGGATTACGTGCTGGCCGTGTGCCCGATCATCGATCCGGCCGAAGGCCTGTTCTCGCTGGAAAGCGATGCGCCGTGGATCTACCAGGCGTACTTCATGCGCAAGTGGCGCCGCTCGTTGCGCCAGAAGCAGCAGGCGTTCCCGCAACAGACCTATTTCGAGCTGGATGAGCTCAACCAGAACATGCGCGACCTGACGCGCTCGCTGGTACTGCGCCATACCGACTTCGGATCGCTTGAAGGTTACCTGGATGGCTATTCCGTCGCCGGTGATCGGCTGAAGGGGCTGCATATCCCCGCCACCATCCTTACCTCGCGGGATGATCCGGTCATCCCGGTCGCGGCGTTCGATCAACTCGACCTGCCGGCCAATGTCGAGCTTGATATTGCGAACTACGGCGGCCATTGCGGTTTCATCCGTGATTTCGGCATGACCAGCTTCACCGACGATTACATCGCCGCCCGCTTCGACGCCATCGCCCGCTGACCTTGCCTTCGCATCGGCGGTGCCACGCTGGGCGAGATCTACCGCCTTACCTATAAGAAGTAGAAGGAGAGCAGCATGCGACTTAAGAGCGACAGCATCGAGAACGGCAAGCCGGTTCCGGAAAAGAACGCCTTCATGGGCCCGGCCAAGGGCGAAACGCCGCCGATCAAGCCCGGCGGCAACGCCACCCCTCACCTGGCCTGGACCGAGGTCTCCGACAAGGCGAAGTCGTTCGTCATCGCGGTGATCGATACCAACGTGCCCTCGAAGGCGGATGACGTGAACGTCGAAGGTCGTGAGGTGCCGCGCAACCTGGCGCGCGTGGAGTTCGTGCACTGGCTCATGGCCAATATCCCGCTGGAATGCCGTGAACTGGCCGAAGGCGCGTGTGGCGAGGGCATCGTCCCGCGCGGCAAGGGCAACGGGAAGATCAAGCATGACCTGATCGGCCCCCCGGGTTCGGTGCAAGGCCTGAACAGCTACACCGAATGGTTCAAGGGCGATGCGGACATGGAAGGCCACTACCACGGCTACGACGGCCCGTGCCCGCCGTGGAACGACTCGATCCGGCACCATTACCACTACCACGTGTATGCGCTGGATGTGGAAACGGTCGAGCTGGAGAACGGCTTCAACCTGGCCGAATTGCGCGACGTGATCAAGGGTCACGTGGTGGATGAGGCGGTGATTACCGGCACTTATTCACTGAACCCCAAAGTCCACGCGTGATTTCTGCGTGAACCCGTAGGAGCGCGCTCGCGCGCGATGGGTGCCTGCCACAAGCCCCATCGCGCGCAAGCGCGCTCCCATAGCTGCCGGGGTTAGATGAATGGATGGTGTGGCGGGGCGTTTTGCTTCACACCCCCTGCGCGGAGGCCGCGCCTAAATGGAACGGCAAACCCTCAAGGGAGGAACGACAATGCTGCACTACGCCTTGGTTTTCCTGGTCATCGCCATCATCGCGGCCATCTTCGGTTTCGGCGGTATCGCGGGTACGGCCGCAGGCATCGCGAAGATCCTGTTCATCATCTTCCTGATCCTGGCCATCATTTCGTTCTTCCGCGGCCGCAGCGTGTAGTCTCGGCCAACGGCCCGGCTGCGGCCGTCCGCTCACACCGGCGGTCGGCGTGCCGCGGCCGCTGTAGGAGCGCGCTTGCGCGCGATAACCCACCCGCGACCACCTCCACATCACCTAACGCCCCCTAAGCTCCCCACCCCAACGCCTGAAACCCGGAGATAGCCATGACCAAGCCCGAGGACCACGTCGCCAACGCCGCAACCGCCGCCGCGAACACCGTGACGGCTGCCGCGCGCATTGAAGAGCGCGCCGAACGGGTGAAGCAGGCCACCACCGATGCCGTCGACCGCACCCGCGATGCGGTGGATCGCGCCGCTGACCGGACCAAGGATGCGGTGGACCGCACGGCGGACCGTGTCGAATCAAGCCTGCATAACGCCACCGACCGCGCTGCCCATGGTGCCACCCGTGCCGCCGAGAAGGCCGAAGAGGCCAAGCTGCGTGGCAAGGAGGCGTATGACGATGCCGTGGACAAGGCCAACGACTGGCTGGATGTCGCCCGCGAATACGTGCGCGAGAAGCCTGTGCAGTCCATCGCGCTGGCCGTGGCGGCGGGTTGGCTCGCTGGCCGCATCCTGCGCAACTGACCGGGCACGCCCAGGGGATGATGCATGCTTGAAGACGGATCCTCAGGGCCGGACAGGATGGATAACCCGCCGCCAGGTGATGACGCGCCGGCGGGCGGACCGTCGCTGTCCATGCCGCCTTGGGTCGATGACCTGCGCCGCCTGGGCAAGGGCATGAAGAACCTCTTCGCCGCCCAGCTAAAGCTGGCCGGCGCGGAACTTGGCCTTGCGCGTAGCGGCATTGTCCTGATGCTGTTCATGGGCCTGGCGGCGATTACGTTTGCCGTCGGCCTGGGCTTCACCCTCCTGGCCCTGGTGGGTTGGGCGCTCGCCCAGTGGTTCGGTTCATGGGCATGGGCGCTGGCCGCGCTGGCGGGGCTCCAGGTCATTTTCCTGCTGCTGGCCATTCTGGTCTTCCGCCACGCCATGCGCTGGCTTACCCTGCCGGCCACCCGCGCCGAACTGGCCACGCTGGCAAAGCAGGCCGCGGTGCAGGGCAAGGCCGAAGGCGAACTCCGCGAGAGGGATTGAGACGATGGGTATTTTCAGCAGCATGGCGAAGGTGACCGAGGCGCGGGCGCGCGTGGTCGCCGCGCGCGCTGAAACTGTCGAGCCGGCCGCGGCACTCATCGCCCGTGGCTACGAACATCCACTGACCGTCCTCGGCCTTGCTGCCGGGTCCGGTTTCCTGCTCAGCAGCGTCAAGGTCAATCCGCTCGGCCTGCCGGGCGTCAGCAACCTCGTAGCGGGTGGCACAGCCGATATCGTCGGCAAGATCGTGTCCATCGCCGCCGGCAGCTTCCTGGGCGAAATGGCCGGTGATGCGGCCGACGCCGCCGACGAGGCAACGTGAACGAGTCGCCCAACCCTCTCCCTGCGCCCGTATCTTCCGTGGCGCCCGGCGTTGCTGTATCCACCCTGGCCACACCCGCGCGCCCCGCACGCCGCAAACCCGGTGGTAGCCATAACGTACGGCGGATCTCGCGGCACCTGCGCGCCATCCGCATAGGCCTCACCGGGCTGATCATGCTGGCGTTGTTGTATACGGTGGCCATCACCAAGTCGCTGCTGGTGCCGCTGGTCCTCGCTGGCTTCATCGGTCTCGCCCTCAACCCGATCGTCGCCGCCGCCGCCCGTTGGCGCATTCCGCGCTGGTTAGCTGCCGTCGTCGTGATGGCGCTGCTGGGCACGGGCATGGTCACCGCCGTTGGCACGTTATCCACGCCCGCGTTGAACTGGTTCCATGAAGCCCCGGCCGCGATGCGCGCTTTTGCGCCGAAGATCAAGCCGATGACCCAGCAGATCGAGGCGGCGAGTCGCGCCACGCAGACACTGGTTGGCGGTGCGGTGACACGCGCCGCGCAACAGCCGAACACCTTTGCGTTTACCGCATGGGACATTGTCGCGACCGCGCCCAAGATCATCGCGAGCGTACTCACCGTTGCGCTGCTGGTGTTCTTCTTCCTGGTATACGGCGATGAGATCCTCAGGCGAGCCGTCGAGATATCGCCGACGTTTGCGTACAAGCGACATACGGTCAGCATTGTTCGCAGTATCCAGGTGGAAGTTTCGAGTTACCTGCTGCTCACCGCCGCGATCAACGTGACGCTGGGCTTGGTGACTTCGGCCATGCTGTACCTGTACGGCGTGCCGGATCCGCTGCTTTGGGGTTGTTTCGCCACCGTGGCCAACTTCATCCCTTACGTCGGCGCGATCAGCACCACCACGGTGCTTGCCGTGGTCGGCGCACTCCACTTCCAGGAGCTTGGCCCCGCGCTGTTGCCGGCCGCTACCTTCGCCGGCATCACTGCGGTCGAGGGCAACATGATCACGCCAATGCTGCAGGGTCGCCGCTCGCGCCTCTCGCCGGTGGCCATTCTGCTGTGGCTGCTCATCTGGGGCTGGATCTGGGGTATCCCCGGCGCGATCCTTGCCGTGCCCATGCTCACCTGTGTGAAGCTCATCACCGCGAAGCTCCGCGGCTGGGAATGGTTCGCGCATATCATCTCGCGCTGACGCATCGCTCCTCTGCACGCCTGTCGGGCCATGGCGTTCAAGGCCCAACAGGCATAACAGACACTTCTAGCGATGATGCCGCGGCAGCGCTTTACCCGGCCCGCTGTAAGTCAGGCGGAAGGGTTCGCCCCAGGCCGTGTGGTAGCGACGGCCATTCCGGGTGAATTCTGCTTGCATGCTTACGGTCTCGCCGAGGTGATCAAGTACATTGTAGAACGTGAGTTCAGCGCCGTCGGATGCCACATTCCAGCAATGAACGAAGTCATAGCCCGAACCCGATGTCGAGTTCCGGGTTCCGCTATATGCACCGTGGATACTTACGAGGGTGTCCGGGTCCTGATCGATGTCCGGATGGTTCACCCAGCCGCCGTCATAAGCAAAGGACAATGGCCACAACGTGGCCCCTGCATCCCATATCAGTTGACCGATATCAAATTCACCCTTTGCGTTCAGTCCACGAGTGATGACGGGCGCACTCCACGAGAGACCCTCGGGATTGTACAGCCGGCAGACGAGGCCGCTTGTGTTTGTATCAGCATCCGTTGGGGGACGGTCTGTCGTGTGTACGAAGACGCGGACTGACAGAGAGTTATCCCCCTTACCTATGAGCGGTATCAAATCGTTTCGTTTTACGACTGCGCGCGCTCCCCAAGCGATGGTATCAAACGTGATCGCTTTACTGATGAGGGGCCAGATCTCAAAACTATTAATAACAACCTCGACCGATAGAAAGTGCCCTTCGGGCGTCAACGCAGAAGGTGGTACGTCGATCACCAGGTCGCCTTTCTACTCATCAAGATCAAGGATGGGTGACCAAGTAACGCCGGGCTGTGCTCCATGGACATACGGCACTGACGGTTCATTGGGCAAATTCAGGATGGCCGGTTCCAGGTTGGCCGACCCGTGGTGCGCCCCCGAGCCGTCCCGCGGCTGGAAGGAGCGTCGGTCGATTCCTTGCAACGGTGGCAGTTCGCCAGCGAGTCGCTGAAAATGTCGATACATCGTTGGAGTTGCAGACTTACTCTGGCGCATTAGCTTCTCTCCATGAAGACGGTTTAAGGATTCACGAAGCGGCAAGAAATCCAGCCGCGAGAACAGCATGTTGCGCCTTTTCGAGATGCGCAATGGCGGCGTCACGTGATGAAATGACCGCAGATCAATAGCCAGGCAGAGGCTTGCCGAATGTGCATTGCGAATCTAAACCGAGAGACAATATCCACGCCCGCACCCACGTGTGATCGCGCGCAAGCGCGCTCTTACCTAAAACGGCGTCGACGCCACGGCGAGCGTGAAGGTCTGCAGGAAATGGAAATCCGGCCGGGTCAGCGCGAACGCCTCATGCGCCGGGTTGCAGAGATTTTCCATCTCGGTGAAGTCAGCGGCATCCAGGTAAGGCCGGAGCCGCCCACCCCAAGAATCACGAAACAACGTCTCGCCGATGTAGCGTGCATCCTCGGGGCGTAACGGCGCGATGCGATCCATGGTGTATGTGCGCACTTGAACGTCTTGTAGCCCGGCCGCACGCAGCAGGCCGACATTCGCACGCACGGCAGTAAGTCCACGCTCATCCACGAGGTACTTGTCGCGGTAGTACGCACGCACGGCTTCATTGACCACACGCTCAAGCCGCGCATCCCAGGCGAAGCACATGTCTGGAAGGAAGGAGCTCTGCCCGAGCGCGATGCGGCCGCCGGGCCGAAGCAAGGCGGCAAGCGTGCGCACGCCCTCGACCGGTGAGTGAAGGTGGTTCACCACGTTCACCGACCAGACGAGATCGAACGTGGCATCGGCGAACGGTGGCCGAAGCATGTCGGCATGCACCGCATCGCCCCTCGTGCTGGCGGCCGCCACGTGGGGCAGGGCGAGGTCCATGCCGGCCACCGTGCCACCCGGCCTGACATGTTCAGCGAACCAGCCGAGCGCTTCGCCGGTGCCGCACCCGGCATCGAGCACGCGCAAGCCGGGTGTCAGCCCGAGGCTCGCGATGGCCCGACGCAACTCGGGCGCCGCGAACGCATTGAAGCGGCGGAGCTTCTCGCTGTAATCGCGCACCGTGGTATCGCCAAGTAACCCACGCGCGGGGGACGGATTCACGCTCATGGAGCGTGAGTACCGTTAAAGCGACGCGAGGTTGTAGGAGCGCGCTTGCGGGCGATGGGAGCGAGAGGCGGGGTGCATCGCGCGCGAGCGCGCTCCTACAAAAGGGGTATCGCCTGGGTTACCAGGCGATACGTGCGCGGTCCCGGTAGAAGTCGCCGGTGCCGGCTTCGTGTTCGCTGACCAAGGCGGCCCAGACGACACCTTCGGCACTTTCCGCCACGGGGCGGCCACCGGCGCCGCCGAGGTCGGTGGCGGTCCAGCCGGGGCAGACGGCGTTGATCAGGATGCCGCTACCCTGCATTTCCTTCGCGATGACCTGGGTGTAGGCGTTCAACGCGGCCTTGGAGATGCGATACGCGGGGGCTTTCTCCCCGCACATGGCATGGACCGCGCACTCGCTGGACACGTTCACGACGCGGCCGTAGCCGTGCCGGCGCATCAGCGGTAGTGCAGCCGCAGTGAGCGACCACGCGCCAAGGAGGTTGACATCCAGGGCGCCGCGGATGTTGGTGAGATCGTTGTCGGCCGATTTGCCGCTATGGTCGTAATACCCGCCGGCGTTGTTCACCAGGATATCGAGCCGGCCGAAGCGGCCTTCGATATGCGCGATGGCCGCCTCGATATCACGCGGTTTGGTGACATCCAGCTTGATCGCGTACGCGTCACCACCGAGCTCGCGTACCGCCTTCAGGGCCTTGTCGCCCTTGGAAGGTTCCCGCATGCCCATGAACACGGTGACGCCGAGGGCGGCGAGCTGCTTGGCGACTTCCAGGCCGATCCCGCGGCTGGCGCCGCTCACCAGCGCAATGCGCTGGGTGAGCGGCGGGTCCATGGCGACCGTGGTCGGCCGCTTCGCCCGTACCGGCAGGCGATGAACCTTCGCGCTGGTCATGGCACCTTTGCAACCTCGCTACACGCGGTGTTGCCACAGGCTTCCCAGCCACCGCCCAGTGCCTTGTACAGCTGCACGGCGCGCACGTTGATGGCCGCCTCGGCTTCCGCCAACTGATCTTCCGCCGAGAGCTGGGTGCGCTCGGCATCGAGCAGTTCGAGGTAGTCGGTGCGGCCCGCGTCGTAGCGAAGCTTGGCGAGCTCCGCCGCGCGGCGGCTTTCCTTCGCCTGCACGAGCAGCTTCTCCACCCGCTCGCGCTGCTGGTTGAAGCCGACCAGCGAATTGTCGACATCTTCCAGCGCGGTGAGCACCGTGCGGTCGTAGTTGGCATGCGCTTCCTCGGCGCGGGCTTTCGCACCCTTCACGCCCGAGGCCACGCGCTGCACGTTCAGGCCCTGCCAGGAGATGCTCGGGGCCAGCGAGAACGCGCGCGAATCGGCGCCGCCGAAATCATTGCTGCGACCGGCGAGGAAACCGATGAAGCCGCCCAGCGAGATGTGCGGGAACCAGTCCGCCTTGGCGACGCCAATGCGGGCGTTCGCAGCAGCGAGTTCACGCTCGGCGATGCGGATATCCGGACGGCGCTGCAATACATCGTCCGCGCCGCCGATCGCGATGCTGACATCAATTGGTTTGAACGTCGCCGGTGACAGGTCGATATCGAGCTCACCCGGACGCGCACCCAGCAGCACCGCGATACGGAACTGATCCGCGGATGCCTGGGTTTCCAGCACGGGCAACTGCGCTTCCACGGATGCCAGGCGTGCCTTCGCGCTCGCCAGGTCCTGCTCGGCGCCCGTGCCGACCTCAACACGCGCCTGGATCACCTTTAGCGAGTCCTGCTGGTTAGCGATATCGCGCTTGGCGACATCGATACGCAGCTGTGTGCCACGCAGGTCGAAGTAGTTGCGCGCCACTTCGGCGAACAACGTGACCTGCGCATCCTGCACCGATGCTTCGCCGGCGGCCGCATCGGCCCGCGCGGCTTCTACCGAACGGCGGATGCCGCCGAACAGATCCAGCTCCCAGGAGGCATCGAAGCCGGCCTGGTACGCCGTGGTGGTAACGCGCTGGTCGGTGAAACCCGGCTGCTGTTCGCGGCTGCGGGTGTACGACACACCCGTTTCCACATCAGGGATCTGCTGCGACTTGGCCGTACCGAGCGCCGCGCGCGCCTGGTTCAGGCGGGCAAGGGCGATCTTGAGGTCCGGTGCGTTGGTGGCCGCGCGCTGGATAAGGCTATCCAGCGTGGGGTCACCAAACTGCTTCCACCACTGCGCCTGGAAGTTGGCCGTGGTCTGCTGCGTGGCATCGACGCCCTGCAGCGTGACCGGGTGTTCTTTCGGTGCGTGGTAATCCGGGCCCACGCTGGCACAGCCAGCGAGGACGAGGGCGGCGAATAACGCCGTGGATCGGAGAATCGTTTTCATGGATCAGACCTCACGAGCCGCGTTTTCGAGGAGGCGACGCTCGCGGCGAGCAGCACGCTTCGCCTCGGAGCGTTCGTTCCACGCGCGGATCAGCACATAGAAGAGCGGGGTGAAGATCAGGCCGAAGAAGGTGACGCCAAGCATGCCGGCAAACACCGCCACGCCCATGGCATGGCGCATTTCTGCACCCGCGCCATGCGAGGTCACCAGCGGCACCACGCCCATGATGAAGGCGAACGAAGTCATGAGGATCGGGCGCAGGCGGAGGCGGGCAGCCTCGAGCACGGCGTCGACACGGTTCATGCCTTCGATCTCGGCTTCGCGGGCGAACTCCACGATCAGGATGGCGTTCTTGCAGGCCAGGCCCACCAGCACGATCAGGCCGATCTGGGTGAAGATGTTGTTGTCACCGCCGGTCAGGATCACGCCGGTGATCGCGGACAGCAGCACCATCGGCACGATCAGGATCACGGCCAGCGGCAGGCTCAGGCTTTCATACAGCGAGGCCAGCACCAGGAACACCAGCAGCACGGAGAGCGGGAACACGAGTACGGCGGTGTTGCCGGCGAGGATCTGCTGATAGGTCAGCTCGGTCCACTCGTAGGTCATGCCGTTGGGCAGGCTGTTCTGGACCAGCTTCTCCATGGCCGCCTGGGCCTGGCCGGTGCTGTAGCCCGGTGCGGCGCCGCCGTTGATCTCGGCCGTGGGGTAACCGTTGTAGTGCTGCACGCGATCCGGGCCGTTGCTTTGGCGCACGGTGAGGAACGACCCCAGCGGCACCAGATCGCCCACGGCGTTACGTGTCTTCAGGTTGGCCACATCCGACGGTTCGTGGCGGAAGCCCGGCTCGGCGGAGACGTTCACCTGGTAGGTACGGCCAAAGCGGTTGAAGTCGTTCACGTAGAGCGAGCCGAGGTACGCGGCCATGGTCTGGAACACATCGCCCAGGTCGATGCCTTCCGACTTCGCCTTTTCACGGTCGATGTCGGCATCGTACTGCGGCACGCTCACCTGGTAGCTGGTGAACAAGTGGGCCAGCTCAGGCGTCTTCTGGCTCTGTGCGATCACGCCCTGGGTCTGCTTGTACAGCTCTTCGAAACCCATGTCGCCGCGATCTTCGATCTGCATGCGGAAACCGCCGATCGTGCCCAGGCCGTTCACCGGCGGGGGCGGGAAGATCGCGATATACGCATCCTGGATCGAGGCGAACTGGCCGTTAAGGCGGGCAGCGATCGCTTCGGCCGAAAGGTCCTTCGAGCGGCGCTCTTCGAACGGCTTCAGCGTGACGAACACGATGCCGGCATTGGTGCTGTTGGTGAAGCCGTTGATCGACAGGCCGGGGAACTGCACGGCGCTTTCGACGCCCGGGTCCTTCAGCGCGATATCACCCATGCGACGGATGACGCCTTCGGTACGGTCGAGCGAGGCTGCATCCGGCAGCTGTGCGAACGACACCAGGTACTGCTTGTCCTGGGTCGGCACGAAGCCGGTGGGCGTCTTGGCAAAGCCGAGCACGCCCAGGCCCACCAGGCCGGCATACAGCACCAGCACCACGGCCGAGAAGCGCAGGATCTTCTTCACGCCACCGACGTAACCGTGCGAGGCGCGATCGAACGTGCGGTTGAAGGGACGGAACAGCCAGCCGAGGCTGCGGTCCATCCACACCGTGAGCTTGTCCTTCGGCTCATCGCGGCCCTTCAGCAGGATCGCGGCAAGCGCCGGGGAAAGCGTGAGCGAGTTGAACGCCGAGATCACCGTGGAAATGGCGATGGTGAGCGCGAACTGGCGGTAGAACTGGCCGGTCAGGCCGCTGATGAATGCGGCGGGCACGAACACGGCGCACAGCACGAGGGCCGTGGCGACGATCGGGCCGGTCACTTCGGTCATGGCCTGGCGCGTGGCCATCTTCGGCTCGAGCCCATGCTCGATGTGTCGTTCGACGTTTTCCACCACCACGATCGCGTCATCCACCACGATACCGATGGCGAGCACCAGGCCGAACAGCGACAGGGCGTTGAGTGAGAAGCCCGCGATATACATCACCGCGAACGTACCGATCAGCGATACCGGCACCGCGACGAGCGGGATGATCGACGCACGCCAGGTCTGCAGGAACAGGATCACCACGAGCACGACCAGGATGATCGCCTCGAACAGCGTATGCACCACGGCCTCGATCGAGCCGCGAACGAACACGGTGGGATCGTAGACAATGGAGTAATCGACGCCCTGCGGGAATTCCTTCTTCAGCGTGGCCATCTCGGCACGCACTTCGTCCGAAATCGCAATCGCGTTCGAACCCGGGCGCTGGAAGATGGGGATCGCGACGGCTTCCTTGTTGTTGAGCAGGCTGCGCAGCGCGTAGTTGTTCGAGCCCAGTTCCACGCGAGCCACGTCACGCAGGTGGGTGACCGAGGCGCCATCGCTGCGGATGATGATGTTCGAGAAATCATCTTCCGTGATCAGGCGGCCGCGGGTGTTGATGTTCACCTGGAAGGCGTTGCTGTTCGGGCCCGGGGGCGCGTTCAGGGCACCGGCGGCCACTTCGATGTTCTGTTCGCGGATCGCATTCACCACGTCGCCGGTGGTGAGGTTGCGAATGGCCAGCTTCTCCGGGTTCATCCAGATGCGCATGCTGTACTCGCCTGCGCCGAACAGCTGCACATCGCCCACGCCGTCGAGACGGGCGAGCTGATCCTTGATGTGCGTACGCGCGTAGTTCGACAGGTAGAGCATGTCGTAGCGGTTATCCGGCGACGTGAGATGCACGACCATGGTCAGGTCGGGCGAGCTCTTGGTCGTCGTCACGCCCAGGCGCTGCACTTCCTCGGGCAGGCGCGGCTGCGCCTGCGCCACGCGGTTCTGCACCTGCACCTGGGCGTTATCCAGGTCGGTGCCCAGCGCGAATGTGACGGTGAGCGTCATCGCGCCATCGCTGGTGGACTGCGAGGAGGTGTAGAGCATGCCTTCCACGCCGTTGATCTGTTCTTCCAGTGGCGTGGCAACGGTTTCGGCGATGGTCTTGGGGTTGGCGCCGGGGTAGGTCGCCTTCACCACGACGGTGGGTGGCACCACTTCCGGGTATTCGCTGATCGGCAGCTTGAACACGGCGATACTGCCCGCGATCAGGAAGAGCACCGATAGCACGCCCGCTAAAATCGGGCGCTCTACGAAGAATTGAGCGATTTTCATGGTGGATCAGTCCTTCGCCTGCGCGACGCTATCGACGCCGGCCGGGCGGCTGGCGACGTTGCGCCCGCTATCGGGTACCAGGGAGGCCATGGCCACGCGCTTGGCGTTCACTTCCACGCCGGGGCGCACGCGCTGCAGGCCGTTCACGATCACGACGTCTTCGGCGTTCAGGCCGCTATCGACCACACGCAGGCCATCGACCAGCGCGCCGGTGGACACGCGGCGGTATTCCACCTTCTTGTCCTTGCCCAGCACGTAGACGAACTTGTTGCCGAGGTCGGTACCGACCGCCTTATCGTCGATCAGTGCGCGCGGCTGCGCGTTGCCGCTACGCAGTTCGACGCGGGCGAACAGGCCGGGGGTGAATGCGCCATCGGCATTCGGAAACACCGCGCGCAGGCGGATCGTGCCGGCGCCGGCCTTCACCTGGTTATCGATGAAATCGATCTTGCCGATGTGCGGGTAACCCTGTTCATCGGCCAGGCCCATGTCCACTTCCGGCGCGTGGCCGTTCTGGCGGCGCAGGCGGTCAAGTTTCAGGAAGCTCTGCTCGTCCACGTCGAAGTACACGTACATCGGATCGGTGGTGACGACGCTGGTGAGCGTGTCGGAAGGGGTCACCAGGTTGCCGGCGGTGATCTGCGCGTTGCTGACCTTGCCATCGACCGGGGCGCGCACCTCGGTGAACGACAGGTTGAGGCGGGCGTTATCGAGCGCGGCCTGCACCGAGGCCACCTGCGCGCGCGCGCTGGCCGCGGCGGTGTCGAGGCGGTCGGCCTCTTCCTGCGATACGGCGTGCTGCTGCACGAGCTTGGCGCCGCGTGCGGCGTTGGCATCGGCATTTTTCGCTTCGGCCTTGGCCTGGGCGAGGTTGGCGGCCAGGCGGTCACTTTCGGCGCGGTACGGACGCGGATCGATGGTGAAGAGCAGGTCGCCCTTCTTCACCTCGGCTCCTTCGCGGAAGTGCACCGTATCGACATAGCCATTGACCCGCGGGCGGATCTGGATCGTATCCACCGCCTGGATCCGGCCGGTGAAGGTGTTGCTGTCGCTGACCGGGCGCAGGAGCACCTGGGCGACGGTCACCTCGGGGGCGGGCATGGCGGGTGCCTTGTCCGCGGCGTGGGTCGTCGGCGAGCTGAGCCAGATGGCTGAGGCGACAGCCACCGCCAGGGCGGACGAACCGAACAGGATTTTCTTCTTCATGGAGGGGAGTCCGGTGAGTGTGTGTAAGGGAGAGCCGAAAGGTTCGGGCGGCGCAGGATCCGACCTCAACATTGGTTGAGGTCAAGTCGGTCCGTCTCAGGGGGCGTAACTTAGGTCTTGCGCGTCAAGCTAAAAATGGGTCTACAATCATCGCGGCTGTGACGCTGAGTCACGAATACCTTCAGACCGGAGCTGGCGATGGAAGACTTTTCCGCTATCAGCGTGTTTGTCCGGGTGGTGGAAGCGAAGAGCTTCTCCGCCGCCGCTACCCACCTTGAAATGACCCCTTCGGGGGTCAGCCGCGCCATCTCCCGGCTGGAAGAAAGCCTGGGTGCCCGGCTGTTCTTCCGCTCGACCCGTTCGCTGCGATTGACCGACGATGGCAGTGCGTTCTATGCGAGATGCAAGGAGATTCTCGCGGACCTGACCGAAGCCACCGAGGCTTTGGGCTATGCGAAGACCAAGCCAGCGGGCAAGTTGCGCGTGGCCGCGTCATCGGCTGTGGGCCGCGCCGCGCTGATCCCAAACCTCGTGGAATTCGAGCAGCGCTACCCGGATATCCGGCTCGAACTGACCATGTGCGATTTCCCGTTCGATCTGAACGAGGAAGGCTTCGATTGCGCCATCCGCATGGGCGAACTGGCCGATTCCAGCCTGATCGCCCGCAAGATCGGCCACTTCAGCAACGTGCTGTGTGCGTCACCGGCGTACCTCGCCCGCCACGGCATCCCGCGTTCCATCGAGGACCTGAAGAGCCACCGCGCGGTGAATTTCGTGCACCCGGCCACCGGCAAGCCCTCGCAGTGGCAGTTCGATTCCCCGGGCGGCCGCGTCGCGGTGGATGTGGATGCCCACATGATGATCAACGACGGTGAATCGGTGATCCAGGCGGCTATCGCCGGCCTCGGCATCATCCAGGCGCCGCACTGCCTGGCGGCCTGCGCGCTGTCCAAGGGCATGCTCGAGATCATCATGACCGACACGATCTCCACCGGCTCCAACCTGTGGATCGTGTACCCGCAGAAGCGCCACCTGTCGGCCCGTGTCCAGGCCTTCATCGAATGGACCAGCGAGCTGTTCCAGCGCACCAGCGATCCGCAGTGCCGCCTGGTGGAGCAGCAGCAGGCCGAGCTGGAAGCCGTGCGCAAGAAGAAGATGCCGGCCATCGCCGCGGTCGCTTAAGCACCGCCTTCATAAATCTTCATACGGATTTCAGGCATTTCAGAACGCCTGACGGCGTACTGGAGGCTCCTCACACGGAGCCTCCTTCATGCGCCATTGCCTTGCCTGCCTTCTTCTTGCCCTGGCCGCCTCGCCGGCCTGGGCCGCCGCCTACGTCCCTCCCAAGCCCGGCCCCGATGGCTGGCCAGTCGCCGACGCCTCCCGCCTCGGCTGGGATACCGCGACCCTCGATAGCCTCGGCGCGAAGATGGCCGACGGCACCTACAAGAAGATCACCAGCGTCGTCGTGGCTGACCACGGGCGGCTGGTGTACGAGGGTTACTTCAACGACGGCTCGGCCGATGCGTTGAACGACGTGCGCTCGGCGACCAAGAGCCTGACCGCCATGCTGGTCGGCGCGGCCATCCAGCGGGGGGCCATCAAGGATGTGCATGCCCCGGTCTACGCCTTCTTCCCGGACGTGAAGCTCGACAAGGCCGATGCCCGCCGGGCAACGATCACCCTGGAAGACCTGCTCACCATGAGCTCGATCTGGGAGTGCGATGACGATAACCAGTATTCCTCCGGCAATGAGGAGCGGATGTATGTTTCCGACCGCTGGCTCGACTTCGCGCTGAACCTGCCGGTGCGTGGTTACGCACCCTGGGTGCAACGCCCGGCGGATGCCCCGTATGGAAGGGCGTTCTCCTACTGCACGGCAGGCGCCTTCGTGGCCGGGGCGGCGGTAGAGCGTGCGGTGAAGGAACCGCTGGCCACCTTTGCCCGCGAGGTCCTGGAAACGCCGCTTGGTATCACCCAGTCACACTGGAGCACGTCCAGCGAAGGCATCGGCATGGGTGGCGGCGGTACGCGCTACCGCTCGCGCGACCTCGCGAAGTTCGGGCAGCTGGCGCTGGGTGGGGGCAAGTGGCAGGGCAAGCAGGTGCTACCTGCCGCATGGGTGAAAGCGATGCTTACACCGCACGCCCAGGCGCGCGAAGACGCGGAATACGGCTACCTGTGGTGGCGGTTTCACTTCACCATCGATGGCGTGGATACGCCGGTATGGGCGATGAGTGGCAACGGGGGCAATTACGTGTTCGTGGTGCCGTCGCGCGGTGTCGTCGCGGTCGTCACCAGCCAGGCATTCAACGAGCGATTCGCGCATCCGCAGTCGCAGGGGCTCTTCCGTGACGTGGTGCTTAAGGCATTGCCCAGGCGCTGATCGCGCGCAAGCGCGTGCACCGTTGCGTCGCTACGGGACGGTGTCCTGCACGAACGCGCCTGCGCGCGATTCCCGTTCGCAGGGGAGATCGGCAGGGCACCACTTTGCCCCGAGCACACGCTCGCGCTCGGCACGCGTACGCCGCTCAATACTGTCGATGACATCCTGGAAGCCGGGATCGGCCGCGATCGGCGCGAACAGGGGCGACGCACGGAGGTAACCCGCGTCGCGCCACCCCATCGCTACGGCATCGTCCAGCGCGGCGATCGCACCACGGTGATCGCCGGATGCTTGCAGTAACCACACCAGTTCGAAGCGGCTGGCCGGCCACGGATCGCTGGCCAGCGCTTTGCGAATCGAAGCAATGCGTTGTTGCAACGCCTCGCCCGTGATCGGCTGGGCGGCATGTAACAACGCAAGCGTCTCGGGCAGGGACGCTTCCGGCCGCAGCGCATGCGCTTCCGCGAAGGCGTTGGTTGCCGCCGGCCTGTCTCCGCGGCGTAACGCAAGTTCACCTTCCAGGATCGGGAGCTCGGGCCGGGCCGTATCACGCCGGCGTGCCTCGGCAATAGCCACCCGGGCCTCGTCGAAGCGACCGTGTGCGAACAGGTACGCGGGCCAGCCGATGTTCCCGAACACATTGTCCGGCGCCAGTTCGAATACCTGTTTATAGCGCTGGCCCGCCTGCGTAGCATAGCCAAGTAGCTCGTACTCACGCGCGAGCTGCACATCGCGATAGCGCACACGCGATGGATCGCCACGCATATCGAGGTTGGCGTGCAGCGCGTCGGCCAGGCGTCCTTGCTCCTGGTACAGGTACGCCGCCGACGAACGTGTGGCATCGTCATCCGGGTCCAGCCGCACGGCGCCCTCGTACGCGGCGATGGCGCCGCCTATGTCACCCAGGCAATCGCGCGCGTAGCCCAGCGCGGCCCAGGCGCGCGCGTTATCCGGGCCTACGGCAACCGCGCGGCCGGCGATGCGCAGCGCATCGCGGGCATCATCGATGCTGCCGTTATAGAGGCACGTGCGCGCTGCGCGGGTGCGGCTGGCACCTGACAGGGCGTCGACATCATCGGGTGCTTCGTGCAATGCCCGGTCGTACAGGGCCAGCGCACGTTCATTGTTATCGCGCTGGCCCATGCGTGCATACCACCGCGCGCGATCGAGGATCTGTTGCTCCGCGCTCGGTACCGGCTTCTGTTCGCGTGCGAGAAAGCTGGCGCCAAACGCGGCAGCGGCGAGCACACCCACGGCGGTGAGTGCAGGCCACAGAGTGAAGCGCCGCGTGCCGTGTTCGGCGAGGTCGGGTACCGCGTGCGCCCCGAGCTGGTAGCCACGGCTGCGTACGGTACGGATATACCGTGGCGCACGTGCATCATCACCCAGCGCCTGCCGCAGCAGGCGCACGCGCTGGGTGATGGTTTCCTCGTTCACCACGGCCGGCGCCCATACCGCGGCGATCAGCTCATCGAACGTGACGACGCGGTCGCCCTGTTCAACAAGGCAGGTCAGCAAGCGAAAGCTCAGCCCGGAAACATCGAGCCGTACGCCGCCACGCTCGACACTCTGGCGATCCAGGTCGATGACGAGATCGAGCAGGCGGTAGCGGCCCACGGGCTATCCCGGATCAGACGCCGGCTGGCAGGAACAGCAGCAGCGCAACGCCGAGCGCAATGCGATACACCGCGAAAGGCGTGAAGCGATGCGAACGGATGTAGCCGAGCAGCCACTTCACGGCGACGAAGGCGACGATCGTGGAAACGACGAACGCAACACCCAGCCCGGTCCAGTCTTCACCGGCGGCACCGCCGTGCTGGAACGTCTTCAGCAGCTCATAGCCCGTGGCTGCATACATGGTGGGGATGCCGACCAGGAATGCGAACTCGGTAGCCGCCGCGCGGTTGCTGGTGCCGGCGAGCATGGCGATGAAGATGGTGGCGGCCGAGCGCGACGTGCCGGGGAAGATGCCGGCAACCATCTGCGCGAGGCCCACGAGGATGGCGACGCGCCACGTGATGGCCACCTGGTCGGGGCGCTTGGAGGCTACCTGCTCGGCAAGGATCATCCAGAAGCCACCGACGATCAGCGCCCACGCGATCGGGGTGATCGTCTCGGGTAGCTTGAAGCCCATTTTGGTGGCGATAAGACCGAGCACGGCGGTGATGAGGAACGCCACGGCCAGCTTGGCAATGTAATCGCGCGTTTCCGGGCGGCGCCAGTTCTGCACGAAGCTCCACAACGTGCGCCAGTAGATGAACGTCACGGCGAGGATTGCACCCGCCTGGATCGCGACATTGAAGAGGTCTGAGCGTGCGCCGAGCCAGCGTTCGGCGATCAGCAGGTGGCCTGTGCTCGAGATGGGTAGGAATTCAGTGATTCCTTCGATGATGCCGAGGAGGATGGCGCTGATCAGATCATTCACGTCGCAGTGATTCCAAAGTGGGACGGCGGCATAGCTTAGCCTGCCAACCATGGCAGGTCGTCACATCGTGCCCACGCGGGGCGCTGATATTTTCGACTGGGACACAGAGTGGCCGGCCCCGGCCCTCCGTTCGCAAGAAATTCCAATCGGACCTGCCATGGCGCCCTCTCGTAAACCGCGCCCGCGCCCGGCCGGCGGATTACCCGCCGCCGTCCTCGCCGCGGCCTTGTGCCTCAGCGCCTGCGCGCCGCCCGTGCGGCCGCCCGCGTTTACTCCACGCGAGGAAGTGCCGCTCGCCGGATTACCCACCGGGCAGGCCGGCTGGCCCGACGCCGCGTGGTGGCAGCGATACGGTGACCCGCAGCTGAATCGGGTGGTCGAACTGGCCATGCGCGGTTCGCCCAACCTCGAACAGGCGGAGGCGCGTTACCGCTCGGCCATGCGTGCCGTGGATTCGGCGAAGGCCGAGCTGAACCCGCAGGTGCGCGGCCTGCTTTCAGGAACCCACGGCTATAGCGACGTCACGTTGAGCGGTGAAACGCCAGGCGCCACGGGGGGCACCGCGCAGCGCATCGAACTGAGCCCCGGGCATAGCTGGAGCAACAGCGGGGCGGCAGGCGCGCTGGCCACCTGGGACCTGGACCTGTGGGGCAAGCAGAAGGACGCTGTCGCTGCGGCGGTCGGGCAAGCACGCGCCGCGGAAGCCGAGCGCGCCTCTGCAGCGACCTCCCTGCAATACAACGTCGTGAACACGTACATGGACTGGCAGGCCCAACAAGCGCGGCTGGACGTGGCGCGCCATACCGTGCGCAGCACGGAGGATTACCGCTCGCTGGTGGAACTGCGCGTACAGCATGGGCTGGATGACCCGACCAACCTGGACCAGGCTGATGTGCAGCTGGCGCAGCAGCGCGGAAATGTCGCGCAGCTGGAGGGGGCGGCGCAGCTCGATGTCGTGCAGCTTGCCGCGCTGGCAGGCGTGTCGCCCGCCGACCTGGGTGACCTGAAGCCCCTACCGCTGCCTACCCCCGATGTGCAACTTCCCGGTGATGCGAAGCTCGGCTTGCTGGCGCGGCGGCCCGATATCGCTGCGGCGCGTTGGCAGATCGAGGCCTCGTCGAAAAATATCGACCAGGCACGCAAGGCCTACTACCCCGATGTGAGCCTGATGGGGCTCGGCGCCTTCCTGCGCACGTACCCCGACCTTGGGTCGGGAACGCGTACCGATCTGGCGCTTGGCAGCATCGGCCCCTCCATCCAGCTGCCGATCTTCAGCGGCGGCAGGCTGCGCGCGCAGGTGGATACAGCACAGGCGCAACTGGATACGGCCGTAGCCCAGTACGACGGGGCGGTGGTGCAGGCCGCGGGTGACGTGGCCCAGGGCATTGCGACATTGCAGGCGCTGGATGCGCGGCGCATCCAGCAGGATCGCCAGTACGACGCCACCATTGCACAACAACGCAAGGCCGGCGACCGGCGTTCAAAGGGCCTGATCGACGACCGCGACTGGCTGCGAGCCGACATGCAGGTCGATCAGCAACGCGACGCACGCTTGCAGATCACCAGCCAGATGCTCTCCGCCAACCTATCCCTGATTCACGCACTGGGCGGCGGCTACTACGCCGATGACCTGCCCGCGCTGCCGGCCGGCCCGGCCGCGAAGGAAGCCACGCGATGACGACCGAGAACGAGATCCCGCGCGACGGCGGCGAGAGTGCCCAGCCACCACTGTCCTACAAGTATCGCTACAAGTACCTGCACAAATATGCAGACGCTTCAGAGCCGGGCACAGGCCCCGGTGAGCATGAAGCGCATGACTCGCGCGACGAAAAGGACGGGCACGGGAACGACGAGAGCGCCAGGAAGAAAGGCGCGGATGACAAGGAGCAGAACGACAAGGATAAAGACGGCAAGGACGGTGACAGGAAGGAAAACGATAAGAAGGACGAACAGGACGATCCGAAAAAGAAGCGCCGCAAGGTCATCGTTCTCTCGATCATCGCCGCCGTGTTTATCCTCGCCGGCCTGGCGTGGCTGTTGCTCTACATCTTCGTATTTTCACAACGTGAAACCACTGATGACGCGTACGTGAAGGGCGACATGGTGACCATCTCCTCGCGTGTCGCAGGCACCGTCGTGGAGGTAAACGTGGAAGAGACCGATCGCGTGCACCAGGGCCAGGTGCTGATCCGCCTCGATCCGGTGGATGCCAACGTCGCCCTGATGAACGCGGAAGGGCAGCTCGCACAGGCCGTCCGCGAGGCGCAGGCCAAGATGCAGCAGGCCAATCAGGCCGATGCCGCCATTCCGCAGCGCCGCGCGCAGTATGAGCAGGCCCGCGATGAGTACAACCGCCGTCACCCGCTACTGGAGCGGCGCGCCGTGTCCGCCGAAGAAGTCGATACGGGCAAGCGCCAGATGCAGCAAGCGAAGGCAGCGCTCGACGCCGCCGAACGCGAAGCGGCGGCCGCCCACGCCCAGGTGGACGGCACCACGGTGGAAAACTATCCGGCTGTGATCCAGGCGCGTTCGCAGTTCCGCAACGCCTGGGTGAACAACGGGCGCAATGCCATTGTGTCGCCTATTGAGGGCTATGCCGCGCGGCGCCAGGTGCAGGTGGGCCAGCGCATCCAGCCGGGGCAGGATCTGCTGACCGTGGTGCCACTGGCCGATCTATGGATCGATGCGAACTTCAAGGAAACCCAGCTGGAGCACATCCGCATTGGCCAGCCGGTGAAGATCAGCACCGACATGTACTCGGACATCGATTACCACGGCAAGGTCGTGGGCCTGAACGCGGGCACCGGCAGTGCGTTCTCACTATTACCCGCGGAGAACGCCACGGGTAACTGGATCAAGGTGGTCCAGCGCTTGCCGGTTCGTATCGCCATCGATCCGGAAGACCTGCGCAAGCATCCGTTGCGTATCGGTTTGTCCACGGATGTGAACGTGGATACGCATGATCGCGACGGCCGCGTGTTGTCGGATACGCCACGCAACAAGCCGCTCGCCACCACCAACGTGTACGAGCAGGAAATGGGTGAGGCCGACCAGCACGCCGAAGCGATCATCCGCGAGAACACGGTGGATACGACGCCTACGCCGGTACCGGCCAGGCGCGGCGGCTGATCGATGGCCGCGAAGGAAGGTAACGGCGGGTCGCGGCCGCCGCTCACCGGCGGCGCGCTGGTGCTGCTGACAGCGGGCGTGGCGCTGGCCACGTTCATGGAGGTGCTGGATATCTCCATCGTCAACGTGTCGGTACGCACTATCGCCGGCAACGTGGGTGTCAGCAGCAACGAAGGCACGATGGCGATCAGTGCGTATTCCATGGCCAGCGCGGTCATGCAACCCCTGACGGGCTGGGTGGCGCGGCAGTTCGGCGAAGTACGCACCTTCATGATATCGGTCATGCTCTTCGTCGTTTTCTCGGCCTTATGCGGCCTTTCAACCTCCATGCCCATGCTGATCGTGTTCCGCCTGCTGCAGGGTGCGGTATCGGGGCCGATGGTGCCACTGTCGCAGACCCTGCTGCTGAATAACTACCCGGTCGCGAAGCGGCCGATTGCGTTGGCGCTGTGGGCCATGACCGTGGTCGTTGCCCCCGTGTTCGGGCCGATCCTCGGCGGCTGGATCACCGACAACTACCACTGGTCGTGGATCTTCTTTATCAACATCCCGGTCGGCATCTTCGCCGTCGTGGTCACCTACGCCCTTCTGCGCGACCGCGAATCGAAGACCACAAAGATGCCGATCGACGCGGTCGGCCTGTTCCTGCTCGCCGTCGGCGTGGGCTGCCTGCAATTCATGCTCGACAACGGCAACGACGATGACTGGTTCACCTCGAACACGATTACGGTGCTGGCTATCGTGTCGCTGGTATGCCTGACGTTCCTGGTCGCGTGGGAGCTCATGCACAAGCACCCCGTGGTGGAGCTGCGCCTGCTTGGCAAACGAAACTTCTTCGTCGGCGTGCTGTGCCTGTCACTGGGCATGTTCGCGTTCTTTGGCGGCACCGTGGTCATGCCGATGTGGGTGCAGGAGGTCCTCGGTTACACCGCCACCTGGGCGGGCTTTGTCGTGGCGCCCATCGGTATTCTTGCCATCGTCCTGTCGCCGATCGTGGGCGTGTTCCAGAACAAGTTCGACCTGCGCCTGCTCAACACCATCGGCTTTGCGGTGTTCGCGGCCGCGTCGTTCTACATGTCGACGTTAAGCACCAACGCGCCCTACAGCGAACTGGCCATCCCACGCTTGTGCATGGGCGCGGGTATCGCGCTGTTCTTCGTGCCGGTAAACCAGATCATCCTGTCGGGCCTGCCCGATGAGGAAGTCGCCAGCGCATCGGGCCTGTCCAACTTCTTCCGCACCCTGGCCGGCAGTATCGCGACCGCGGTAAGTACCACGATGTATTCACACCGCACCACGTATCACCACGCCGTGCTATCGGAAAACGTGGTGGAAGGCAGCCGCACCACCGGTGAGTATCTCGATCGCCTGCAAACACTGGGCGTGCAAGGACCGACGGCCAACGCGGCGCTCAACCGTATCGTCGACATGCAGGCGGCCACGCTCGCCGTGAACGATGTCTTCTGGCTGTTCGGCCTGATCTTCGGCCTGGCCATGGTCGCCATTTGGTTCGCAAAGCCACCGTTTGCGTCCGGCGGCACGCCGGGGCATTAGCGTTTTTCGGGAGCCCCGACGCGCACATGGGAATCATTTCTTGATGCGGGCTAGAATTCGATGGAGCGTAGCCTGCGCGAAACCTGCGTATTGAGTTGAATTGCTCACCTCTCTTTCAGCTTGTGCCAGCAGGATGTCGCGATACTCCGCTGGTTTCGAAAGAATAACTTCAATCAGGTTTCTGAGCTCCTTGAGCCGATCGATACGGCGATCTATCAGGTCTGGACGGTTAAGGTCTATTACGCGCTCAGTCACGCTCGCACTAGGGTGGGACGGGTCACCCCATATGAACGGCCCTTCGAACTGAAAACAATCAGATGGGTCCTCATCGTACGGATCGAACATTCCCTCGTGCGACGCCTTATTGGTATTACACACGTCGCACGCGATTGTTAAGTTTCGCCAGACGAAGCGAAGCTCGGGTCGCGCGGACTTTGGCGTAATGTGTTCAATGTCGCCGTACGTCACATGGCGCACATAGCTTTCACAGTAGGCACATTTTCTCGAAGTTTCCTCAAGGAGCGCTTCTTTGATCGACGTATGGTTGTAACGTCCAAGAACACTCTTCTTAGCATCGACGCCCTGCGCAATCGCCGTGTCAATCTCTTCCAGCCATCTCTTACCGTTCTTGCGAAGGATGTCTGGTTCGGGACCCTTGTCTAGCTTGATCACAACGGGTCCCCTTCGTCCGGAATTAGATCATCAATAGCCTGAGCAAGCGATCGTCCCAGTCCTGCGTCGTGAAGGTCGCGCTGCATGGAGCGGAATGCTTCTTCGTCGATCTTACGGCCCCGGTATCGAGAAACGATGTTCTTTATCTCAAGACTTGCCCAAAGCGGGATTGTCGAATCGACACCAAGGACATCGCGTAGGATGTCATTTGCCGATGCGGCCTTGTTGACTTGATCGAGTTTGGTGACCCGGACGCTATACTTCTTCGGGAGTCCGAATGCCTCATCGTTCGCAGCGTGGTAAGAAAGGACATACACATTCGATTCGCGTACAGAGGTTACGATGAACGGGCTGTGTGTCGAGACGATGAACTGTACTTTTGGGAAAGCTCTGAGGAGACTCGAAAGTAACGATTTCTGCATCGAGGGATGAAGATGGTTTTCAGGTTCATCGATTAGCGCTACAAAGTGTTCCTGATCTCGAGAGAAAGTGTGAATTTGCCAGCCGAGATCTATCAGAGCACCGATTCCGCCAGATACTGCATCGATTAGAAACTCGCCAGTACTCGTGACGAGGACCACATCTGGAGTCCTGATTTCTAGTTTTCTGAATCCTAGGCTTGGCGGGAGAAGGCGGCGCAGAACTCGAATGAAGCCGATGTAGGTACGAAGCAGCTCTCTGTCCCCAGGAACTAGACGGTTGCCTGCGCCGAAGGTGGCCATTGCAATCAATGCCTCCTTCATGCGATGCAGCGGTGACGAATTCAGGACCATTTGACCGCCGAATCTATTGCGCACTTCGTTCTGATAATTTGTAAACGCTTCCCGCGGTCTAATGCCCGACGTCGGAATATGCGGGACGACTTGATACTGAGCGATAGCTCGATGTGACGGAATGTTCAAGCCCGCCACCTGCGTTTGATTATAGATCTGGACGTTATACTGAAGGTGTCCAACGCGTGGCACCATTAGCTCTGAGCGTGATCCAGTCGTGTAGTGTAACGTGCCGATTTGTTGGTAGTCGCCTATCGGACTTCCCGAGACAAGGGGCACAAAGGTTTCAGCGCCTGTCAAGTACGAGATCTGACCCTGCCGAGTTCGTACTGGCGTACTTAGAAGTTGGTTGGTCCATCCAAAGTGCTGGCTAAGGATGTTAAGCAGAGTGGTTTTTCCAGCGCCGTTTGTGCCAGTTAGAACAGTCAGTCTGGGATGGAAGGTTATGTCGACATCCCCGAACTGCCTCCAATGAGATAATTGCAGACGCTGAAACGTCGTCGCATCCATGTCGCCCCCGGCTTTTAGTTGGTCGTTGCGACCAGTGCTGGTCGCGGATCTTTAGACGGCCGACCGCCGACGGAATTCTAGGCCCAACGAATCGGCTTCTGCTTCGACCGGCGATCGTATAACTAGACCATTCGGGCGACAAGGAGTAACGCAGATGGTTCCTCCGGTCGCAGGAAGAAGGGAGCGAGGATCTAGTCGCAGGTGTACTACATACACCTGCGCCGCTGGCGACCTCTCTCAACTGTTGCTTCGCAGGAGGGCAGCAAGGCTTATTGCCCGCGATTGGGGCGACGCCCGCTCAAGAATCGCAGCGCGTCAGTGCAGATGCTCGAAGGCGCCGTCTGCGGCCTCGCTGCATCGCTTGCGGCGTGAGTTGAAATATCTGGCGCCGAGCCCGCCTTTAGTGTTGCTGTGACCGCGCTTTGCATCTCTGTTCTACCTCGCTCTGACGCCACTTCTGACCACCAGTGCCGGTGAAGGCGACTGCGAGACATGGCTCTTGGCGCGCCGAGAAACGGGCGTTTGAGTGAGCATCCAAAGCGCGAAGGACCGAAACGATAACGCTTAGACGAACGTGAGCGTCTCGGTCAGGTCGCCCGGGGGCGGGCCGCCGGCCTTTACCATCGCATCGTCACGCATCTGCAGGCCCGGCAGCTTCTCGAGCTTGAAGCGGCGGGTAAGGAAGCGCGAGATCGAGCCGGTGTCGTAGATGGTGTGTTCGACGTGGCCCTTCTTCGCGAACGGCGACACGACGAGCGCGGGAATACGCGTGCCCGGGCCCCAGCGATCGCCCTTCGGTGGTGCGACATGGTCCCACCAGCCGCCGTTCTCATCGAACGTTATGATGACGAGCATGTTCTTCCACTGCGGGCTCTTCTGCAGCTGGTGCACGATCGAGCCAATGTGGCGGTCACCGGCTTCCACGTCCGAATAGCCGGCGTGCATGTTCAGGTCGCCCTGCGGCTTGTAGTAGGCCACGCTCGGCAGCTTGCCAGCCACGACATCGGCGAGGAACTTGTTCGTCTTCGGCGATTCGCCAACGCCGCCATCGCGCAGGTGCTTCGCGCGCGCATCCGTGCCGGGGGCCAGCGATACAAAGTAGTTGAGCGGCTGGTGGTGCGGCTGGAAGTTCGGCGTGGACGGGAAGGTGCCGTCGTCACTGTCACCCTTGCCATCCAGCGCGGCCTGGAAGCCGCCACCGTACCATGCCCAGTCCACGCCCTTCGCCGACAGCACGTCACCGATCTGCTTGTGCTTTTGCGGCACCAGTGTGTTCGGGCTGCTGGCATCGGCCAGCAACGGGTTCTTGCGATCCACGTTGAAGCCCGGCGAGTACGGCGGGCCAATGGTATTCACCGCGTAGAAATCGGGCGTGAGCTGGTTGTGATGCGCGAACTTGGGCTTGCCATCCATCGCGCTTTTCGGCGACTTCTCATCCATCTTCAGGCGGTAATCGGTGGCGCTGCCGCTTTCGGTCACCGCGATGGCGAACTGGGCCGGGCTCTTGTCCGCATCCGGGTAGAATGGCGGCTGCGCGGCCACCAGGTACTGGTGATTCAGGAACGAGCCACCGAACGCACCCATGAAGAAGCGATCGCACAGGGTGAACTGTTCGGCGAGGCGCCACAGGCGCAGGTGCACCGGTGCATCGCCGTAGTGGCCCATGGTCAGCGCACCGTTATCGCCCCATGCCACGAAGCCATCGTTCTTGCCGCCGTTGATCTGCAGCTGGTTGTTGTAGAAAGCGTGGACCAGGTCGCGCGTGACCACGCCATGCGGCAACGGTGTGCCATCGCCGGTATGCAGCGCCCACGGTGCATTAGGCAGCCCGGTGATATCGCCTTCAGCGATCTTGTATGTGCGGTGGTCCACGGTCTGTTCGTGCGGGACCATGCCTCCCCAGATCGGCGGCAGCGTCTTGAACGGCGTGCCGTCGCGGTCGCGTTGCACCAGCCGCTCGGCGGGAACGTCTTTCAAGGGCTCCAGCAGGCCGGGAAAGTTCGCGAACAGATTATTGAAGCTGCGGTTCTCGGCGTAGATCACGACGACGTTCTGGATATGCTTCTCGAGCAAGCCATCCAGCGCGGCACCCGTGGGCGCCGCGACAGCGCCCTTGGTAACGCCGGTGGCCGCCTCTGCCGCGCCACCCAGGGCGAGCATGGCGCCCGTGGTGGCCATGCCACCCAGCAGGCGGCGTCGGCCGGCATCAGGGGTATCGTTATCGTGCTTCTTGGTCATGGCTCTACACAGTGGGGTGGAGCCATCAAGGGGGAAGCTCCACGCTTTGAGAAAGTTCGGAAACGCCGTGTTCGTCGAAAGATTCAACGACCACCACGTAGCGAACGCCCCTGTTCAAGCTACGCAGGGTAAACGATGTAGGCTGATCGGCAAAACGCTGGTAGGTCGAATGCAGCCGACCCGCCGCCAGACCCCAACGGATGTTGTAACCCACCGCGCCGGGCACGGGCTTCCACGAAATCGTCGCCTCGCGGGTATCCGCACCACGAACCGCACGCACATCGGTGGGTGCCGCAGGGGTGGGACCATCGGCATTGCCGAAGACGCGGATATCTGAAATCGCAAGATGCTTCGCACCGACATGCTTGTGTACATATCGGATGAAGCGAAAGCGTGCCGGCTTCTCTAGTTCGATGTAGGCGTTGGGTCGGTCTCGATCGGAGGCGGAGAGATCCGCGAGTGTCGACCACGCCTTTCCATCGACGGAACCTTCCAGGACGAATTGCGTGACCAGGTCGGGCGCGTCGCCATAGCGGCCCGATTCGTAATCGGCGTAATTGACCTGCACCGCCCGCACGATCGGCGTACCGCCAAGATCGAGTACCACCGATTCGCCTGCGCGGTTCTCTTTCGCTACCCAGAACGTACGCGGATCTTCATCCGTTAAATTCGACGCAGGGTGACCGTCCAGTGCCGAAGAGACCGTCGCCTTCTTTCGATATGAGAGCAGCATCCATCCTGTAAACGTGCTTTCGCCGTCGCGTAGCTTGTGGTCGGGTATGCGCTGCGGGAAATCACCGAACCGCGTATCCACCCACATCTGCCCATCGTCATGCCAACCCGCGGGAAACATGTCGACGCGCCGTTCGAACTTCCAGTTCACGCCGAGCCACGCGGTACCGGTGTTCCACGTATTTCCATAGGCATCATCAAACGTCGAGCCGTGGCCAGCCCCCGTCACGAAACCACCGGGCTTGTAGCCAACAGGGTTGTAAGGTGCGTATTCAAACGGGCCAAGCGGTGACGAGCCCACGTACACGCCGGTGCCGTATACGTTGTACTCGGTGCCGGGGCCTCCGTACTGAAAGTAGTAACGCCCGCCATGCTTGTTCATCCACGAGCCTTCGATATACGCCGGCTTGTCGCCCATCGTATGGTCCGGGCCGAATCGCTCCCAGCCATGGTTCGCCGGATCGAGGTAGATGAACGCCTTGGGCGTCGTGACGAACGCGAGCCGCTTGCCTTCGCCTTCGTTCGAGCCGAAGTTCATATCGAGTTGCGCGCCGTAGAGCGGCAACGTGTCCGATGAGCCCCAGTAGAGATAGACCTTCCCGTCATCGTCCTGGAACAGGCCGGGATCCCACGGCCCCGGCGGCAGTTTTCCCTTCACCGGAACCTTCCCTGATTCGTCGTACTGCGTTGCACCCGGGATAAACGGCAGGCTGCGGGTCCAGAATGTCCAACGTCCGTGTGCGGGGTCTGTGGACACCATCATCGGTCGTGGGCCGAAGGCCGATTGCATGAGGAACAGCTTGCCGTCGGCCACCAGCGTGGCCGGAGCGACATGACCGTCGTAAGGCCAGTGATCCGGTTTCACGAAGGCCCAGTGCACCAGGTCCTTCGACATCCAGTAACCATCGGCCAGGGTCTGGAACAGATAGTAAGCATCCCCATAACGCACCACCGCGGGATCCGCGCCGGTACGGTACGAGATCGCCTCGTTCATCTGCTCCCAGCTGTAGCGGTAGTCGATATCGAGGGGGTTGGCGTAGGTATGTTGCGCGGCAAGCGTAACCGCGGGCGCGGCGGCAACGGTCAGGGCGAGGAATAGCGGTAAGCGGGGCATGAGGGAACCCGGTTCGGCGGTACCCCCATGCTGCCAGCGTAATACGCGTTACGCCGCGCGTGGCTAGCGATTAGCCGTGTGATCGTTCAATGCGCGCTGGCCGGGTTGGTATTGATCCAACCGCTATCGTCGTCGGCTGCCAGCTTCGCCGCCGGCTCCGGCCGAGCGTCGGCATGGACGATCGGCGGAGGGTTGCTGGCTGGCGGTTGTGGCGCTGCGGCGGAAGCCATTGCAGCACCCGTGCTCGCATGGCCCAGTCCCGCTGCAGCGAACAGATCCTTGTCAGCCTTATGTACGGCGGCTTCGAACTCCACGAGGCTCTGGCTGCTCTTCATCTTGGGGCCGGTCTCCATGGAGGGTGAATACACCGTGCGCGACTTGAATGGCTTGCCGTCGATCATGCCCGCGGTCTCGATGATCAGTGGTGGATAGTCCGTCGTCAGTTCGCTAGGGCCGTACCACCCGCCTTGATCCATCTTTTCATGGGCGCAGCTTGAACCCTTTTTTAAGTCGGCCGCGGCGCTGGCGATCATGGCGCCGATGACGCCAGCCGCAGCGCCGATACCACCGGCCTTCAACTTGCGCGCTGGGTTGTAGTACATGGCGTAATGATCGACCCGGACGTCATGACTGCTGGCCGCCCCATCAGGCAATGCCGCCAGGTCCGCGCGGAGCAGGTCCATGGGCGGCGTACTGCCGGGTGTGTCGCCGACAGTGTAAACACCGTAGTTGCAGCTGGTGATCCAAAGCGAATGGATCGAGAAGACCTTGTCTTTTGCTGGTCGGGCGTCGAGCAGGTGGATGCCCGCGGTCGTGCCGGTGGCGGGCGTCGCCACCGTAGTGCCGGGCGCTGGTGCGGCCGTCGCGGCGGGCCTGGTTGCCGCGGCCGCCGTTGAGGACGGTGCCTTCGTCGACGGTGCCCCGGAGCATGCCGCCAGGCACACCATGGCCAGAGCAAGCGCGCCCGCGGCGCGTGCGTTATGGATGAACATCGATTTTCCCCCTATCCCTGTTGGCCCCGGCGCCCCTCGCCAGTCGGCACCCGCATCTTCCTGCGCCAGAGACGGGTCGGCAAGGCCAAGGGGCTGGCTGGAGGTGTCGGCCCAGAATGATCCGGCCTCTTGTCCTTTGATCGGCCGGAATGGTGCACCGGCCAAAGCCATGCACCACGATGGTGCAACCCTGCACATGTCATTTAGCCGTTCTATGATGCCGGGGCTTGGTCCAGGCCGCCCCGCCGCCGCGGAGCCGCTGGCATAGCGATTGCTATATGCCCTGCGCCCCAATACCTAATTCCGAGGTTTGCCCATGTCTGCCGCTTCCAAAGTGCTGAACCTGATCCAGGACGAGGAAATCGAATTCGTCGACCTGCGCTTCGCCGACATGCTCGGCAAGCACCACCATGTCACCTTCCCGGCCCATCAGATCGATGAAGGCACCTTCGAAGACGGCAAGATGTTCGACGGTTCGTCCATCGCCGGCTGGAAGGGCATCAACGAGTCCGACATGGTGCTCATGCCGGACCCTGATACGGCCCACCTCGATCCGTTCAGCGCGCACAAGCAGCTGATCCTGCATTGCGACGTGCTCGAGCCGAGCACCATGCAGGCCTACGGCCGCGATCCGCGTTCCATCGCCAAGCGCGGCGAAGCCTTCCTGAAGTCGACCGGCATCGCCGATACCGCGTTCTTCGGCCCGGAGCCCGAGTTCTTCATCTTCGACTCGATCCGCTGGCAGAACGACATGGGCCGCGTGTTCTACGAGATCAACTCCGAAGAGGCGGCCTGGTCGTCGCGCTACAAGTACGACGGCACCAACACCGGCCACCGTCCGGGCGTGAAGGGCGGCTACTTCCCGGTCAGCCCGGTGGATAGCCTGGGCGACCTGCGCGCCGATATGTGCAAGGTGCTCGAATCGCTGGGCCAGGTCGTGGAAGTGCACCACCACGAAGTCGCCAATGCGGGCCAGTGCGAGATCGGCACCCGCTTCAACACGCTGGTGAAGAAGGCCGACGAGCTGATGACGATGAAGTACGTCATCAAGAACGTCGCCCACCAGGCCGGCAAGACCGTGACCTTCATGCCGAAGCCGATCGTCGGTGACAACGGCTCGGGCATGCATGTGCACCAGTCGCTGTCGAAGAACGGCGAGAACCTGTTCGCGGGCGACCTTTACGGCGGCCTGTCGCAGACGGCGCTGTGGTACATCGGCGGCATCTTCAAGCACGCCAAGGCCATCAATGCCTTCGCCAACTCCACCACCAACAGCTACAAGCGCCTGGTGCCGGGTTACGAAGCCCCGGTGATGCTGGCCTACTCGGCCCGTAACCGCTCGGCCTCGTGCCGCATCCCGTACGTGGCCAGCCCGAAGGGCCGCCGCATCGAAATCCGCTTCCCGGATCCGATGCAGTCGGGCTACCTGACCTTCACCGTGCTGATGATGGCCGGCCTGGACGGCATCCTGAACAAGATCGACCCGGGTGCGCCGGCCGACAAGGATCTGTACGACCTGCCGCCGGAAGAAGAGAAGAACATTCCGCAGGTGTGCGCGAGCCTGGACGAGGCGCTGAACGCCCTCGACAAGGATCGCGACTTCCTGAAGGCGGGCGGCGTGTTCACCGATGACTTCATCGACGGCTATATCGCGTTGAAGATGCAGGAAGTGACCCGCTACCGCGCGAGCACCCACCCGCTCGAGTTCCAGATGTACTACGCGATCTGATCGCATTCCTCGGGGTGAGGAAGGAAGGGGAGCTTCGGCTCCCCTTTTTTTGCCTGACGCTCCCTCAAGTCGTGCCCGTTCCGGCCGATGCAGCAGGGCCAGATGACAGTTTTGTGACGGTCTGGGCCTTATTACTGGCGCAGCATCCTGCGCTGGCTGCTATTTTTTGCTGAAACCGCCGTTTCTGCGGTGGCTTGGAAGGGGCACTACCTTGAAGAAGACGATCCTCGCCGTGTTGGCGCTGGCCGGCAGCGCCTGTGCCGTGGCCGACGATGCGCCGCGCAACACCTACGACTGGCGCAACAACTGGCCGACCCATTACGTCTTCGCGGACGGCACCGACCTCGGCCTGGCCGTGAAGTACCAGTACGACCTGGACCGCTTCAGCAACGACAAGGGCACTTACGAGGACGCCCAGACCAACCGTCGCAAGGAGTTCGGCTTCTTCATCCGCAAGAAGGGCGTCTACGACGCCACGGCGAACTTCGATTTCCAGGCGAAGACCTGGCTGGATGTGTTCTTCCGCCTGCAGAGCAAGGCCGTGCTGGGTGAAGACGTGGGCGCCGTCCGCGTGGGCTTCATGAAGACACCGGTGGGCTTCGAGGGCAACACCAGCACGGGTTCCACCTCGTTCATGGAAACCTCGCTGCCCATGCAGGCGGTCTACGCCAACCGCCGCATCGGCATGGACTGGGCACTCACGCGCAAGGCTTACCTGATCCAGGCGGGCTACTACCAGGGCGGCAACCTGCAAGGTGACCTGGATGGCCGCATGGTCGCCGGTCGCGCGGCATGGACGCCCATGAACTCGCCGGGCAACGTACTGCACCTGGGTGGCTCGGTATCCCGGGAAAACCCCAAGGGAACCTGGGATGGCCGTGGCCACTACAACCCGCCTTCGGCACGCCTGCGCGCGCTCCCGGAAGCCGGGCTCATTACCCAGCGCCTGATCGATTCGGGCACGCTCGCGCCCGCCAATCATATCGACCGACGCGGTCTTGAAGGCCTGTGGATCAACGGTCCGTGGTCGGTCCAGGGCGAATACCTGGATGCGAAGGTCAAGCTGCTCGACAAGCCGGCCTACAAGGCGCACGGCTGGTACACGTTCGGTAGCTGGGTGCTCACGGGCGAATCGCGCCCCTACAACGGCGGCAATGTCGCCGACGTGGTGCCGAAGGGGCACTGGGGCGCCGTTGAGCTGCTCGTGCGTTACAGCACGCTGGACCTCGACGACGGCCCCACCAAGGGTGGCAACGAGCACGACTGGACGCTCGGTGCCAACTGGTATCTCACGAAGTACCTGAAGTTGCAGGGCAACTACGTTCGTGCTTTCAGCGATCGCCATGACCTGCGCATCGACCCGCATGTCTTCGAGGTGCGCGCGCAGATCATGATCTGACCTGGTCAGCCATCCTGTAGCGCGCGTTCGATGAGTTCATCGGCATTGCCCGGCAGCGCGACGTTCGGGTGTTGCCGGGCCTTGCGCGGCTTGCGCACGTACGGGCATGAGCCAAGCCTGGCATCAGGTACGTCGCCGGTGAGCAGGTAGCGCCCGGCCGCCTCTTCGACACACGGCGTCCGTGAGTTTGCGACGATGCCGTGGCCCGATACGCCCTTGGCGACGACAAGCCTCGCACCGGGGAACCGATCCAGGATGCGCGCGGCGCCATCAAGCGGCGTGCGCACATCGTGCTCAGCGTGAATGAGCAGGAAAGGTGGGGTGGCGAGCGCCGGCTCTAGCGAGGGGCGGTGGGAAACCCGGTTTGCCCAGTTCGAGCAGATCAATCCAAAGAACTCGACGCCTTGTCGACTGGCTGGAAAGGCCGCCGCGCGTTCCCGCATCACCCGGTGCCAATCGCTTTCCGTCTGGTCCCAAGGATTGTCATTGCAACGCGTCGCCAGGAACACGGATTCGCGGGCGCCGAGGCTGCGCGTGTGCCAGGTGGATGCATGGATCGTTTCCGCATCAGGCTCCCCTGCATCAAGGGTTTCGATAACTTCGGCGTCGTCACCGAAGTAGGCGCCAATGAGCACTTCTGCTCGTCTACGAACCCTGGTCTCCGCCGTATCGTCGGTCGTGAACCGAACCGATGCGATCCGCGCGTGCATCTCGCTCTCGGTCATCCAGGGCTGTTCGGTGAGCAGGCCGCCCAGCACCCATGCCGCTTTCAACGAGGCGGCGCTCTGCACGAGGGGCATGAGGGTGTTTCGCGCGCGGGCCGGCATGGCTTGCAGCTGGCGCACGATGGCCGCCTCATCGTTGTCGACCCGGTACAACGCGTGTTTCTGGAGCAAAGGGCGCAGCGCGCGGCGCTGGAACTCGCGGTGGCGCTCCTCCAGCGTCGCAAGGTCCGCGTCATCGATGCTGCCGGTGAAATCGATGCTGGAATCCAGCAGCATGCGGCCAGCCTTGCCCGGGAACATAGCGCGGTACCACGCACCGACCAGTCCGCCGTACGAGTACCCGATGAAGTTCAGCTTCGGGTCGCCCACCGCCCGCCGTGCTTGCTCAAGGTCGAACACATGTTGCTCCGTTCCCGTCCATCGCGCCGCGGGGTTGGCACCGCAGTTCTCCGCGATGTCGCGCGCAGCAGCAGTAGTGGCGTGCCAGTCGGACAGCGCATCCGGTGGCGCCTCGATCGAATCGATGCCGCGGCACTGGAAAGCATCGCCGCCTTCCAGCCCGCGGGGCACGACGGCGACAAGGTCGTAACGCTCCGACACCTTGCGCTGCCACCCGGCGATCGTGTCATCCGCGTCGGCCAGTGCCCACTTCGAGCCGGCAGCGACAATGAAATCGCGTGGATTTCCACCGGGTCCGCCGATGTGAATGAAATAGCTGCCCTCACGGCTTGCTGGGATAAGCGCCTTTACCCGGATGACCTCCACATCGATCTTCGGTCCTTCAGGGTGGTAGTGGTCAAGCGGCACGCGCATGAGGGCGCACTGCAGGCGTTCTCCCAGGCGCTCGCCAAGGGCCTTTTTAAGCTTCGCCACGTCGGCATCCGCGTCGGCGAAGGTATCGCTTGCGCAGGTACTCCATGCCAGGGGCGATGACGGGAAGGTGAGGGGGTTCGTGGCCCGCGCATAGGTCGCGTATAGCAGGGCCCCGCCGATCATGAGCGGGGTGACCAGGTGATACTTCATGGCACTTCCTTGTTATCGACGAACGTCATTCCGTGACGTCGGTGCGCGCGGCCCCAAAGGGGACCCGTCCGGCAAACGGAAGGGTCAGTTTAGGGAGGGGCGCCGTATCAACGCATAGGCCGTCGCACTCGTCGCGCGTAGTCGCTTTGCCTGGGGCCGCGTAGGACTTCGCCTAGTGCATGTGCCAGCCGTGGCTCACCAGCAAGGATTGCCCGGTCAGCGCGTTGGAGCCGAAGCCCGCCAGGAACAGTGCGGTATCCGCGATATCCTCCAGCGTGGTGAACTCGCCGTCGACGGTATCGCGCAGCATGACATTGCGCACGACATCGTCCTCGCTGATGCCAAGCTCGCGTGCCTGCTCCGGGATCTGTTTTTCCACCAGTGGCGTGCGCACGAAGCCGGGGCAGATGACATTCGCACGGATGCCGTTGGGCGCGCCCTCCTTCGCGATCACGCGAGCGAGGCCAAGCAGCCCGTGCTTGGCTGACACATAAGGTGCCTTGAACTTCGATGCGACGTGGGAATGCGCCGAGCCCATCAGGATGATCGAGCCGCCGCGGCCCGCCTGGATCATCTGGCGCATGGCGGCACGCGATGTCAGGAATGCACCGTCCATATGGATGGCCAGCATGCGCTTCCAGTCCGCATATGCAAGCTCGATAACCGGGGCGATGATCTGGATGCCCGCGTTGCTGACCAGGATATCGACCGGGCCGAGCTCGCGCTGGGTGCGGGCGAAGCCTTCTTCGACCTGTGCTTCGTCGGTGACATCCATGGCAAGGCCGATGGCGTTGGGTCCCATGGCGCTTGCCGCCGCCATGGCCTTGTCTGCTGCTATATCAGCCACGGCGACCTTCGCGCCCGCCTTCGCGTAGGCCTCGGCGATCGCTCGCCCGATGCCGCTGGCCGCGCCGGTAACGAGGGCGACCTTGCCATTCAGATCCTGCATGGTGCTGCTCCGCTGTAGGGACAAGCGGAGAGTATGCGCCCCGCCATGTGGCGGGGCGTTGAAGGGGGTGGCCCCTTACGGCTTTTCGAGCACGAATGCGGCCGGCTCGCCCTGCGTGGAGGATCCCGCGATCCACACATCGAACGTGCCCGGCTCGGCCTCGAAGGTCACGCCATCGCGATGGGTGAAGGCCAGGTCACGGCGCTCGAGTTCGAACGAGACTTCCTCGGAAGCACCGGGCGCGAGCAGGATCTTGCGGAAGGCCTTCAGCTCACGCACGGGCCGCACGCGGCTGGCCACGCGATCGTGGATATACAACTGCACCACTTCTTCACCCGTGACGGTACCGCTGTTGGTCACCGTGGCCGTTACGACGATCGTCTCGTTCCAGCCGGCACGTGCCTTGACCGCCGGTGCGGTGTAATCGAACGTGGTGTAGCTCAGGCCGTGGCCAAAAGCGTAGAGCGCCTCGAACGTGATCTCGCGATAGCGGGCCTTGAAGGCAGGAGGCTGGTCGGCAAGCTCGGGGCGCCCGGTGCGGGGGTGGTTGTAGAAGTAGGGCTGCTGGCCGCTGTCTTGCGGGAAGCTCACCGGCAGGCGGCCGGAGGGGTTGTAGTCACCGAACACGACATCGGCGATCGCGGGGCCGGTCTGGCTGCCAAGGAACCAGGTGACGAGAATGGCATTCGCGTCGCGCACGGCGCCGGTCAGGGCGAGCGCACGGCCATTCTTCAGCAATACGACCACGGGGGTACCCGTCGCAGCGACCGCTTCGGCCAGCGCCTGTTGCGCCGGCGGCACGATGATCTGCGTGCGGGCCTGGGCCTCGCCTGAATAGTTCTGCGGTTCACCGATGGCGAGCAGCACCACGTCGGCGCGCTTTGCCGCGACCACAGCCGCTTCGATGCCGCCGTCGATGGGCTCTTCGAACCCGCTGCCGGCAACGATCTCCAGCGACGACGTATCGGCCAGCGCATGGCGCAAGCCCGTCTCGATATTGACGTGGCGGGTCGCGTCGCCGAACAGGGTCCAGCAGCCTTCGAGATTATCCACATCGGCACCGAACGGCCCGATAAGGGCAATCTTCTGACCCGCTTTCTTCAACGGCAGCACGCCATCGTTCTTCAGCATGACGATGGAACGGCGCGCCGCTTCGCGCGCCAGCATGGCGTGCTCGGCGTTCTTCGATGTATCGGCCTCCACCGCGGCATCGAGCGAACGGTACGGGTTATCGAACAGGCCAATGGCATCCTTTACCGTAAGGACGCGGCGCACACCTTCGTCCAGCGCGGCCATGGAAACATCGCCCTTCTCGACCAGGTCGGGCAGGCTCGCGGCGTAGAAGCCACTCTGCATGCTCATGTCCACGCCAGCCAGGAACGCAAGTCGCGATGCATCGCGCTCGTCTTCAGCGAAACCGTGGGCGATCAGTTCCATGTCGGCGGTGTAATCGGAAACGACGAAACCCTTGAAGCCCCACTCGCCACGCAGGATATCGGTCATCAATTCGCGATTGGCCGATGCGGGAACGCCGTTGATATCGTTGAACGCGCTCATGATGGTGAGCGCGCCCGCATCGATGGCGGCCTTGAACGGCGGCAGATGCACATCGCGCAGCGTCTGCGGCGCCATATCCACCTGGTTGTATTCCATGCCACCCAGTACGGCGCCATAGGCAGCGAAATGCTTGGGCGTGGCCAGCAGCGAATCGTTGGCCTTCAGGTCATTGCCCTGGAAGCCGCGAACGCGTGCCGCCGCAAACGCGGCGCCAAGTACCACATCTTCGCCCGCGCCTTCGGCGACACGACCCCAGCGCTGGTCGCGCGCAATATCCACCGCGGGTGCGAAGGTCCAATGAATGCCGGCGGCCGTGGCTTCCACGGCGGTGGCACGTGCGGTGCGCTCTGCCAGGTCCGGCTCGAACGTGGACGCTTCGCCCAAGGGAATGGGAAATACGGTGCGCATGCCATGGATGACATCCGAACCGAAAATAAGAGGAATGCCGAGCCGGCTTTCTTCCACCGCCACGCGCTGGGCCTCGCGACCTTCCGCGGCACCCACGCCGTTGAACAGCGAACCCACGCGGCCGGCGCGTACCTGCTCAAGCACTTCCGCGGCGCCGCGGGCGTTGGCTTCCGGGTTGATATCCGGTGCGAACGGGCGGACGGCATCGGCGAACACGCCAAGCTGGCCGACCTTTTCCTCAACGGTCATGCGGGCGATCAGGTCTTCGATGCGGGAGCTGGAGGTCATGGGCTTGCCTTGCGGGGAATGACGTGCGGCGTCAACGGACGCTACGGCGGGGAAGGATACTGGTAACCGGCATGGATGTGGGCACGTAAATGGCGTTACGTGTAAACGATTACGTCCTTGGCGCGCAAAGGCTTCACTGACGTGAAGGGCACGCCGTCACTGGTCGGCTGGGGGAACGAGGGGCGCCGCGCCGGGTGGTGGAAAAAGACGGGCCAGTGCCTCGGTGAGGGCATCGCACCCGTAGGGCTTCATCACTACCAGGGTGCTCGCATCGGCTTGCATGCCGTCCACGTGGCCGTGCCCCGTGGCGTAAACGGCTGCCAGCCCCGGCTGGTGCTCACGGGCGCGGGCTACCAGTTCGATGCCCGACATGCCCGGCAGGTTGATGTCACTGACCAGGACATCCAGGGGATGCTCGCGCAGGATCTCCAGCGCGAACGTGGCGTCCCCGGCTTCGAACACGTCGTGACCACGCATCTGGAGCATTTCCGCCACCGTGGTTCGGACCAGCCAGTCATCCTCGACGATCAGCACGCGCACGATGACAACACACCGTGTCGTGGGCCGGGATACCGGCGCGGAGGCTTACCACCGGTGGGCGGGGCGAGCCATGGGTTCTGTGGCGGCGGGGCGCTCATGCGGCGGGCCTGCGGAACACGGGACGAAGCCGTGATGGTAACCCGCGCCCATCGCTACGTGGCGACGTGCCGTACGGCTTCGACCACGGCGGTAAGCATGTCGCAGTCACCATCGCTGAGCACATCGACCATGAGCGCGGCGACCGCCATGGCAGCAAAACCTTTGCGAACGGCACCGATGGCGGCGCCCATCGTGCCGAGCTTACGGCCGAAAAGGCGCCCTGCGCGTTCCAGGAACGACAGCTTGCGGGCGATGCGATGCACCTCCAGCGCCACCTGCGGGGCCACGCCATCGGCTTCCTCGCGGATGAGTTCGGAGAGCACATCCATGCGGCCCACGTAATACCGGCTGATACCCGTCGTGAACATGACCCAGTCGCGCGCCTGGGCTTGCGGCAGCGTCATGATTTCGCTGGGGTCTTCTTCGAAATCGATGAAGCCAACGCCGTGGTCGCCGACGGTGATGTTGCGCGCGAAGGCCTGGCCCAGGTAGCCGCCGTGCCGGTGAAGTTCGCCGATGGCGTGTGCGGTCGCCCGGACCAGGATATCGGCGTCGTTGGCGCTCTGCAGCCGTTTCAGGCGGTGCGCCAGCGTAGGGCCCATGTCGCTGAGGATAAGGCTGCGCGGGCCTTCGCCGAGAATGCGCGGCACCGGCGCGCCGCAGGCACGCAACGCCTCGATACGCCGGGATTCGACCTGCTTGGCCGCCTCGCCTGCATGTCGCGGCGGCGAGCGGAGCGCATTGAGCTCAAGGCGTGCCGCAAGGCTGTTCCACAGGCGGACCAGGGCGGGGCGCAGCCAGCTATCGGCTTCGTATCGTTTGAGCCAGGCGGTACGACCGCCCAGGGAGAACCGTTGAACCATGAGTGAAACTCCATGCGTGACGGGTGCTCCGGCGCCCCCGCGCTACGGCCCGCTCGCCACGCCCAGGAAATGTAGCGGCCATGCCGCTCTCCCCCCGTAAGCTAATTGTAAGCTTTGGAGTACAGCAATTCGACCCATCCGTCGGTATGGGCTTTGTGTGCCGTAAGGATTCCGTTAAGGAAGGGGCGACTTTCGGCATCTACTGCGTCAATTCGGCAAGAGTGCTTGTTTCGCCTTCGCGCGCCCTTGGCGTTGTCGCGACACATCCTATGGTGGAGGCCCGGCCGCTTACCCACCGGCCGCGTCCCCAGCGAGGTCGCGCATGCGTTCGCCCCAACCTTCACCGGTTATCGAGATGCGCGGTGTCGGCAAGGTGTTCCTGGCTGGCGCCATCGAGAACCATGTCCTCACCGATATCCACCTGGCCATCGGGCGCGGTGAGTTCGTTGCCATTGCCGGCCCGTCCGGCTGTGGAAAAACCACCTTGTTATCGCTCATGGGCCTGTTGGATCAACCGACCCACGGCGAGATGCGCTTTCTTGGCGAGCCGATCGGCGGCCTGGGACGAAGGCAGACGGCGGCACTGCGCAATGCGCACGTCGGGTTCGTCTTCCAGGCCTTCAACCTCGTTGCCGACATGACCGTGGCAGAGAACGTGGCGCTGCCTCTCACTTTCCGTGGTGGGATCGGGCGGCGGGAGCGTGCGGATCGCGCCGGGGCTGCGTTGGCCAGTGTCGGCATGGCGCATCGCATGGGGCACTTTCCCGGGCAGCTTTCCGGCGGGCAGCAGCAGCGCGTCGCCGTTGCCCGCGCGGTCGTGGGTGAGCCGGCCATCCTGCTGGCCGACGAACCCACGGGCAACCTGGACCTGCGTAACGGCGAGAACGTCATGGCCTTGCTCAGCCGGCTGCACGCTGCAGGGACCACGATTTGCATGGTCACCCACGATGATCGATTCAGTGCCGCCGCCGATCGCACCGTGCGCTTGCTGGACGGACAAGTGGTGGACGAAGCAACGTTTCGCCAACTCCAGCGTGAGGCGGAGTGTGGTCTGGATGAACGGCGCATCATGGAGATCTTCCCTTGAATGGGCCGGGGGCCGTGACATGGCGGGCGTGCCGTCGGCTGTTCCAACGGCCAGGACATTTCGTTCTGGCATCGGCCACGCTGGCGTTGGCGGTCGGCGTGTTTTTTGCGACCTTCGCCTTGCTTGATGCACTGCTATTCACCCCGCCCGCTTTCCGCTACCACCCCCACGTAGTCTTGTACGGGGAGATCGTGCGGCCGTCTTCGCCACGTAGCCTGTCGGCCTCCCTCTACGATGCGACCGGTTCACCGCAAGGTGTTCTGTCCCGAGGACTGGCCCGAAGCGTCGAGCGCGCCAGCATCCGCAGTGGTGCCCATACAGGCCTGCTCGCCATCCAGCGGGTCGATCCAGGCTTCTTGCCTACCCTGGGCGTAACGCCGGCCACGGGCAGTTTGGCAATGGAAGCCGGCGGCCGTGATGGCGTGGCGATATCGTGGCGGCTCTGGAGATCATGGTTTGACAGCGACCCCGCGGTCGTCGGCCGATCCATCACCGTGGACGGCCGGGCACTTCCTGTCGTGGGCGTATTGCCTGCTACTTACCGGCTGTTCGATGACGTGGACGTGCTGCTGCCGCTGCGCCCCGCGCCAGGCGCGCCGGCTTCCGTACCGAACTACATGGCCGTGGCCCGGCTTGCACCAGGCGTTCCTGCCGATGGGCTGGTGGTGCGTCTCCAGCAGTTCGCCGCGTTGCGTGGGGATCGCGCCCCGGCCAGCCGCTTTGGGGCCACCTACATCAATGATGCCCTGACCCAGGTGAGCGCCCCGACGCTATGGCTTTTCCTTGCCTGCGCCGTGCTGGTACTTGCTACCGCCTGCGGAAACCTCGCTAACCTGGTGCTGGCGCGATCACTGGTGCGTAGCCGCGAGACCGCATTACGCCGGGCGCTGGGTGCCGGCTCGTGGGGGACGTGGGCGCCGACCGCGACCGAGGCCGCGATCATCGGCGTTACGGGCATGGTGGCCGGCGCGGCGCTCGGGTATGCACTTGTCCGGTCTGGCGAGGGGTATATCCCCGACGCCTGGCGGGTGAACGCGGGCATGCTTGCCATCGGTTGGCGGGTTTACGTTGCCACGGCGCTCATGGCGCTGCTTGCCACAGCGCTCGCGGCGATCGGCGGGACGCTGCATGAGCACGGCGACGCGTTGCTGCGTGAACATATCGCAGGTGGCCACCCGAATGCTGGGCGCGTTACCGCGGGTGCCATTCGCGTGGTGATGGTGCAGGTGCAACTGGCCCTGGCCACCGTGCTCTTATCGTTATGCGTCGTACGTGGCATGCAGGCGTGGCGTCTGGAGCATGTGCCCCCAGGGTTTACGCCAATGGCAGCGGCGGCAGCTCGCTTCCGCCCCGACCCCGCGCATTTCGACGCGCCGGCACCCATCGCGCAGGCGATGGCGGCGATCGACCAGCGCGCGAATCAACTGCCTGGGGTGGCTAGCGCGGGTGTCACAACGCAGTTGCCTGCGGGAACAAGCTTTAACGTGGCGTTCGCCGGCCGCGCGGGCGACCCCGTGGAAACCCAGTTTGCGATGTTTACGCCCGGCGCGCGCGCTGCGCTGGGCCTGCGCTTGCTGGCCGGCCGCGATATCGATGCCGCCGATACGGCAGCGGCGCCGGCGGTAGCGGTAGTCAACCAGGCGTTCCTCGCCAGCATCCCCGGTGCTGTCCTGGGCACGACGGTCCGCAAGGTGTCGCGCAGCCTGGGCAACCGTGACTTGCGCATCGTAGGCGTGGTGGCCGATACGCGCGATGCCGGCCCTGGGGAAGCGCCGCGTCCATGGGTTATCGTGCCCTTTGCGCAGCTCCCGCCTGGCGAGTTCGCCAGCTATCGCGGCCTGCTCTCGTATTACGTTGTTGCCCGGGGTAACAGCGATGCGGCATTGGCCGGCGTCGATCTCCCATCGGCCATGCGCGCGGTTGTGCCGTGGCTCGTACTTGATCGGCCGCGCTCGCTGGCGCGCACCTGGCGTGACTCGCGCGCAGGAATCGAACGCGATACGTGGCTTGCCACCTTGTTTGCAAGCGTGGGCTTGTGCCTGAGCCTGGTGGGTCTGTACTCGGCGCAGCGTGTCGAAGTGGCCTCGCGCCGCCGCGACCTGGCCCTGTGCGCGGCCTTGGGGGCGACGCCGCCGGACCTGTTCGGCATGTGCTTTGCCCATGGTATCGCCCGAGGCCTGCTTGGCATCTGCGTGGGCCTGGCGCTGGCGTTCGCCTGGAGCAGGTGGCCCCCTGCTGGCCTTTCTGCCGATATTCATTTCGACCCCGCCGCGGCCCTCGTGGTCGCGGTGGCCATGCTTGTGATGACGTCGGCCGTTGCGTTTTCACCCGCGTTTCGTTCGGCCGCGACAACCCCCTTGCTCGTGCTGCGAAACCAATGAGGTATCCCGTGAACGGTACCCTGATCCACGCCCCCGTCCTCGTCATCGATGATCACGCCGACATTCGCCTGGCGATGAGCATGTTGCTGCGTAGCGAAGGGCTGAGCATCGTCGAAGCCGCATCTCCGGATGCGGCCTGCGAGATCGCGGCTAGCCAGGCGCTCGCGTGTGCCATCGTCGACCTCAATTATACGGCGGATACCACCTCAGGCCATGAGGGGCTCGAACTGGTATCGCGTTTACGCGAACTCGCACCCGCGATGTCACTGGTAGTGATGACCGCCTGGGGAAGTATCGACTTGACCGTCGAGGCCATGCGCCGGGGGGCGGCGGACTTCATCGAGAAGCCGTGGAACCGCACGCGCCTGCTAAACACAGTGTGGGCCCAGGTGAGCCTGCACGACATGCGCGAGGAAAACCGCCGATTGCGCGCAGAAAGCCTGCTCAGCCGCGCAGGGCCGGCCGCCATCTGCGCGACGGAATCGTCGGCGATGCGTCGCGTGCTTGAACTGGTCGATCGCATTGCGAAGGGCGATTCGAACGTGCTTGTGCTCGGAGAGAATGGCACGGGCAAGTCAATGCTGGCGCGCGATATCCACACCTTGTCATCTCGCGCCATGCATCCGTTCATCCGGATGGACATGGGCAGCCTTCCTGAGTCTCGCTTCATGGATGACATGTTCGGCGACGAGTCGGGCATGCGCCCTGGGCGGTTCGAACTCGCCCATCGCGGCAGCCTGGTCCTGGAGGAGGTCTCGACGATTCCTTTGTTCCAGCAGGTGCGCCTTCTGCGCGTGATTGAAGAAGGCGAACTTGAACGCATCGGTTCCGGGCAGACCCGGCGCGTGGATGTCCGGGTCATTTCCACGACCAATGCCGACCTGGAGGCCGCCGCCCGAGCAAACCGTTTTCGCCTGGATCTTCTGTACCGACTGAACGCCATGCAGGTGCGGCTGCCAGCACTGCGCGATCGCCAGGAGGATATCGTTCCGCTCGCGCGGCACTTCCTGTTGCGCGAATGCCGGCGACTTGGGCGCGATGCGGCACGCTTTTCGCCTTCCGCCGAACGCGCGATGCGTGCATACGCGTGGCCAGGCAATATCCGCGAGTTAGAACACGCCGTGGAGCGCGCCGTACTTGCTGCGACGGAAACCGAGATCGATGCGGAGGCGCTGGCACTGCAGCGCCAGGAAGATGCTCCCTTGCTGCTTGATCGCATCACGCTTCCGGAAGCGGAACATCTGCTGATCCAGCAGGCGCTGGAGCGCAACGAGAACAACCTGCAGCGCGCGGCCGATGCGCTAGGCATCTCCCGCCAGTCACTCTATCGCCGACTCGACAAACGGCGGTTGAAAGATCCCTTCGAGCCGGTGGACTGAGGGTCCGCGCCTTGGCTGGCGAGTCGCCACCGGGCTTCGGGCCCGCACCCGCGACCGGGGCAGCGCTCTGGGCGCTTGGCTTCATCGCGCCGGTGACCGCGTCTGCATTCGCGGTGGCCTGGGATCCGGGCGCACCGCCGCTCGTACGTGCGGCCTTGCTGGTATCCGGCATCGGCGGCTCGTTGCTTGTGGGTTGGATCGGCGGCCGGCGCATCCTGGAGTCACTGCGCACGGTAACGGACCTGCTTGGTGCACTTCGGGAGGGCGACTATGGCTTACGCGGCCATGTGCGCCCCGGGCATGATCCGCTCCAGGGCCTGATTGCCGGGGTCAACGAGCTCTCCGATGAGTTACGCCACGGGCGCCTCGTGCGAACGCAGGCATCCCGGTTCCTCGCCAAGACCCTGGTCGCATTACACAGCGCGGTGATCGTCGTGGACGGCAATGGGGCCATTCGGCTGATTAATCCGGCGGCACGACGCCTGGTGGGTGCGGAGCGCCGGGCGGTGGTGGGGCTCGACCCGGGCACCCTGGGATTCGCGGAAGCGATGGCGGCAGCCGATGGAAGCATTCTCTCGCACCGTTTTGCCGAAGCGAACGGGCGGTGGGCGGTGCGGCGTGCCACCTGGTACAGCGACGGGCGCCAGCACACCCTGGTCCTGTTGCACGATCTAAGCGCCGCCCTCGGTGAGGAAGAACACCGCGCGTGGCAGCGCCTGATCCGGGTGCTGAGCCATGAGTTGAATAACTCGCTGGCGCCGATCGGCTCGCTGGCCGATACGCTCTCCCGGCTGCTGGAACGGCATGGTGCGGGTATTCCCCAGCAGGAACTCGCTGCCGGACTCGAGGCCATCGCGCGGCGCTCGGGATCACTCGCCCGTTTTGTCGGTGGCTACGGCCGGCTGGCGCGCTTGCCGCCCTTGTCCGTACAGCCGTTCCGCCTGGATATCGCCCTGTCGCGCATGGCGCGACTGGAGCAACGCGTACCGGTGGTGGTCGAAGGCCATGACGCGCTGGTCGTCGACGGCGATGAAGACCAGTTGGGGCAGGTGTTCATCAACTTGTTGCGTAACGCCGCTGAGGCAGCATTGCTGACCGGAGGCGGGGTGAGCATCAATTGGTATGCCGACGCCGGCGAGGCGTGCGTCCAGGTGGTCGACGAAGGCATTGGCCTTCCGCGGAGCGACTCGCTTTTCGTCCCCTTCTTTACGACCAAGCAAGAGGGGTCGGGCGTTGGCCTGACCCTTGTCCGGCTCATCATTGAAGCCCACGGGGGCAGCGTGGGCCTGGCAGATCGCACCGATGTACGCGGGGCTATCGCCACGGTTCGGCTCAAGCTCGCGTCATGAACGTGCGTCCGAAACCGGACGTACCTGTCCGTATCCGGACGGCTGCCGTGACCGGAATCGGACCGCACAGGTGAAAAGTGCGTGCAGGCGAGCGCAAATCGCACCGGTGGTTTCGTAAATGGATTGTGCGCAAATGCGGCCGCGACCTAGATTCGCCGCGCACACGCACTTCCGGCGTCGTGCACGCACCGGTCAAGGAGACCCACCATGCACCCCATCCTTTCGCTCCAGCACCTCGATATGGATGTCAGCGCACCCCCTGGCATCGAGACCAATCTGGGGAGTACGTACAGCGGCGCCGGCTGTATCGCGGGCGCTGCCGATCCGGGTGAAGGGTAACGGTGGCACCAGGTCGCGAACGGTACGTGAGTGGCCCGCCGCCCGGTACCCACCCGGCGTGCGTGGCTAATCAGTCAAACGGGAGGCAAAGGCTCCCGTGCCGGCGTCCGGGCCGGCACGGGGACTGGGCCGCTCCTGAAGAGGGATACGCATGGAGCGACACAGGCAACTATGGCCGTACACGGCAGTGGATCCCCAGTTCTTCGAGCCCTACTCACGGCACCGCGTTGAACCGGATGAGTTCGAGAACGTCGTTCGCCGGCAGTTGCCCGCCGCGTGGGCCCTGCACCGCTCAGGCATATGGCTACACGCCCAACCCCCCGCATGCCGGATGCCCGCCCAGGGCTGGAAGATCCACGTGTCTTCGGTGTCGGCGACAGCGCGGATCGTGCTCGCCATCACGGCGGCCATCCTGGTGGCCAACGACGTGGCCTTTAAATTCGCCGGCGACCTGCGGCTGCTTCGAGCGATCAATGGCAAACGCTGGCCGCGCGGCGGTGCCGGTAAATTCATTACGGTCTACCCCACCGACCTGCGCATGTTCCGCCGCGTCCTGGATGACCTGGCCGCCGCGCTCGGCGGCTATGTCGGCCCGTACGTACTGACGGATCGCCGACATCCTGAGTGCCCCATCGTGTCGTATCGCTATGGCGGCATGCTGAGCGATTACCGTATTGATGCGCGTGGGCGTCGCCAATGGCTGCTACGGCGCCCCGACGGTGGTGCGGAGCCAGATGATCGCGAGCCGCGGTACCGGGTGCCAGACTGGCTCGTCGACCCGCTGGGTGACGATACATGCGCACCGGCAGACGATACGCCGCTACTTGGTGGTGGCCGGTTCCGGCCACTCAAGTCCCTCGCCTTTTCGGCGGCGGGAGGTATCTATGTCGCCGACGATCTGTTCGAAGGGCGGCGCGTCGTGATCAAGGAGGCCCGTCCGTATATCGGTGCCGCAGAGCCGGCGACGGCCAGCCTGCGCAAGGAATACCGCCTGCTTCGCCGGCTCGCGCCACTCGCCGTGGCGCCACGGCCGATCGCGCATTTCCGCGAATGGGAGCACAGCTTCCTGGCCCAGGAGATGCTCGAGGGCGACACGCTGCGCATGTGGCTGGCGCGACGTTATCCAGCGCTTCGTGTCGATGCGTCGCGCGCCGATGTATCAGCGTACTTCGATGAATTGTGCACGGTGTTCGAGAGGCTCGCGGTAACGCTGAACGCCGTGCACGATGCGGGTATCTCAGTGGGCGACCTGTCGTTCCACAACATCATCGTCGAGTCTTCGGGTAACGTGCGCCTGATCGACCTGGAGACCGCCATTGAGGATGGCCTGGACCATGTCGCCGATGCGTGGACACCCGGCTTCGCCCCCAGGGACGTGTCGTGCAGCACACACGCGATGGCGGTGGCGGCGGATCGGTACGCCTTCGGGGCCAACCTGTTTGCAGCCTGCGCCCCGGTGAACGCGTTGCAGCCGCTGGACGCCATGGCCTTGCCGCGCTTTCTCACGCGCTTTGTCGATGAGATGGGCTACCCACAGGCCTACGCTGACATCGTTGCGGGGCTGACCCATGCCGCACCTGAGCGGCGCCCCGATCCGGTGAAGGCCATGGCAGTCTTGCGCGCCGCCGTGGCGGCGATGCCCCGCGATGGCTCGCCGGTACCGCACCGTACCCGGCCGCCCACTCCCGCGCCCGACGTAACGGAGCGCCTCTTTAGCTACCTTGAGCACCATGCCGGAGCGCCACGCATCGATCGCTTTGTGCCGGCGGGGCCGGAAGTATTCGAGGCCCATCCTTATGGGGTCGCACATGGCGCGGCCGGCGTACTGCACGCCTACCACCGCGTCGGCCGCGCGCCGCCTTCGAACCTGTTGCCCTGGCTCTGCGAGGGTGTGCAGGGTAACGATGAACTGGGAGCTGGCTTGATCGGTGGCGCGCCCGGTATCGCGTGGACGTTGTTCGATGCGGGTGAGCGAGCGCTCGCGACGGGCTTGCTACGCGCGTCCGCCCTCGAGGGTGCCGTGCGCGAGCAAGCCGGGCTGGACGACGGCGTGGCGGGCTGGGGCCTGGCCCGACTGAAAGCATGGCATGCCACGGCCGAGCGACCGTTCCTGGATGCGGCGTGTGAGGCGGGCGAGCTGCTGTTGGCCCAGGCCGTGGCCGGGGAGGGCACGTTGTGCTGGCCTGCCGCCCGGCGTCAACCGCTGGGCCTTGGCGAGGGTGCCAGCGGCATCGCCGTTTTCATGCTCCATTTGTACCTGGCGACGGGAAAGGGGCGCTACCTCACCGCCGCGCGCGGTGCGCTGGATTTCGACCTGGCGCACGCCGTACCCGGCCCCGGTGGTACCGCATCATGGCCGGCCTACGTGGATGCCGGGACCGTGCTGCCCTACCTCCGTGAGGGGACGGCCGGCGTGCTTGCCGTGGCTGCGCGGCTCTACGCGTGCACGGGGGAGTCGTGTTACCGCGATGCCATCATGGCGACCGAACGCGATCTCTTCCGCCGCCACGCGATTCGCCCTGGGCTATTCGATGGCCTTGCGGGCATAGGCGAGACACTGCTCGACCTTGCCACGTTCCTGCCCGATCGCGCTGTGCTGTACACGGAGCAGGCACGCCACGTGGCATGCGGCATCGAACCCTTTCTTATCCCGCAGGGCGAGGGCTATGCCGTGCCCGGTGCAGAACTGGCGCGGATCTCTTGCGATCTCGCTACGGGCAATGCCGGCGTGGGAAGTTTCCTCGTTCGGCTGTCCCATGGTGGCACCGCATCGTTCATGCTCGATGAAGCCATGCCGGCCGCCACGCAGCCGCGCTGCGTGGCGGCGTGAGCCGTCAGAGACGGAACCGCGCCTCGGCCAGCCACGTGCGCGACGGGTACGGGTAATACACGTAATAACGGCGATTCGTCAGGTTATCCACGCCGACGCTGAGCTCGACATGCTCGCTTAATGTCCAGCCGACCTTTGCATCGAAGGTCAGGAAATCGCTGGCACCACCGAACGTATCCGGATCGATGTCGCTGTGGTCCAGCGTGTTGTACTGCCTGCCGGAATAGCGGCCGGCGAGGGTGAGTGCCACGTTATCGCTGGCGTGCATCGTCGCCATCACGTTGGCCCGCCAGCGTGGTATGCGGTAGAACTGCTTGCCCTCGGACGCCGGGTTGCGGTGATTACGCACGGTGGTGGCCTGGGTATAGGCCGCGTTCGCGGTCAGGTCGAGCCATGGTGTGAAAACACCGGTGCCGTCGTAGCTCGCTTCCGCGCCACGCGTGCGTACCAGGTCGACGTTTTGCACGCTGGTGACGTTCGGGAATACCGTCGTATCGGTCTGGCTGAACAGCGTGTTGCGCGTGTCGCTGCGGAACACGGTAAAGCGCGTGATGCTGTCGGGGTGATACCACTCGGCGGAAAGCTCGCGTGAAAGATCATTCTCCGGCTTCAGGCTGGGATCGTTGTTGATGAGGCTGATGCCGTTGAAGGTGCCCTGAAACAGCTCGTTCACGGTGGGGAAGCGGTATGCCCGCGCGCCCGACAAACGCAGCATCAGCGAATCGCCGGCGGCGTAAGCGAGCGATACCTTCGGGGAGGTATGGGTTTCCTTCCGTTCCGGGTAGCCGGTGGTGGCCGATGCGGTGGCGCGTGCCCCGTTAAAAGCCCGCCATTGCTCATAGCGCGCACCGGCGGTGAGGCGCCAGCGTTCATCGAGCTGCCACGCATCCTGCACGTAGAGCGCCTGGGTTTGCGTGCTGCCGCCATTGGATGCGGTAAGCGCACCCGCGTCGCCACGACGCCAGTTATCGAGGGCGTACGACGCATTGTCCAGGCGGTAGCCGTCATAGTGGTAGCCAAAGCTCACCGTGTGCGTGTTCGCACCCATGGTGTCAGGGGTATGGCTCGCTCGCAGGTCCAGCGTGCGCCAGCGGCTGCCGTCGCCGGCGGTGAGAAGCCCCGGGCCATCGTACGTGACGGCGCTTGCCGTGCGATCGCGGTTCTGGTCCATGTCGAAGTACGAGACGTTGCCCTCCACGTTCCAGCCGGTATCGCGGTGCGTGCCCAGGGACAGCCCATACAGGTAATTTCGGCTCTGCCGCGTGGACGGTGCGAAGAAATTGGCGGGCAATGTGTACTGGCGGCCATCGATGCTTACGGGGCCGGACCAGGCCGGATTGCCGTTCGCATCACGAAGGAACGTATCGGTGCGGTGCGACAGATCCTGCTTCCAGTAGCCCAGCGTGGCGGCGGCCGTGAGCCCCGGTGTCAGGTCATAGGTAAAGCGTGCGTGCGCTTCGTCCTGGCTCGTGGCTTCCTGGCCCTCTGCATTGATGCCGAGCACTTCGCGGGGCAAGCCCGTGGTTCCGGTATCGCCGATCGCGCCGGTCACAGGGCGCCCCGAACCTGTGGTGGTGGAGCGATTCTGCACCGCGTAAACGAGCGGCTGACCATTCGATTGCAGGTGCGATACACCGATGAGGAACGCGAAACGGCCACTGCGATCACCGATCGTCGCGGTCTGCTTGCTGCCGCCGTAGTCGCGGTCCACACCATAGGTATGCACGTGTTGGGTGAACGCCTGCACATCACCGGTGACTTCGAGCTTATCCGGCATGCGCGTGGTCATGACCACCGTCGCGCCGATGCTGTTGCCGGGGTACAGCGCGGAATACGCGCCGTAGATGACATCGATGCGGGCGAGGTTATCCGTGAAGGCCATGGACCAGCGCGGCGGGTTCGCCCAGTTGTTACCCAGCAGGTTGGAGAGCAACAGGCCATCGAGGTACACCAGCCCGCGCGCGCTTTGCTGGTTGCTCGTACCACGTACGGAGAACGTCGCGTTCTCATCGCCCACGAAGCGCTTGCGGATGCCAAAGGCGGGAAGGTATTTCAGCGCATCCTCGGTGTTGACGATGTTCAGCCGTTCGAGCTTCGCCGGCGTGATCGTCTCCACGGCAGCGGGCATATCGGGATCCACCGCCGTGCCATGGCTGGTCGCTGACACCCGCACTTCATGCAGGTTGGTGGTGGGCGGTGGCAGGTCGGGTGTCTCGGCGGCGTGCGCAGCGAACGTATAGGCGCTCAAGGCGCAGGCGATGGCACGCGCGAGTACGCGTCCCTCGGTGGCAAGGAAAGGCATGGCGTCAGGGTCCGTAGGTCGGTGGCGTACAGCGGGATCGTTGGCGATCAGGCGTGCGCGGCGACCGGCGGACCTCGTGGGTGGGTATGGAATACGGCCCGCGGGCTGAACTCGCGGCCCGGCGCAGCAGGCGTTGGGCTGGCAAGGGAAAGGTGGGGTACCCCGGCGGCGTGGAAGGCACCGGCCAGGCCCGGGCTGTGCGTGAACAGCGTGCAATAGCCGCAGGCGGCGCCGGCATCGTCGTGCCCCCGTGCGCCCTCATCACCATGGTGGTGGGCATCGACGGGTTCACACCATGCTCCCAGCTCGGGGAAGCGCCAGGCATCGACCCGGGAGATCGTAGGGGCGAGCGCCGCGAGCCAGACGGCGATGATCGCCATCCATCCCCACGCACGCTGTCTGACCGCTCTACGACGCACGTGGCGTCCCCTTTTCACAACCCCGGACCCGGGTCCAGAGATGATGTCATGGACCGGGGTGAACGGAATGCGACACGGTGTCGCCCCCCGCCGACCACGGGCTCAGGTGCGCCGGGCAGCCGCCGGATCGGGCAACGGCGGAACGGCCGGTGGCGTGGCAACCGCGGGCGGCTCGCGCAAGCACAACACGATCAGTATGGCGAACGTACCGACGCAACTGGCCAGCAGGAACCCGTCGAGAATCGAGAGGGTGTACGCCTGCCCGCGGATGGCGGTAGCCACCAGGCCGGCGCCGCGCGCTTCCGCCGTACCCGTGCCCTGCGAAAGTTGCCCCACCGCGGTGGCGTAGGCGTTGATGCGCGCTTCGGTGAGTGGCGAGTCGCCCTGCACGTGCTGGCCAATCAGGTTTGAGTGGTACTGCTCGGCCTTGCGGGTAAACGAGATAAGCAGGGACGTACCCAGCTCACCGCCAAACAGCCGTGCGGTCTGGATGATCGCGCCAAACGTGATGCCGTCGGTGGGCCCCACATGGTGCGCGAAGAAATACACGACCGCGGTGAGCTCCAGCGTTTCACCTACCGCCTGCAGCAGCAAGGCCACCTTGAAGTCGCCTTCGGCCCACTCGGAGGTGATGCCGGTGGCCAGGAGGAAGCCTGCCGTGGCGATGGAGAAGCCGACGCCAATGGCGAACCGCGCATCGATCCGGTTGAGCAGCCACGCGACGGTGGGCGCAATGATGAGCTGGGGTAATGCGACCCACAGCAATGCGTTGCCCACCTCGAGCGGGCGAAGGCCGCGCACCTGGATCAGGAAGTTGGCGACCAGCGTATTGCTTGAGGTGACCAGAAAGCGCGTACACAGCACCAGCAGGATACATAGCAGCACGTTGCGCCGGATGAGCAGGCCGAAATCGACGCTGGGCGCGGGCAGCGTGGTTTCATGCAGGAAGAACAGGCCTATCGCCATGATGCCTGCGGCGAGCACGCCCACGATGAACGTCGACGAGAACCAATCCAGCCGGTCGCCCTGGTCAAGCGCGATGTAGATCAGCGTGAAGCCGATCGCACCCGTGACCATGCCGCGGAAATCGCCACCGCGCAGGTAATCCCAATCGATGGGAATGCGGCGCAGGCCAAACCAGTAGAGGAACAGCATGGGAATGGCGACCAGCGTGTTCTGCCAGAAGATCCATGCCCACTGCACGTGCTCGACGTACCAGCCTTCCAGCGAGCTGGCGACGTTGAGGCCGAGGATGATGTTCATCGCGTACGCGGCCAAACCCCATGGCCATAAGGTGCGGGGCAGGCTCAGCAGGATGAACGAGGCGGTGAGCGGTATGAACGTGCCCGAGCCAAGGCCCGCCACACATTGCAGCACGAGCAGGCTGCGCAGATCCGGCGCAAACGGAATCAGGAATTCGGCGACCCCGTACGCGACGCAACCCACAAGCAGTACGCGGCGCGGGCTGAACGCCCGGCCCAGGAAGATCGCCAATGGCCCGATGAACATCTGCGATGCGGCGAACGCGGTAGGGATCCACGCGCCCTCATCGAATCCGGCGCTCACCGCGCCGCGCACATCGGACAGGCCGATCGACGTCAGGCGCGAGGTAAGCGTCGTGGCGATCGCGCCGATAAGAACCGCCACGATCCCGAGCCACGGCAAAGGCGCGGTCGCGGGCGCCTGCGCGGTGGGCGCGACAACGGCGTTCATGGGTTAACCGCAGCGCTGGCCTCGGGTTGCCGTGGCACCGGATCCCCTTCCTTCCAGCCGCCGCCTAGTGCTTTAACCAGCGAGATCGCGGTAAGCAACCGTTGCTGATCGTTCTGGATCGTGGCGCGCTGGCTGGCGAGCGCCTGCCGTTCGGAATCCACGACCTCGAAATAACCCGCAAGCCCGCGATCGTAGCGCGAGCGCGATACCTTGGCCGCGGCCGTCGCCGCATCCACGGTGGCGCTGAGCGCGGCGCCCTGTTCCTGCAGCCATGCGCCATCGCTGAGCGCATCCTGCACTTCGCGGAACGCTTCGATGCCATCCTGGCGCCAACGCGCATAAGCGCCGCGATACGCAGCCTGCGCCGCTTCGAGCCGGGCCTGGTTGCGGCCGCCCTCGAAGATCGGCAGGTGGATCGATGGGCCGATGCCCCACAGGCGGCTATCGCGTGCCGTGAGGTCGCCCAGGCCGTTGCTCGACAGGCCGGCGGAGGCCGTGAGCTGCACGGACGGGAAAAATGCCGTGCGGGCTACGCCGATACGCGCGCTGGCCGCCGCCAGCGCGCGTTCATCGCTGGCGACATCGGGCCGCCGGGTGAGCAGCGTGGAAGGCAGCCCTGCGGGAACGACGGGTACCGTGGGTGTCCATGAGCGGGGTGCGATGTGGAAATCGGGGGCGTCGCGCGCCTCGAGCACCGCCAGCGCGTGCTCCAGGTTGTCGCGGCGGCGGTGTGCATCGGCCAGGTCAGCGCGGGTCTGGGTGAGATCGGCCCGCGCGCGCAGTACATCCAGATCGCCCACCACACCGGCATGGGCACGGCGGTCAGCGAGTTTCAGCGCATCCTCACGCAGGCTCACAGTGCGGCCGAGCACGTCGATATCGCGATCGGCGCTGCGTAGGGAGAAATACGTGGATGCCGTGGTGGCGGACAGACTGAGGCGCAGCGCGGCGATGGTATCGGCGTTGGTTTCCACATCGGCCTGCGCCGCTTCCACACTCCGGCGCACACGACCCCAAAGGTCCACTTCATACGACACATCCACCGGCACGCGGTAGAGCGTCGTTTCCAGGGCGGGAAGGGCGTTCGATACGGTGCCAGAGGTGCGGCCGCGCAGGTACAGGGGGTCCAGCGCCACCTGGGGGAACTCATCCGCGCGCGCCACGCCCAGCAATGCACGGGTCTGGTCATAGCGCGCCAGCGCGCCGGCCAGATCCTGGTTGGCCGCCAGCGTGGCGTCAATGTGCTGATTAAGCTCATCGTCGCCGAACAACGCCCACCAGCGATCGGGTAGTTCGCCCTGCGTGCTGGCGGGGTGTTGCCATGCGGCGGGCGCCTGCCGTTCGGGGCGTTGGTAATCCGGCCCGAGCACGCACCCGCCGAGCGCGCTGGCGCACAGCACGAGCACGGCGTACGCCCGTTTCACTTCGCATCCCCCGCGCGGATCTTCACGATGGTCGAAAGGCCCGGCGGCAGGCGTTCGCGATAGCGGCGCAGGTCGTCATCGCTGAAGAGGATCTTCACAGGGACGCGCTGAACGACCTTGGTGAAGTTGCCGGTAGCGTTATCCGGCGGCAGCAGCGCGAACTGTGACCCCGATGCGGGCGCGATGCTATCGATGTGGCCGATGAAGGTGAGCCCAGGCAACGCATCCACCGTCATGCGGGCCTCCGTGCCGCGCTTCATCCCATGCAACTGGGTTTCCTTGTAGTTGGCGACGACCCACACCTGGTCCGACACGATCGACAATAACGTCTGGCCAGCGGCCACCCGGGCACCCACTTCCACCGTGCGTCGGCCGACATAGCCGTTCACAGGCGCCAGAACCTTGGTATAGCCGTAAGCCAGCTGTGCATCGTGCAGCGATGCCTCGCCGGTGGCGACCTGGGCCTTGGCCGATTCAAGCGCGGCCTCCGCGGCCACCTTCGCGGCATCGGCGCTGGTCTTGTTGGCTTTCGCCGAATCGGAGGCGGCGCGCGCCGCATCGTATTCCTGCTTCGAAATGCCTCGCGGCGTCTCGTTCACCAGTTCACTGGCGCGGGTCAGGTCGAAGCCGGTCTTCCGCACACTGGCATCCGCCGCCACGATGGCCGCTTGCGCCTGGGCAATCTGTGCCTGGGCGCTGGCCACCTGGCCCTTTGCGCGGTTGATATCCGCGCGTGCCTGCTCCACCCGCACGTCAAAGTCGCGGGTATCCAGCTGCAACAGGACATCACCGGCCTTCACGTGCTGGTTGTCATCCACGTACAGGGCGGTGACCGTGCCCGTGACACGTGGCGCCACCGGATGGATGCGCCCGGTCACATAGGCATCCGTGGTCGTTTCGGTGCGATCCAGCCACGCGAAAAGCAGCACGACGAGGGTGCCGATGACCAGCAGGGCACCAATGATGCGTAAGGCGACTTTCATGTGGGCCACAACCCTCGTTCGATCCGGCCACGCTGCCACCCGCGCGAGGGGCTGGCTTGGAGATCCTTGTCCGTTCGAGCCCGCGGTTTCCGTGCCATACGCCCACGCGTATAGTCCTTCACGACCCCACTGCCGGAAACACCCACGATGCGCCTTCGTCCGCTTGTCGCGCTGCTGTTACTGACCGGTGTTTCCACCGTATCCGCTGCCGATCTGGTGGTATCAGCCGCTTCCAGCCTTACCGATGCCTTCCAGGCGGTGGGCAAGGCCTATGAGGCGAAACACCCGGATACTCACGTGATCCTGAATTTCGCCGCCTCGGATGTCCTGCTGCGCCAGATCACCAGTGGCGCACCAGCGGATGTGTTCGCCTCCGCCGACCAGGCGGCCATGGACAAGGCGGCGGCCGCCAAGGCCATCGACCCCGCCACCCGCATGGATTTCGCGTCCAACCGGTTGGTGCTGGTGGTGCCGCATGACAGCAAAGCGACAATCCGTGGGCCGGCTGACCTGAAAGCCGATGGCGTGAAGCGCGTGGCTTACGGCGACCCCGCGTCGGTGCCGGTGGGCCGTTACACCAAGGCGGCGCTCGAGCAGCAGGGCCTATGGGATGCGGTATCGGCCAAGGGCGTGCTGGCGCAGAACGTACGCCAGAGCCTGGACTACGTGGCGCGGGGTGAGGTGGACGCCGGTTTCGTGTTCGCCACGGATGCCGCCATCATGAAGGACAAGGTGAAGGTCGCCGCCACCGTACCCACGCCCAAGCCGATCACTTACCCGATCGCCGTGGTGGCGGGCTCGAAGCAGCCCGCGGATGCCGCCGCGTTTGAAGCCTTCGTGCAGTCGGCCGAGGGGCGCAGCATCCTGGCCGGCTTCGGCTTCGAGGCACCGTAAGCCGCGCGTGGATTCGCTCTGGGTTCCGCTGTTGCTCACCTTGAAGGTCGCCCTGTGGGCGACCGCCATCAACCTTGTGTTGGGCGTGGCGGTGGCATTCGGCCTTTCGCGCTGGCGATCGCATGCACGCGAAGTGGTCGATGCGGTGCTGACCCTGCCGCTGGTGTTGCCGCCGACCGTGCTCGGTTACTACCTGCTGGTGTTGTTGGGCCGCCGCGGGGTGTTCGGTGCATGGCTGGATCGCCTGGGCATCGAACTGGTATTCACCTGGCAAGGCGCGGTCATCGCGTCGACGCTGGTGGCGTTTCCCCTGGTGCAAAAGGCCGCGCGCGCCGCGTTCGAGGCCGTGGATCCCCAACTGGAACATGCCGCCCGCGTACTGGGCTTGCGCGAAGCGGCCGTGTTCTTCCGCGTCTCGCTGCCGCTCGCCGCCCGCGGCATTAGTGCTGGCGCACTGCTGGCGTTCGCGCGCGCCATGGGTGAGTTCGGCGCCACCTTGATGATCGCGGGCAACCTGCCGGGCCGAACGCAGACGCTCTCCGTGGCGATCTATGCCGCGGTCCAGGCCGGTGATGATCACGGAGCGGCAATCATGGTGGCAGTCGTATCGGTCACCTGTGTCATCGCGTTGCTCCTCGCTGGCTGGCTGGCGCCCGATCACCTGCGCAGGAGCCGCCCGTGAGCGTCGATATCTCGATCCGCAAGGCACTGCGTGACGACGATCGCCATTTCGACCTCGATATTGCCTTCGCGTCGGACGCCAGGCGCATCGTGATGTTCGGCCCCTCGGGCGCCGGCAAGAGCCTGACGCTGCGCGCCGTGGCGGGCCTGCTGCTGCCGGACGCCGGCCACGTGCGGGTGGATGGGCACACCCTTTACGACGCCGCAGCGGGCGTCGCGCTGCCGCCGCGGGAGCGCGGCGTGGCCTACGTTTTCCAGGATTATGCCCTTTTCCCGCACCTGACCGTGGCGCAGAACATCGCGTTCTCACTAAATCGTGGCTGGTTCAATCCCGCCAGGCGTGCGCGCGATGCGCGCGTGGCGCGCCTGCTCGACCTGTTCGAGCTCGGCGCCGTGGCCGGCAGCTACCCCGCGCGGATCTCCGGCGGCCAGCGGCAACGTGTGGCCCTGGCCCGGGCCCTGGTGGCCGAACCGCGGCTGGTGCTGCTCGATGAGCCGTTCGCCGCGCTGGATCCGGCGTTGCGGGGGCGCATGCGGGCAGAGCTGCTCGCCTTGCAACAACGGCTCGACCTCCAGTTGCTGGTCATCACCCACGATCCGGCGGATGTCGAGGCCCTTCAGGGGCATACGATCGAAATTCGCGACGGCCACGTCGTGGCATGAACACCTGCCGCGAAGCGGCTCGGCTATCATCGGCCCCCATTGTGTTCGTGCGGACCTGACGTTGAGAGAGCCAAGCCAGACCAGTCGGGGCAAGGTCATCGCCACCCGCGCCCTGAAGTACGGCATCACGCTGGCCATCGTGGGTGCGGCAGCGTTCCTGCTGCACCGCTATATCGCGAAGATGGCCTGGCATGACGTGCGCGATGCGCTCACCCGCATTCCCCACTGGCATGTGATCGGTTCGATTGGCGCGGCACTGACCAGTTGGGCCTGCCTCACGGCCTACGACGTGTTCGCCGTCGAAACCGTGGTGCCGGGCAAGGTATCGATGAAGATGAAGATCTTCTCCGGTGCCACCACCCATGCCATCTGCAACGCGCTGGGTTTCCACGCTATCACCGGCACGGCGTTGCGTTACCGCATGTTGTCCACGCAGGGAGTGCGTGCGGCTGATGTGGCGCGCGTGGTCGGCCTCGTGGGGTTCGCAGTCGGGATGGGGTTTGCGGCGGTCACATGCATCGCGCTCGTGCTGGAGCCCTCCATCGCGAACGAATGGGGTCGCTGGCTGGGCATGGGCCTGGTCGTCGCGTTCGTGCTGCTCCTGCACTGGCTGGCCGGCAAGCACGATGAACTGAAGGTGTGGAAATTCTCCACGCCGGTCCCGTCTGCGCGCTCGGCCGCCGCGCAGATCGTGTTCGGCATCATCGAGATGGTCGGCGCCATCCTGACCATGTACCTGCTGCTACCGCCGGAGATTGCCGGCAGCTTCCTCAATTTCGCGCCAATCTACGTGGGTGCCGTGCTCGCAGGCATCATCAGCAACACGCCGGGCGGTATCGGCGCCTTTGAAGCGCTGACCCTCGCGGCGTTCCCCCAGGAACAGCGCGCGCAGGTGCTCGCCGCGCTACTGGCCTACCGGGTTATCTACGGCTTCGGCCCGTTTATCCTGGCCTCCATCGCGCTTGGCAGTTTTGAAGTTCGCCGACGCGCCCGGAAAATGGCATGAAACGTTTTCTCATCACGGCCTGCCTGGTGCTGGTCACCGGCTGCACGGCGCAGCATGCCCGCCGCACCGATGTGCTGTTCTGGAACCAGGCACAGCGCGAGGCGAACTTCCGCGCGATGGAAATGCAGTACGCCAGCAATGTGGTGAAGCATGGCGTCGCGCATTCCTTGCCGCCGGGCAAGCCCATCGCGCCCGTACTGGACGATGGCACCACGCTCGATGCTTACATGGCCGCTCATCATGTCGCGGGCATCATGGTGCTGCAGGACGGCAAAGTGCGGCTGGAGCGATATGGGCTCGGCGCAGGCGCGAAGACGCGGTGGACCTCGTTCTCGGTCGCCAAGTCGTTCACCTCCACGCTGGTCGGCGCTGCATTGCGCGATGGCAGCATCCAGTCGCTCGATGACAAGGTCGTGCGCTATATCCCTGAGCTGGCGGCGGGCGCATATCGCGATGTGACGGTGCGGCAGCTGCTCACGATGACCTCGGGTGTCCGCTGGAATGAGGACTACAGCGACCCGCATTCGGATGTGGCACAGATGTATGAAGGAAGGCGAGTGCCGGGCGAGCCGCTGCTCGTCACCTACATGGCACCGCTGCCTCGCGAATTCGCACCGGGTGAGCGCTGGGTTTACAAGACCGGCGAAACTGATCTCATCGGCATCCTGGTGAACCGCGCCACGCACAAGACGCTCGCGGCGTATCTATCGGAGAAAGTCTGGAAGCCTTACGGCATGGCGAGCGATGCGCTGTGGCTGAAGGATGATGTTGACGGGACCGAGGCCGGCGGCTCGGGCGTCTCCGCGACGCTGGGCGATTACGCCCGCCTGGGCCAGTTCCTGCTCGATGGCGGCATGGCCGGTGCGCGTGCGGTGCTGGCCGATGGCTGGCTGGCGGATGCGACGAAAAAACATGCGGATATCGGCGTATCGGGCCGTGGCTATGGCTATCAGTGGTGGACCTGGGATAGCGGCGCGTTTGCGGGTATCGGCATCTTCGGCCAGTTGTTGCATGTGGACCCGGCACGGCACCTGGTGGTCGTGCAACTGGCGGCATGGCCTGTCGCCACCGACGATACCCAGGCCAGGGCGCGCGGCGATTTCGTGCGGGCCGTGACCCGGGCCGTCGACGCGGACCGGTAGGCGTTACAATCCGCCTACCCCTCCCCAGGCCACCCCACCATGCCCCTCTCTTGGAAAGAACTCACCTGCACACCTGATAAAGACGCCATCGATGCCCTCGCCACGTCGTGGAGCTGGTGCATTGGCGACGCGTTCACCCCGCTGCTGTTCACCGCGCTGGGCGATATGTTCTATGAGGCGGACGAAGGTGGCGTGTACTGGCTCAATACCGGTACGTCGGAAGTGGAGCGCGTGGCGGATAACGTCGAGGCATTCAACCAGCTGCTGCGCGAAGAGATCGCCGATGAATGGCTGCTCCCGCCGCTGATCGAAGCACTGATCGAAGCAGGCAAGGTGTGCGCCGAAGGCGAGTGCTATACCTACGTGACGCTACCCGTGTTCGCCGAAGGCGAATACACCGTGGAAAACTTCAACCCGGTACCGGCACGCGAACATTTCGAACTGACCGGTTCAGTCCTGCAGCAGCTGCAGGATGTCCCCGACGGCACCAACGTCAATATCGATATCACGCACTAGTTCAAAAAAAGAAATCATCTTCGAATCTCACCGTACCGAGAGCTATTCCCGTGCGCAGGCCCCCGCCCGGGACTCGAGGAGGCGCCGCTCACGCTCGTTGCGGGTCATGCTGGCCGCCTGCAGGAAGGCTTCGCGGGCGGCGCTGAACCGGCCGAGGCGGAATAGCAGGTCGCCGCGTACGCTGGGCAGGAGGTGGTAATCCTTCAGGGATGGCTCGTCGCTCAACGCATCGACGATAGCGAGCGCGGGCGCGGGGCCATCGGCCATGGATACGGCCACGGCGCGGTTGAGTTCGACCACCGGTGACGGCATGACGTCGACGAGCTCCGCGTAGAGGCTGGCGATGCGCTGCCAGTCGGTGTCCTCGCCGCGTGGCGCACGGGCATGGCACGCGGCGATCGCAGCTTGCAGGGCGTAGGGGCCGCGCGCGCCGCCGAGCTTTTCTGCGCGATCCAGCGCGGCCAGGCCACGATGGATCAGCAGGCGATCCCAGCGGGCACGATCCTGCTCCATCAGCAGGATGGGTTCGCCGTTCGCCCGCGTGCGTGCGCCCGATCGGGAGGCCTGGATTTCCATCAAGGCGACCAGGCCATGCACTTCGGCCTCGCGGGGCATCAGCTCTGCGAGAATACGGCCAAGGCGCAGTGCCTCGTCGCATAGGCCCGGACGCATCCAGTCCTCGCCCGCCGTCGCGGCATACCCCTCGTTGAAGATGAGATACACGACACGCAGCACGGCGACGAGGCGGTCCTTGAGTTCGCCGCCGCGTGGTACTTCGTAAACCACGGCTTCGCCCGCCAGCGTTCGCTTGGCGCGCACGATGCGCTGCGCCACGGTGGCTTCGGGGACGAGGAAGGCGCGCGCGATTTCATCAGTCGCCAGGCCGCCCAAAAGGCGCAGCGTCAATGCCACCTGCGCTTCCACCGACAGCGCCGGATGACAGGCGGTGAAGATCAACCGCAGCATGTCATCGCCGATATCGTCGTCGAGCGCATCGATCAGTGCATTGTCGTGCGATTCCAGCAGGCCTTCCATGTCCTGGCCCAGCGCCTCGAGCTTGCGGCCAGCCATGCGCTCGCGGCGGATACGGTCCACCGCGCGATGCTTGGCGGCCTGGGTCAGCCAGGCACCCGGGTTGCGTGGCACGCCATCGCGTGGCCACTGCTCAAGGGCCGACACCAGCGCATCCTGGGCCAGCTCCTCGGCAAGGTCGAGATCGCGCACCATGCGGGCGATGGTGGCGATGAGCCGGGGCGATTCGATCTTCCAGATCGCATCGATGGCGCGATGGGTTGGGTCGGTCATGGCGACGGATGACACCATCCGCCGCCATGGCAGGCAAGCCGCGCTGCCGCATTACGCCAGTGGCGCGAGCAGCTCCTTCATCGTGTACAGCGGGCGGATCTCGAGCCGTGCGTCATCGCCGTCGGGGAACGGGTAGGAGCGGGCCCACGCGATGACATCATCCAGGCTATCGACGCGCAGCACCCAGAACCCCGCGACCATCTCCTTGATCTCGGCGAATGGGCCGTCGAACACCTGGGGCTGGCCCTTGCTGAAGCGCACGCGCCTGGCGTGCCGGCTGGAGGAAAGCCCATTCCCGGCGATGAGGTAGCCCGCCTCGTAGCCGGCGCGGTTGGCCTCGGCCATCTTTCCGAGGATCTCCGGGCCCGGATTCCAGTCGGTTTCGCTACGCTCGTTCGCCTTGAGCATCACCATGTAGCGCGGCCGGTCCGAGTCATCTTCGGCTGGATCGCCGAAGTTGCTGAGGCCACCGGGGCAGCCCACGGGGCGGATCTCGATCTCCGCGTTGCCGTTGGCATCCTCGGCCGGCCAGCCCTTCACCCAGTCCACGGCCGCTTCCATGGAATCGGCCTCGATGATGCTGAAGCCGGCGACGAGCTCCTTCGCCTCGGCGAAGGGGCCATCCACCACGACCGGCGTGCGGCCATCGCGAAAGCTGACGCGAACGCCTTCGCGGCTGGGCTTGAGCCCTTCACCGGCCAGGAACCGGCCTTCGGAGGCCAGCACATCACAATACTCGGCCATCGCGTCGAGCAGGGGCTGCGTGACAGGTGCGCCGGCCTCGGTCTCGGCATCGGCCTTGCGGACGATCAGGAATCGCATGGGCAACCCTCCTTACGGGCCTTTCTTCTCGCCACCGTTCACCATCCACGATACGCCGAAGGCGTCGTCGAGCATGCCGAAACGCTCAGCCCAGAAGGTCTCGCCAATCGGCATGGTGACCGTGCCCTTCTCGGAAAGCGCCGCAAAGACTTTTTCGGCCTCAGCCGGGGTATCGAAACCGAGCGCGATGGTGCAGCCCTCGACCTTGCCGCTGTGCTTGAACACTGGCGGTGTATCGGAACCCATGAGGATGGCATCGCCGACCTGCAGGCGGATATGCATGATCTTCTCGCCCATGGCCTTGATCTCCTCGGGCGAAGGACCACAGCCCTCGTTGTTTGCCGCGCCCTCCGGCGGTGGCGGCATATCCTTGAAGCGGCTCGTCATGATGATTTGCCCGCCCAGGGCCTTCTCGTAGAACGCAAAGGCTTCCTCGCAGTTGTCCTTGAAATGAAGGTACGGAGTGATGTTCATGGCGTGATCCTTGAGTGCTGGGTGGGGTTACTGACGGGCGGCGATCTCGGCGCGCATGCGTTCTTCCTGCGCGCGGGCCTCGGGGGTGAACTCGGCACCGAAATCCTCAGCCTCGAAGATCCGGCGGATCTCGATTTCGGAGGTTCCGTTTTCGAAGGGGTTGGGGCAGCGCTTCATCCACTCGAGCGCCTCATCCAGCGAGCGCACCTGGATAAGCCAGAAGCCGGCGATGAGCTCGCGGGTCTCGGTGAACGGGCCATCGATGACCTCACGGCGGTCACCGCTGAAGCGGATACGCGCGCCATCCTTGCTGGGGCGCAGGCCTTCGCCGGCCAGCAGGACGCCGGCCCGCACGAGTTCCTCGTTGAAGTTGCCCATGGCGGTAATCAACGCTTCGCTGGGCATGATGCCCGCCTCGGATTCCTGGGTCGCGCGAACCATGACGATGAATCGCATCTGCCTTCTCCTTGCCATTGGCCAGAACCGTTCCTGGCCTTCATGGGTACGTCGAACGGCATCCGGGCCGATCGACATGGCAGCGGAAAATTTTTTCGCGCCGCCAGCCAGGGTTTTAGCTCACCCACCCGACAGCATGCAGCAGAGGATTCTCAAAGCATGAGCGACGAAGGCTCAGGCGTCGGCGAACCGATCAGGCGGGCCGGTCACACCGGCCTTGCGCCAGGCCAGGGTTGACCCGGTCCGTGCCTCGGCCTCGAACACGCAGTGGACGCCCTCGGGGGCGAAGGTCACCTCCGCGCTGCCCCCAGCCTGGGTGGCGAGCACCCGCTCGATGAAACGTGTGCCGAACCCGCGCTGGACGGGCTGCTCCACGGCGGGGCCCCCCGCCTCCTGCCACTCCAGGCGCACCGTGTGGCGTTCGGGCACGTAACCCCAGTGCAGCGCCACGGTCCCGCCCGGTACTGACAAGGCGCCGTACTTGATGGCGTTGGTCAGGAGCTCATGCAGGGCCATGGCGACCGATACCGCCGGCTCGGGGCGCAGCATCAGGGCCGGGCCGTCCATCCGCACGCGCGTACCGTCCGGGTCGTGGGGTGCAACCGTGGCCTCGATGATGCCGCGCAGGGCCACCTCCTCCCAGGCGCGTGACACGAGCAGATCGTGGGCCCCGGCCAGGGCGCGAAGGCGGCTTTCGAACAGGCCCAGCGATTGCTCCACGGGGCGCTCCCCGCGAAAGCTCTGGATGGCAATGGCCTGGACGACGGCCAGGGTGTTCTTCACCCGGTGGTTGAGTTCATTGATGAGGATGCGCTGGGCACGCTGGGCATCGCGGTGGGCCGTCACGTCAACACAACTGCCCCAGTAGCCAGCGAAGTGGCCATCCCGGTAGAACGGCGACCCGTTATCGAGCATCCAGCAGTACTCACCATCGCGTCGGCGCAGGCGGTACTCCATGGAAAACGGCTCACGGGCATCGAACGCGCCGGTATAGACGGCCAGGCAGGCTTCCATGTCTTCGGGGTGCACGCACTCGGCCCAGCCGTTGCCTACTTCCTCTTCCATGGTGCGCCCGGTGTAATCCAGCCAGGGCTTGTTGAACCAGTCGCAGAGCTTGTCTACGCCGGAACGCCAGATCATGACTGGCGCGAAATCGGCCAGCTCCCGGAACTCGCGATCCGAGGTGGCGATGGCCCGCTGGAACGGGCTGGTGGCGTACTCGCTCATCGATATTCACCGTCGCGGTCCGCGCGTCGCCTCCTGATCCCTCGGCGCGGGACATCCATGGTGGTCCGCGCGATCCATCGCGCCGGGACCCTTCGCCGACGAGGCGCCGAAGTGAGCCCACCATAACGCGTTTATCACGCCGCGTGCATGGCGCCCTGCCGTGGCGTGAGGCCGGTCACGCAGGGACAGATACGTAAGCGTTTTCAGAATTGCCGTATTGCATTGAGGCGTTGCCTGCGGACGGCCCGAACCGGGCCGTCGATATGTCAGAATCCTGCCGCCAGCGTGACAGGGGTAACGCGCAGGCTATGTCCGGGGACAACCGCTCAAGGCATCGCTGCGCATGGCGCGGCTGCGGCGGCGTGTACCCCGGGCCCCCTCGGCGGCCAACCGCCCTACGTGAAAGGATTGGAACGGAACATGGATCTCCTGCGCTTCCTCGCAATGCTCCCGGTGCGCCTGCTGCGCGGCCTGGGCTGGCTGCTCGCCTTCCTGCTGCGGCCTATCTTTGGCAATGTGGCCTGGTCGGCCCCGGCATGGGTACCCGCCACCGGCAAGGCCGCCCGCCAGCACCCGCTGAAGTTCACCGGCACGATCGCCGGTGTCCTGCTGCTGGCGGCGGCGGGGTGGTTCGGCTGGCACTGGTGGGTCAATCGGCCCAAGGCGGCGGAGCCGAACCGCATTACCTTCGAGGTAGTCGCGCCGGCGGTGACCGACTACAGCGATGCACGGCCAGACATTCATTCGCTGGAAATTCGCTTTTCCGGCTCCGCGGCACGCATCGAATCGCTCGGCAAGCCGGTGACCGATGGCATTGCGCTGGAACCACGCCAGGGCGGCCAGTGGAAGTGGCAGGACGACCGCACGCTGGTGTTCACGCCGGCCACCGACTGGCCGGTCGGCCGCAAGTTCGAGGTGCGCTTCGACAAAGCAAAGGTCTTCGCGCCGCAGGCGCTGCTTGCCGATGACGAAGCCACGTTCAATACCGTGCCCTTTACCGCGCGCGTCACCAACGGCGAGTTCTACCAGGATCCGCAGGATCCGACCCGACGCAAGACGATTATCCAGCTCGCCTTTAACTACCCGGTGGACGCCGCCGAACTCGAAAAACGCATTGCCCTGGATCTGCGCGAACACGACCAGAAGCACGGCAGCGACCTGAAGTTCAGCGTGACGTATGACGAGCACCACCTCAATGCGTTCGTGCATTCCATGCCGCTCCAGCTGCCACGCGATGATGGCGCGGTAGGCATGAACGTGGCCGATGGCGTGCGTAGCAGCCGCGGCGGCGACGGCACCGAAAAGGCGCTGGAAACCAGCGTTCGCGTGCCGGGCCTGTACAGCCTGAAGATCAACGAGATGCAGGCCACGCTGGTGGATAACGACCGTTTCGAGCCGGAGCAGGTCGTGACCATGGCGTTTGCCAGCGCAGTAAGCGATACCGAGTTGGCCAAGCACGTGCGCGCGTGGGTTATCCCGAAGGACGCGAAGGCCTACGGCGCGAGCGATGTCCGTGACGCCGACCTGCGCAGCTGGACCTCGGTGAAGGCCGACGTGGTGCCCACGGAGAATGACTGGTCGGAGACACAGAGCTTCCGTTTCCATGCCCAGCCCGGCGACCGCCTGTACGTGCGTGTCGAGAAAGGCATGACCTCGTTCGGCGGCTACGTGATGCCGAAGTCGTACGCCGAGATCCTGCCGGTTCCGGATTACCCGCGACTGCTCCGCTTCATGTCCGACGGTGCCCTGCTGTCGCTCTCGGGCGACCACCGTGTATCCATTGTCTCGCGCAATATGCCGGGTTTACGGGTCGAAGTGGGTCGCGTGCTGCCGGATCAGCTGCAGCACCTGGTGACCATGTCGGGCGGCACGTTCGCCAAGCCTTACCTTTATGGCATCAGCGAAGACAACATCACCGAGCGCTTTGTGAAGAAGGTGCCTATCGCCGACGAAGGCCCTGGCAAGGCGCACTACGAAGGGTTCGACGTCGGCCAGTACCTCGCCAGCGGCAAGCGCGGCGTGTTCCTGCTGAAGCTGCAGGGTTTCGACCCGGCGCGTGAGAAGGAGATGCGTGAGAAGGCCATGCAGGCCGCACGCGAAGCGGCCGGCCGCGAAGCCGGCGGCGATCCGGATGCCGATGCGGCCGCGGCTGGTGAGCGCTTCGACCGCGAAGGGGGCTACACCTCCTACGAGTGGCCCAGCGACCATCGCCTGGTCGTGATCACCGATCTTGGTGTGATTGCCAAGCGCGCGGCCGATGGTAGCCGCGATATCTACGTGCAGTCGATCCGCAGCGGCCAGCCCGCTGCGGGCGCCTCGGTCTCGATCATCGCCAAGAACGGCACCACCTTGCTCACCCAGGCCACGGGCGCCGATGGTCACGCGCACTTCGCCGGCCTGGCGGGCTTCATCCAGGAGAAGGAGCCCGCGATGGTGGTGGTGCGCCAGGGCGAGGACCTCTCGTTCCTGCCGATCAGCGCGCGTGACCGTCAGCTCGACTTCTCGCGCTTCGATATCGGTGGCGACGTGAGCCCGATGAGCGCGGGCCAGCTCTCCGGTTACCTGTTCTCCGATCGCGGCATCTACCGGCCGGGCGACCAGTTCCACATTGGCCTGATCGTGCGGGCGAGCACGTGGACACGCAGCGTTGCCGGCATTCCGCTGGTCGCCCAGATCGTGGACCCACGCGGCACCACGGTTCGCCAGCAACCGGTCACCATGGACCAGGCCGGCTTTGCCGAGCTGGACTACACCACGGCCGAAACCTCGCCGACCGGCAACTGGACCGTGAACCTGTACATCGCGAAGGACGGCAAGCCGTACTCGCAGATCGGCGACACCACCGTGCAGGTGAAGGAGTTTCAACCCGATCGCATGAAGGTATCGGCGAAGCTCTCCGCCGCGGTGCCCGAAGGCTGGGTGAAGCCGGCGCAGCTGAAGGCACTGGTCGACGTGCAGAACCTGTTCGGTACCCCCGCTGCGGGGCGTCGGGTGGAAGGGTCCTTGACCCTCCGCCCGGCCTTCCCGTCGTTCCCCAGTTTCAAGGATTACCACTTCTACGACATCCGCCGCGCGAAGGATGGCTTCGAGGAAAAGCTGGCGGACCAAAAGAGTGACGATAAGGGCCACGCGGAGTTCCCGCTCGACCTTTCGCGTTACGCCGATGCCACTTACCAGCTGTATTTCCTGGCCAAGGCATACGAGGCCGAAGGCGGCCGCAGCGTCGCCGCTGCCACGCAGGGCATGGTCTCGTCCAATGACTGGCTGGTGGGCTACAAGGCGCCCGATAACCTGGATTACGTCGCACGTGACGCCGTGCGCAACGTGAACCTCGTGGCGATCAACCCCGAGGCCAAGCGCATGGACCTGGCGGGCCTCAAGCAGGCTATTGTCGAGACCCGCTACGTCTCGGTGCTGACCAAGCAGGATTCAGGCGTTTACAAGTACGAATCCAAAGCACGTGAAACCACGTTGTCGGAGACCGGACTCACCATTCCGGCAGCAGGCCTCGATGTGGCGTTGCCCACGAACAAGCCGGGCAACTTCGCCCTGGTGGTAAAGAACGCCGAGGGCAAGGAAGTGAACCGCGTGGCCTGGTCGGTCGCCGGCGAGGGCAATGTATCGCGTTCACTGGAACGCAATGCCGAGCTGCAGCTGGCGCTGTCGAAGAAGGACTACGCGCCGGGCGAAGCGGTGGATATCGCCATCCGCGCGCCGTACGCCGGCAGTGGCCTCATCACCATCGAGCGCGACAAGGTGTATGCGCACGCGTGGTTCCATGCCGATACCACCAGTTCGGTACAGCACATCACGGTGCCGGCCGGCTTCGAGGGCAACGGCTATATCAACGTGCAGTACGTGCGTGATCCGTCTTCCGACGAGATCTTCATGAGCCCGTTGTCGTTCGGCGTGGTGCCGTTCTCGGTGAACATGGATGCGCGCAAAGAAGGCCTGCGCGTGGAAACACCGGACCTGGTCAAGCCCGGCGATACGCTGACCTTCCACGTCACGTCAGGCACGCCGACGCGGGCCGTGGTATTCGCCGTGGACGAGGGCATCCTGCAGGTGGCGCGCTACAAACTGGGCGACCCGCTGCAGTACTTCTTCCGCAAGCGCATGCTGGAAGTCAGCACCACGCAGATCCTCGACCTGATCATCCCCGATTTCACCAAGCTGACGGCCCTGGCCGCGCCAGGCGGTGATGCCGAGGGTGCGATCGGCCGCCAGCTCAACCCGTTCCGCCGCAAGCAGGATAAGCCGGTGGCGTTCTGGTCCGGCATCGTGGATGTGGACGGTAGCCGCGACCTCACGTGGAAGGTGCCGGATTACTTCAACGGCAAGCTGCGCGTGATGGCCGTGGCCGTGTCGCCAGAACGTATTGGCACCTTTGAAGGCGCGACGACGGTGCGTGGCGATTTCGTGCTCTCGCCGAACGTACCGACCACGCTGGCGCCGGGCGACGAGGCCGAGGTGAGTGTGGGTGTGGCCAACAACCTCACCGGCCTGGGCGGTAAGACCATCCCGGTGTCGGTCGAGCTGAAGGTAGGCCCGCAGCTGCAGGTGGTGGGTAACGCCACCCAAACGCTGCAACTGGGCGAGATGCGCGAGGGCGCGGCAATCTTCCGCGTGCGCGCCACGGACAAGCTCGGCTCGGGCCACCTGGCCTTCAGCGCCGGTGCCAATGGCAAATCAGCCCGCCAGGGCGTGGACGTGTCGGTGCGGCCGGCATCGGCCATGCGTACCGAACTCGCGTTCGGCCACGTCGATGCGCACGCACGCGCCGATGTCTCCGGTCTGCGCGATATGTTCGATGCGTATGCGCGCCGCGACGCTGCGTTCTCCACCGTGCCGGTGGTGCTGGCGCGTGGCCTCGCCGCCTATCTGGTCGACTTCCCGCATGCCTGTACCGAACAGGTGATCAGCGCCGCCATGCCGGCACTCATCCTGGGCAAGCGCCCCGAGTTCGGCGATATCAAACCCGCGCAGATGTTCGATGGCGCCGCACCGCCAACAGATCCTGTGGCGGCGTTGTTCGATACGCTGCGTGCGCGGCAGAACGGACAGGGCGGTTTCGGCCTGTGGACCGCGACACCGGATACGCACGTGTTCGCCACCGATTACGCCGTGCATTACCTGATCGAGGCGAGCGACCGTGGCGTGGCCGTACCGCGCGACATGCTTGATGCCGCGGACAAGGCATTGCGTCAGGTTGCGGCGGACGATAGCGGCGATAGCCTGGCCGAGATGCGCCAGCGCGCGTACGCCATCTACCTGCTGACCCGGCAGGGCGTGGTCACCACCAACGATCTCGCTTCCGTGCAGCGCCGCCTGCAGGAGGCCTACGCCACCACGTGGAAGGATGACCTCGCGGCGGCATGGGTGGCGGCTTCGTATCGCCTGCTACACCAGGACCGGGTCGCGAACGACCTGATCGCCGGGCCGCGCAAACTGCTGCTGCGCAAAGCAACCAACGAGCCTTACAGCTACGAGGCGTACTACGACGCGCCGATCCGCGACGCCACGGTGCTTTACCTGCTGGCAAAGCATTTCCCTGAGCAGGCGAAAGACTTGCCGCCATCGCTGGTTGATACGCTGGTTCGCCCGCTGGGCCAGGGCCACTACAACACGCTGTCGTCGGGCATGATCATTCTTGCGCTTGATGCGTGGGCGAAGGAAGGCGCCACCGGTATCGACAAGCTCTCGATCGGTTCGGTGGCAAAGGACGGCACGGTCACGCCGATCGGCAAGCCGGAAGGCGTGGTGCTCGATGCCAGGTTCAGCGCCGCCGCCCAGCGCCTGCGCCTGGTCAATGATGCCGACAGCACGGCCTGGTATGCCGTGACCCAGGCAGGCTTCGATCGTGCGCCTTCCACCCAGGTCCGCAAGGATGGGCTGGAGATCACGCGCACCTACACTGACACCAAGGGCAGCACGATCAGCAAGCTGAGCGTGGGCGACGAAGTGGATGTGCACGTCCGGATCCGCGCCACCAAGGAAGGGGGCATCAGCAATATCGCCATCACCGACCTGCTGCCGGGTGGTTTCGAACCCGTCCTGGATACCCAGGCGCCGCCGGCGCCGGATGACCAGGCGGCACCGTCATCCGACGAGACCACTTCGGATACCGAAGGCGCTGATGCCGAGACCAGCTCGGAAGATGATTCGGAAGGCGATGCCAACGCAGCTGATGATTCGACGCCGGCGTGGCGATCGCCGATCGGCAACCCGAACTCCACGTGGAAGCCCGAGTACGCGGATGTGCGCGAAGATCGCGTGGTTGTGTACGGCTACGCATCGACCGATGTGCAGGAGTTCATCTACCGCATCAAGGCAACCAACGCCGGCACGTTCGTGATCCCACCGGCCCAGGTGGAATCACTTTACGATCGCAGCACGCAGGCGACGGCACCGGGTGGCGGCAAACTCACGGTGGAGTCGAAGCCCTGACGTGAAGGGGTTGTTCTCCCGCCTCCGCTGGCCGCGCTGGCACAACGTCCTCGTGGCGTTGTTGCTGGTCGCGGCCGTGCCGGTGGCCTGCCGGCTCTGGCCGCATGATCCGTTGCGGGCGTGGCTGCCCTCGTCCACGGCTGTTTACGACGACCGTGGACAGCTGCTGCGCCTGACGTTGGCCAGCGACGACCGGTACAGGCTGTGGGTGCCACTGGAAGACATTTCACCGGCGCTGGTCGATGGCGTGCTGTTGCACGAAGACCGATGGTTCCGTTGGCACCCTGGCGTCTCCGCCTGGGGGCTGATGCGTGGCGCATGGGTGACCTATGTGCGGCATGGCAATCCACAAGGTGGCTCCACGGTCACCATGCAGCTGGCGCGCCTGCTGTGGCACCTGGATACCCGCAGCCCGGGTGGCAAGCTCGTGCAGGCGATGCGGGCCATGCAGCTCGAACTGCAGTACTCCAAGCACGACATTCTTGAGGCCTACCTCAATGCGGCACCTTACGGGCGTAACGTGGAGGGGGTTGGCGCAGCGAGCCTGGCCTATTTCAGCAAGCCGCCCGCGCGGCTGAGCTTGCCCGAAGCATTGACCCTGGCGGTGATTCCGCAGGAACCCGCGCGCGGGTTGCCCGGCAACGCCAACGGTACGGGCGTGATCGATAAGGCGTTGCGCGCGTCACGTGACCGGCTGTTCGCACGCTGGGTGGAGCGGCATCCGGAGGATGCCAGTGCGCGTCCGCTGTTCGACCTGCCGCTGCGCCTGCGTTCGTTATCCCGCCTGCCCTTCGAAGCACCGCATTTCGTGGAGCAAGTGCTGGCCGACCGGCGCCTGACAGGCGGCGACGACATGCGCGTCACCACCACGCTCGACCTTGGCCTGCAGCACAGCCTTGAACGCCAGGTGCGCCAGTACGTAGACCACGCGAGCGCGCGTGGCATCCGTAATGCCGCCGCGTTGCTGGTGGATACGCGCGACATGGGCATCAAGGCCATGGTCGGTTCGGCGGATTACTTCGATCCAGCGATCTTTGGCCAGGTGAACGGTACGCAGGCCAAGCGATCGCCGGGCTCCACGCTCAAGCCTTTCATCTATGCGCTCGGTTTCGACCAGGGGATCCTGCATCCCGAGACGGTCTTGCGCGACGTACCTTCGGCCTTCGGCCCGTATACGCCGGAGAATTTCGATGGGCGGTTCCTTGGCCCGGTCACGGCAACGCAGGCACTGATTCGCAGCCGCAACATCCCCGCTGTGCAGGTTGCCGCGCGCCTGGGTAACCCGAACCTGTACCAGTTCCTGCGCGATGCGGGTGTATCGCGCATGCAGAGCGAACAGCACTACGGCCTCGCGCTGGTGCTCGGCGGCGGTGAAGTCACCATGCAGGAACTCGCGGGCCTGTACGCCATGCTGGCCAACCGCGGTGAGCTGCGCCCGTTGCGCACTGAGGCTACCCAACCGAACGGCAAAGGCACGCGCCTGCTCAGCGAAGAAGCCAGTTTCATGGTGATGGACATGCTGCGGCAGAACCCGCGCCCCGACGATGCCGTGGCGGCCCAACCGTCGCGGTTGCCGGTGTACTGGAAAACCGGTACATCGTGGGGCTTTCGCGATGCATGGACGGCAGGCTCGTTCGGGCCGTACGTACTTGTCGTGTGGATCGGCAACTTCGATAGCACGGGCAACCCGGCCTTCGTCGGCGTCGACGCCGCGGCTCCTTTGTTCTTCCGTATCGCCGATGCCCTGCGCGCGGAGCGGCCGGGGCTGGCCGAGCCTATCCGCCGCAACCCGCCCAACCTGCGCCGCCTGCCCATCTGCCTGGCCAGCGGTGACCTGCCCAACACGTGGTGCCCGCAGGTCGGCAGTACCTGGTTCATTCCCGGCAAGTCACCGATCAAGGTAAGTAACGTGCACCGCCCGGTCGTGGTGGATAACCGCAGTGGCAAGCCGGCGTGCCCGCCGTTCGATCGGGAAACGACCCACACCGAAGTGTACGAATACTGGCCTTCCGACCTTGCACGCGTGTTTGCCCAGGCGGGCATGGCCCGGCGTACGCCACCGCCGCTGCCCGATTGCCAGGGCGGTGGGCAGCCCCCAGGTGATCCGCCGCGGATCACGTCGCCGCTCAAGGGCAGCACCTACCAGATACGTGTTTCCCGGTTTGGCACCGAGAAAATTGCCTTCACGGCTACGACCGATGCAGGGGTGCGTACCCTGTATTGGTTCGTTGATAACGCCTATGTCGGAAGCACGCCAGCGGGGCAAACCTGGATGTGGACACCGGAGCGCACCGGACGCTTTCTCGTGCGTGTCGTGGATGATCGCGGGGCATCGGATGCCCGCGATCTCGGAATTGGATCGGTTGAATAGCACATGTGAATTGGCGTTCACGAAATCTGTGGGTAAATTCGGCACCCACCGTTCAGAGTCTGCCCCGAAACGACGATAAGTAGCGCCTGAGGGTTAATCACAGGGCGGGGGCTCCCATGGCATCCAACATCATCGAAGGGCTGCGTTCGCTCATGAGCGCGGGGCGAACCGGCGTGCGCGGCAAGATGGACGCGCTGAACCGGACGCAGGCCGTCATTGAGTTCGGGCTGGACGGGACCATTCTTTCCGCCAACCAGAATTTCCTCGATGCCATGGGTTACTCGCTGCGCGAGATCCAGGGCAAGCACCATCGGGTGTTCATGGATCCCGCCGAGGCCGAGACGGCGGAATACGCCGAGTTCTGGAAGCGCCTGGGCTCCGGCCAGCCGGACATGGGCCTGTATCGCCGGCTCGGCGCCGGTGGCCGGGAGGTGTGGATCCAGGCCAGCTACAACCCCGTGCTCGATCGCCACGGACGCCCGGTGCGCGTGGTGAAGTTCGCCACCGATGTGACGGAACAACGGCTGCGTACCGCCGACATGGAAGGACGGCTGGCCGCCATCGACAAGGCCCAGGCCGTGATCAGCTTCACGCTCGATGGGCACATCCTGGAAGCGAACGACAATTTCCTTGCGACCATGGGTTATATGCGCGAAGAGGTGATCGGCCAGCACCACTGCATGTTCGTCGACCGCGCAGAACGTGAAAGTGCCGATTACCTGTCGTTCTGGGAAAAGCTCGGCCGTGGTGAGTACGACTCGGGCCTGTACCACCGCGTGGACCGGCGCGGCCGCGAGGTGTGGATACAGGGCAGCTACAACCCGATCTTTGACATGGCCGGCCGCCCGTTCAAGGTCGTGAAGTACGCCACCGACGTGACAGCGCAGACCCGCGCCACGCGCACGCTGCACGCTTCGCTCACGGAGCTGGCCGATACCGTACCGGCGATCGCCGAGCAGGCGCGCGCGACCAACGCGCTTGCCAACGAGGCGAGCCGCTCCGCGGCCGATGGCGGCGCGATGGTCGATGCGGTGATTGCCACCATGGGCGCGATCCAGGATGGCGCACGTGATATCGCCGAGATCGTGGGCATGATCGACTCGATCGCGTTCCAGACCAATATCCTCGCGCTTAACGCCTCGATCGAGGCCGCGCGTTCAGGTGTGCATGGCAAGGGCTTCGCCGTGGTGGCGCAGGAAGTGCGCATGCTCTCCCAGCGCAGCGCCGATTCCGCCAAAGATATTCGTGCGCTTATCGAAAACACCCTGGAGCGTGTGCGCGAAGGCAGCGAGCGCAGTGGCGAGGCGGGCGAGGCCATGCGCAACATCCTGGGCTCAGTCACCACGCTGCTGGATCGCGTCTCCGACGTGGCCCGTGCCACGAACACCCAGGCGGGCGGCATCGACTCCGTCCGCCGGGCGGTCTCCGAACTGGCCTGATCTGTCGTCAGGACGAGGCCCGAGCCCCTGTAGGAGCGCGCTTGCGCGCGAAAAGCCAAGGTAGCGAAGAAGCGGTACCCTTGGTTTCCCCCCCAAGGGAACCTGCCGCCATGCCCAGCACGATCATTCCCTGCTTGCGCTACCGCGACGCGCCGGCCGCCATTCGCTTCCTCTGCGAGGCCTTCGGCTTCAGCGAACATGCCGTTTACCGCGATGACACGAACCCGGACATCGTGGTGCACGCGCAACTGACCTTCGGTGAGGGCATGATCATGCTCGGCTCGGTCATCGGCGATACGCCGTTCGCCGAGCACATCGTGCAACCGGACCAGATCGGTGGTCGGGAAACCCAGTGTCCCTGCGTTACCGTCGCCGATCTCAAGGCGCACTACGAGAACGCCAAAGCCCACGGCGCCACGATCATCGACGACTACGAAGAGAAGGAATACGGCGGCGCCGGCTACTCAGCCCGAGACCTGGAAGGGCGGCTCTGGTACTTCGGCAGCTACGATCCCTGGGCCCCGCCGGGTTAGGCGACTACGCCCAGCGGCGGCCGCGCTCGGTCATGTACAGGCGGATCTCATCTTCGGCGATGTCCGCCAGGGCGCGCAGGCCTTCCCGCTGCGTCTCATCCAGGCGGCGCGGGGCGCTATCGATGACGCACAGGGTCCCCAGGGCGTGGCCATCGGGGCTGCGTAGCGGGCAGCCGGCATAGAACACCAGGTGCTCGTTACCGGTCACCAGGGGGTTATGCCGGAAGCGTTCGTCCTCGCGGGCATCCTCCACGGTCATGATGTCGTCGCCCAGGATGGCGTGGCCACAGAAGGCCCATTCGCGAGGCGTCTGGGTCATGCTCGTGCCGCGGTGCGATTTGAACCACTGCCGTTGCGAGGTGAGCAGCGTGATCAGCGACACCGGGGTACCGGCGATAAGGCCGGCCAGCCAGGTGATGCGATCGAACGCCGGCTCGGCCGGGGTATCCAGCAAGCCTGTGCGGCCCAACGCCCGCAGGCGCCCGGCTTCGTCGTCGGGAACAGGGTAGGCCGGCATGCGCTCCGGGCGCAGTTCAGGCGACATGGCCTGCAGCGGATCCGCCGCCAGCGCGGTGCGCTCCTCCAGCAGGGCAAGCACGGCGCTCTGGCGCATGCGGCGGTGGCCGCCGGGCGTTTTCCAGGACACCAGGGCACCACTTTCGATCCACTTCTGGGCCGTGCTCACGGAAATGCCGAGCAGCCGCGCGGCATCGCGCGTTGTCAGGGTGGGATCGTCGGTAGGGGTGATGGCGTTCTGGTAACTCAAGGCGGCGTACAAAGGCGGAAGGAAAGGAAACGCAAGCAATAGCAGATCGACGCTACCACAGCGTATGCCGCAACGCGCTTGCCAAGAGTTGCGCTTTTCGGTGGCGATAAGGTGATTTTTAGCGGGGCCGCCATGCCGTTGCATCGCAGCCGCCCCGGGCAGCGGGGTTGGGCGGCAGGGCGTATGGGGCGCAGATATCCGAAGGCCTTGGCGTGGGTTTTGAGCACTTACCGATGCCGCGAGGCGCCCCATTTTGCCGTATATGCACAATCGGGCATCACGGCCGGCCGACATGCAGGTGACCTCGTGAATACATGACGCGGCATCCAATGCCGGGGTCCCCTTTATCCACAGGTACCTCCATGGATGTCGCTGTCAAACAACAAGTCCAGGCCGCCCACCCCAGGACGGCCATCGTTACCACCTGTATTCTCGCGGCCCTCGCCGGCCTGATGTTCGGCCTGGATATCGGTGTGATCTCAGGCGCCCAGCAGTTCATCCAGAAGGACTTCGGAGCCACTGACCGCACCATTGAATGGGTGGTGAGCAGCATGACCCTCGGTGCCGCTGCCGGTGCACTGGGCGCCGGCTGGATGTCGGCCACGCTGGGCCGCAAGCGCTCGCTGATGCTTGGAGCCGTGCTGTTTATCACCGGCTCGCTGTTCTGTGCCATGGCCTGGAGCCCGGAGAGCCTCATCGTCGCCCGCGTCGTCCTCGGCCTGGCCATCGGCGTGGCGACCTTTACCGCCCCGCTCTATCTCGCCGAGGTGGCGCCCGAGCGCATCCGCGGCGCCATGATCTCCACCTACCAGCTGATGATCACCACCGGCATCCTGTTGGCGTTCCTGTCCGATACCGCCTTCAGCAGCACGGGTAACTGGCGCTGGATGCTCGGCGTGATCGCGGTGCCGGGCGCGCTGTTCATGGTGGGCCTGTTCTTCCTGCCCGATAGCCCGCGCTGGTTGCTCCTGCGTGGACGTAAGGAAGATGCGCAGATCGTGCTGGCCAAGCTACGCGGCGATGAGCGCGTGGTGGAAAAGGAAATCGCCGATATCGAGGAACAGCTGAAGACGAAGCAGCATGGCTGGAGCATGTTCCGCGAGAACCGCAACTTCCGTCGTTCGGTGGGGCTGGGCATGCTGCTGCAAGCCATGCAGCAATTCACCGGCATGAACGTGGTGATGTACTACGCACCGCGCATCTTCAAGGAAATGGGCTACGACACCCAGGCGCAGATGTGGTTTACCGCAGCGGTGGGCCTTACCAACGTGCTGGCCACCCTCATTGCGTTTGGCCTGGTCGATCGCCTTGGCCGCAAGCCGATCCTCTATGCCGGTTTCAGCATGATGGCGGTGGGCCTTGGCGTCGTTGGCACCATGATGGCCCTGGGCATCAACGGCCGCGCCGAGCAGCTATTCACCGTGGGCATGCTGCTGTTCTTCATCGTGGGCTTCGCCATGTCGGCTGGCCCGCTGATCTGGACCCTGTGCTCGGAAGTACAGCCGTTGAAGGGCCGCGACTTCGGTATCGCCGCATCCACGTTTACCAACTGGGGCACCAACTTCGTTGTTGGCGTCACCTTCCTTAGCCTGATGGCCGGTATCGGCAACGCACAGACGTTCTGGCTGTACGCCGCGCTCAATGCCGTGTTCATCATCTTCACCGTGTGGCTGGTGCCCGAAACCAAGGGCGTGACGCTGGAGCAGATCGAACGCAACCTGATGAGCGGCAAGCCGCTTCGTCGTATCGGCAGCTAAGCGATACCCAGCCGGGCGGCCGAGCGCCGCAGGTTCGCCCGGTCCATGCCCAGATCGCGCGCAGCGGCGGCCCAGCGGCCGCCGCTGCGCGCCAGGGCCTCCTCGATGCGCTGGCGCTCGTAGAGGTCCAGCGCGGCACGCAGCGTCAGGCCCGCGGCGTCGCGAGGCGGTATTGCATCGGCGTTGGGAGCAGGCGCCGCCGTTTCGGATGGCGCAATGTCCAGGTCGCCCGCTTCAATGACCAGCACCTTTCCGCGGCCCGCGCGGGATAGGGCTTTCAGCGAAGCGCGGCCCACTGTGTGCTCCAGTTCGCGCACGTTGCCCGGCCATGTCCAGCCGAGCAGACGTGCCTGCGCTTCACTGGAGAGGCGGATACCGTTCAGTCCGAGCCGCGCGCGGTTTTCTTCAAGGAACCCACCTGCCAGCAACAGTACATCGTTGCCGCGCTCACGCAGCGTGGGCACGACCAGCGGATACACGCTCAGGCGGTGGTAGAAATCCGCCCGGCAGCGGCCAGCGCGCACTTCATCGGCAAGGTCCCGGTTGCTCGCGGCGATGGTGCGAACATCCACGCGATGCTCGCGATCGGAGCCGACGCGTTGCAGCTGGCCGCTTTGCATGACCCGCAGCAGCGCGGCCTGGGCGCCCAAGGAAAGATCTGCCACCTCATCCAGGAACAGCGTGCCGTGGTCCGCCAGTTCAAACTTGCCACGCCGGTCCGTCGTCGCGCCGGAAAACGCGCCACGCACGTGGCCGAACAGTTCGCTTTCCAACAGTTGTTCCGGCAATGCCGCGCAGTTCACGGCGATCAGTGGCCTGTCGGCTCGCGTGGACGCGGCGTGGATGGCCTGCGCCACCAGCTCCTTGCCGGTGCCTGTCTCCCCGCGGATCAACACGGTGAGGTCGCTGTGCGCCACGGTGGCGATATCTTCCTGGAGATGGCGGAAGGCCGGGCTGAGCCCGGTGAGCCGGCGCACGGGCGCCTGGCCTGCGGCGAGGCGAAACCCCTCAGCGCGCGAGTGCTCGCGCTCGGCATCGCGTTCCAGGCCGCGCATGCGGTCACCCGCCGCTACCGTCGCACCGGCCAGGCTGGCGAAAGCACGCAGCGTCGCCAGGTCGTTGGTATCGAACCGGCCGGCTTCCAAGGCATCCAGCGTCACCAGCCCCCATGGCGTGCCGTCGACCTGCAGCGGGCAGCCCATGCAGTCGTGCACGTCGAGGTGGGGTTCGGCCGTGACGAGCCCATCGTAGGGATCGGGGAGCGGGCTATCCGAAGGGAATAGCGTGGGTCCGGCCTGCCCGAGTAGTGCGGCAAAGCGGGGGTGGTCAGCCACCCGGAAGCGACGGCCAAGCGTATCCACACTGAGCCCGTTCACGGCCAGGGGAACCAGTTCCTGGCCTTCCAGCCGCAACAGGGCGCTGGCATCGCAGGGCACCAGGCCACGTAGCGCCTCCAGCAAGCGCCGGTAGCGCTCGGCTTCCGGCAGGTCGCGGGAAAGGTCATCCACCAGCGGGAGCAGGGCGGCAAGAATGTGGTCGGGTGTGGTCATAGTGACTCGTTATCGAGTCGGTACGACTCGATCCGTTGCGAGGTCATTATGACTCGATGGCTGGGCAACGTATTGATCAAAAAGGTCGCAGGTGGCTGGCACGGCTCGTGGATAGGTAAGGGCAACTCCAACGACCCAACGAGAAGATCCCACATGCTTTCCACCGAACACAAAGCCATCGTCCGCGCCACCGTCCCGCTGCTGGAAGCCGGTGGCGAAGCCCTCACGACCCACTTCTACGGCATCCTGCTCAGCGAGCATCCCGAGGTTCGCCCGTACTTCAACCAGGCCAACCAGCTGACCGGCGAACAGCCGCGCGCGCTCGCGAACGGCGTGCTGATGTATGCCAAGCACATTGATCGGCTCGAAGCGCTGGGCGATCTGGTCGGCATGATCGTGAACAAGCACGTCTCGCTGCGCATCCGTCGTGAGCATTATCCGGTCGTCGGTGCCTGCCTGCTTCGCGCCATTCGCGAAGTGCTGGGGCCCGAGATCGCGACTGATGCGGTGATCGACGCCTGGGGCGCCGCCTATGGGCAGCTTGCAAACATCCTTGCCGGGGCTGAGGAAGCGATCTACGACGAGCAGGCCGTGGCTCCCGGTGGCTGGCGCGACGGCCGTGCGTTCCGCGTGGTCGAGAAGGCCCCGGAGAGCGACGAGATCACCTCGTTCCGCTTCGCTCCCGTGGATGGTGGCGCCGTCTATGTGCACACGCCCGGCCAGTACATCGGCCTGCGGGTGAGCGTGGATGGCCAGGATATGCGCCGGAACTACTCGCTCTCCGCTGCCGCCAATGGCAAGACCTACCGGATCAGCGTGAAGCGTCAGCCGGGCGGTGCGGTCTCGAATTTCCTGCACGATCAGGTGCAGGTGGGCGACACCGTGGAGCTGTTCCCGCCGGCGGGCCACTTCACCCTGGAGGAGAGCGAGCGCGACGTGGTGCTGATCAGCGGTGGCGTCGGCATTACGCCGACCCTGGCCATGCTCGAGCAGGCGCTGGCCACCCGGCGGCCGATTCACTTTATCCATGCGGCGCGCCACGGCGGCGTGCACGCCTTTCGCGATGCGATCGACGAGCTGGCGGCCCGGCACCCCAACCTGAAACGCTACTACTGCTATGAGGCGCCGCGTGCGGGAGATCCCGAACCGCACGCCACGGGGTTCCTGGACCGCGACCTGCTGGCGGCGTGGCTGCCGGCCACCGACGCCATGGATGCGTACTTCCTGGGCCCCAAGCCCTTCATGAAGAGTGTGCGCAACGCGCTTCGCGACCTTGGCGTGCCGGATGCGCGGGCGAAGTACGAGTTCTTCGGCCCGGCATCCTCGCTCGATTGACGGGCCATGCCTTGCCGGTGGTTGCCTCGGCACCACCGGCAAGGCGATGATCGTCCTTCACGCAACGGTGGGGGACCGAGCATGTCGCATGGGCAGGAGCAGCAACTCGAACGGCTGACGTTCTTTTCAGATGCCGTATTCGCTATCGCGATCACGCTCCTCGTCATCGAGATTCACGTGCCCGAGGTAGAGGGCGGCGGCGACGCGGCCTGGTTGCAAGCGCTGGGCCACCTGGTGCCGCACTTCCTTGGTTATCTGCTTAGCTTCGTGGTGGTCGGCGCGCTTTGGGCCGCCCATCACCGTGTGTTCGGCATGCTACAGCGCTTTGACCCGGCCATTGTCTGGCGCAACCTGGCGCTATTGATGTCGGTCGCGTTCATGCCGTTCTCGTCGGCACTGATGAGTACGCACCCCACCGAGCGCATTCCCGAGATGTTCTATTCGCTGAACCTGTTTATCTCGGGGGTGTTGCAATGGCGGCTCTTCCGCACCGCGTTGCGCGCGCCGTTTGTTGCCGAGGGCGTGCCCGCCGAGGACATCGCCGCCATGCGACGGCGGACTATCGCCCTTCCATTAATGTCGACGCTTTCGTTCGTACTGGCATTCTGGATTCCGGGGATGAGCAACCTGCCACTCGTCCTCATGCCGTTGGTCGTGACGTGGTTCGCACGCGGTGGTTTAAAACGGCGTAGCACAGTAACGACACCGGTAGTTTGAGAATTCCTGCCGAAAGTCGCTTTATCGTCTCGCCGTTTTTCCTCAGAGAAAGTCCGATTTTTGAGGAAACTTCCATATAACTTTGTAGGGTAAATCCGACAAACTTTCTCCAGCGCTCGCGTAGTCGGGCCCGGCTGCGTGCTGTGCGGGGTGACCCGTGTCGCCCCAGGCCGGCGGTCCATGGTGGGCCGTTGAACTGCGTAACTTTGAGAAAGGTTGATTGGATGAACCTCAAGATTTTTAGCTCCGCCCTGCTCATTGCGGGTCTTGCTTCGCCGGCGGCGTTTGCTGAAACCGGTACCATCTCGTTTACGGGCAAGATCACCAACGTGACGTGCTCGGTGGACGGCAATGATAGCGGTGGACCCAACTTCGCAGTCGATCTCGGCGCCGTAAGTGCCGGTGACTTTGCCAATATCGGCGACAACGTGGGCCAGACCGGCTTCAAGCTCAAGATTGGCGGTGAGGCAAGCTGCGAGAACGATACCAAGGTCTGGGCGGCATTCGACGCGGATGGCGCGACCGTCAATCCGGACACGGGCCTGGTTCGTGTCACCGGCGGCACGGCGGCCGGCGTGGACATTCGTCTTTTCAACGAGAACGGCGAAAAGATCAATGCGTGGCTGAACGACAACGTCATCAAGAAAACCGTGGTCGGCAACGTCGCAATGATCTACCACGCCGCAGCGTTCGAGCGCACCGGCGCGATCACTGCCGGTGACGCGCAGGGGCGCGTGAAGTACACGATCAACTACGAAGCCCCGTAATCGCGGGTTCGGCCGTCGGCACGCCGGCGGCCGATATGAAAGGTCAATTCCAAGATGAGCAGATTCATGCTGCACGCGGCTTGCGTGGCGGTAGCGACCGTTTGTGCCGCGCCGGCTGACGCCAGCGTCGTGATGAACGCAACCCGTTATGTCTAGAGGTGGAATACCTCTGACCGGGATATCATTGGGAGCCTCGAACGGCACCACCGCAGGCCCCCCATGCGCAACCCCCTCCAGGAACAACTCCTCAAGGCCGGCCTCGTCAAGAAGGACAAGGCCGCCAAGATCGTGCGCGACCAGGCCAAGCAGCGCCAGGGCAAGGCGCCGGTCGCGGCGGACGAAGAAAAGGTGGACGCCCGCCAGCTTCAGGCCGAGCGGGCAGAGCGCGATCGCGCCATCGTCGCCGAGCGCAACGCCGAGGCCCGGGCGAAGGAATTGCGAGCCCAGGTCCGCCAGATCGTCGAGGCCAAGAAGATCAAGCGCGATGGCGAGGTGCCGTACCGCTTCAACGATGGTGACCGCATCACAAGCGTGCTGGTCAGCGAGGCGCAGCGCGCACAACTGGCGGCCGGCACCCTGGCTATCGTGCGCCAGGGCGATTCCTTCGAACTGCTGCCGCGCGTCGCGGCGGACCAGGTCCATGCCCGCGTGCCCGAACTCATTGCACTCGACCATGGCCGCAAGGAAGGCGACCCAGCCCCGGTTGCCGATGACGAGGATGATTTCTACAAGCAGTTTGTCGTCCCCGACGACCTGATGTGGTGAGGGCAGGCGATGACTCTCCTTGTCACCGGCAGCGCTGGCCACCTCGGCGAGGCGCTGGTTCGCCGGCTGCGCGAGCAGGGCCGCGAGGTGCGCGGGGTGGACATCAAGCCATCCGCCTTCACCGACCACGTGGGTTCGATCGCCGATGAGGCGTTCGTGCGCGATGCCATGGCCGGCGCCACGGCGGTCATCCATAGTGCGACGCTGCACAAGCCGCACGTGGCCACGCACAGCAAGCGCCAGTTCGTGGATACGAATGTGGCTGGCACCGTCGCTCTGCTAGAGGCGGCGGTCGCCCATGGTGTGGGCGCATTCGTGTTTACCAGCACCACCAGCGCGTTTGGCGCTGCCCTCTCACCTGCGCCCGGTGAACCGGCTGCGTGGATCGACGAAGACGTCATCCCCATCCCGAAGAACATCTACGGCGCCACCAAGATCGCCGCCGAAGGCATGTGCGAACTGGTGGCAAGGAAGGATAGGCTCCCGGTGCTCGTGCTGAGAACGTCGCGCTTTTTCCCGGAAGATGACGACAACGCAGGCGTTCGTGCCGAATACAGCACGGCCAACATGCAAGCCAACGAGCTGCTCTACCGTCGGGCCGACATCGACGACATCGTGACCGCGCACCTGCTGGCGGTTGAGAAAGCACCGGCACTGCGCTTCGGCCGCTATATCGTCTCCGCGCCGCCGCCGTTTACCCGGGCCGATACCGCCGCGCTACGCAGCGATGCCCCTGCCGTCGTTCGCCAGCGGTTCCCTGACGTGGATGCCCTCTACGCGGAGCAGGGCTGGAAGTTGCTCCCTTCGCTGGATCGTGTGTACGACAGCAGCCGGGCGGTACGCGACCTCGGCTGGCAGCCGACGCGGGATTTCGCCTACGTGCTGGCGTGTCTGCGCCGCGGGGAGGAGTTCCGCAGCCCCATGTCGCTGGCTATCGGCGCCAAGGGCTACCACGACGAGGTCTTCGAGCACGGGCCATACCCGGTCACGCCGTAAGCGCAGCCCGCACTTTTTGTTCGTGGCGCAGGAGCCAGTCCTTGCGCCACAGGCCGCCGCCATATCCCGTCAATGATCCATTGGCGCCGATGACCCGGTGGCAGGGGATGACAATGGCCAGCTGATTGGCCCCGTTGGCCCGCGCCGCTGCCCGTACCGCCGTGTGGCGCCCGGCCTGGGCGGCCAGTTCGGCGTAGCTGCACGTCGTTCCCGGCACGATCGTGACCAATTCGTCCCAAATGGCCTTGGTAAACGGCGAGCCGTGCAGCACGAGCCGGGTCTTGAATGCCTGGAGCGTGCCGGCGAAATAATGGCCAAGCTCCGCTTCGATCTGGTCGATGACTGGCGTGCGTCCAAAGGTGATGGCTGAGCGCGTCGCCTCGCGCAGCTTCTTCAGTTCTGCCGGCAAGGCCGTCCGGTCGAAGAACTCCAGCAGGTGCAGCGCATGCATATCGGCCACCGCCAGCATGTCTCCGATGGGCGTGGGGATCCAGGCCGCCTTCAGCAGTTCGCGGCCGCGCAGGTGCACCGGGCTGTCGCCTAACAGGCGCACCACGGCATCGCGGAACCCGCTGCCGGACGCGTAACCGGCGGCTTGCTGGGCATCGATCACCCGCTGGCCCGCGCCGAGCTCATCCAGCCCCAGGCCGGCCCGGCGCAGACGCGCCATATCCAGAAACGTCAGGCCCAACTGGCGCTTGAACGTGCGGCGCACGGTGGACGGGTCGTAGCCCATTCCCACCAGGTCATCCTCAGACCACACCCGCTCGGGCTCGTGTTCGAGCGCCCTGAGCAAGGCAGAGACCACCGGCTCACGCTGCCCGATCGGGTCGAGCGGCCTGCAGCGCAGGCAGGGCCGGAAGCCAGCCTCGAAGCACCCCGCCACCGAGTCAAAAAAACGGGTGTTCTCGATGTTGGGCTTGCGCGCCGGGCAGGTCAGCCGGCAGAACACCCCGGTGCTTGTCACGCCCACATACACATGGCCGTCGTAGGCCGGGTCGCGGTCCAGTAGCGCGCGGTAAAGAACGTCGTGGTCGGGCAGGTCGAAAAGCATGGCGATAGGGTATCCGGCCTGGGGCGACCGCGGCGCCGACTATCGGGCGGCTATTCCGGCGGACGTGATTCGCCGGCCGTCGTGCGTGCCATCCGGGCGATGCTTCCTGAGGCGTTCCCCCAAGCCCTGGCCGACAGCATTCTGGGCGGCCTGGAAGCGGCAGCAGGTCGGTTAGCGGGCTAATTCCGTACGAAACCAAAAGGCCCCCGCTGAGCGGGGGCCTTCGTAAGGTCCGTTACCGCCGGATCAGACGGCCGGCTTCACCCGCTCCGTCTCCAGTGCCTTGTTGATCCGCAGGGCGAGCAGGGTGCAAACCACGCCCGAGAGCAGGTAGATGCTCACCGCCGCCAGCCCGAACCGCTGCGACAGGCCCAGGGCCACCAGCGGGGCGAATGCCGCGCCGATCAGCCAGGCGAAGTCAGTGGTCAAGGCTGCACCCGTGTAGCGGTAGCGCTTTTCGAAGTTGGCCGTGACCGTGCCGGCCGCCTGGCCATAGGAAAGGCCAAGCAGGGCGAAGCCCACCACCAGGAACGTATCCTGGCCTGCGCGGCCGCCATCGAGCAGGAACGGCGTGGCAATAGCGAACAGGCCGATGAGCACCGCCATGGTGCCCAGCGTGTTCCGGCGGCCGATCTTGTCAGCAATGACGCCTGACGCCACCGTGGCCAGTACCGCGACGAATGCACCAATCAGCTGCACGATCAATACGTTATTGATGTCCTGTGAGCGGCTGATGGCGATCCAGCTCAGCGGGAACACCGTTACCAGGTGGAACAGGGCGTAGCTGGCCAGGGCGGCAAAGGCGCCGATGAACAGGTTGTAGCCCTGCGCGTGCACGAGGTCGATGGTGCCGATCGGCTCGAGCACCCATTCCTCGAGGGCCTGGGTGTATTCCTCGGTCACGACCAGACGCAGGCGGGCAAACAGGGCCACCACGTTGATGGCGAACGCCACGAAGAACGGGAAGCGCCAGCCCCAGTCGAGGAAATCCTCGCGGGTAAGCTGGGTGTTGAGGAACAGGAACAGCGAGCCGGCGATCAGGAACCCGACCGGGGCGCCCAGCTGGCCCAGCATGGCGAACCAGCCGCGGCGGTTCTTCGGCGCGTTGAGGGCCAGCAGGGAGGGCAGGCCATCCCAGGAGCCGCCCAGCGCAATGCCCTGCAAGAACCGGAGCAGCCCGAGGATGAAGATGACGGTGTAGCCCCCCGTGTGGTTCACCGGCAGGAAGGCGATGCACACGGTGGAGGTGCCAAGGAGGAACAGCGAGGCGGTGAGCTTGGTACTCCGGCCGAAATGACGCTGGATTGCCATGAACAGCGTGGTACCAAAAGGCCGCGCTATGAAGGCGAAGGAGAAGATGGCAAAGGCCAGGAGGATGCCATCGACCTGGTTCAGGAAGGGGAAGAAGACCGACGGAAAGACCAGCACCGAGGCGATGCCGTACGTGAAAAAGTCAAAGTATTCAGAGGCTCGGCCAATAACCACCCCTACGGCGATCTCGTTGGGAGCCACCGCGGCATGGCTTGCCTGGTGCTGCCGCCGGACATCGTTTTCAGCGACGTCAACGGCGTTGTGAGGGGCGTGTGAAATGCTCGACATCGAACAACTCCCTTCCTGTGCTTGGGTACAGCATACCCCCGGCGGGGGCGTCTGGCTTGGATCCCATGGGACAAAGTGTCCTATGGTCCTGACGTGAATTTGAGCGTATTTTTTTGGGTCCCCACGGTAGCTCCCACATGCGAATGTCCATGAAGATGTTGCGCGGATTGCTCATCCCCGCCCTGGCCCTGCTTTTGTCAGGCTGCGATGCCGTCCTTTTCTCCCCCTCGGGTGATATCGCCCGCCAGCAGCGGGATCTGATCTTCATCTCCGTGGTGCTGATGCTGATCATCATCGTCCCGGTCATCTTCCTCATCCTGTTGTTCGCATGGAAGTACCGCGCGGGCAGCAAGGCGGCGGAACGTGATTACGATCCGGACTGGAACCACTCCACGGTCCTGGAGCTGATCGTCTGGTCGGCCCCGCTGATGATCATCATCGCCCTGGGCGCCGTCACCTGGACCAGCACCCATAAGCTGGACCCGTATCGCCCGCTCGATCAGATCGGCCAGGGCCGCCCCGTCGCCGCTGGCACCAAACCGCTGGTGGTCGAGGTCGTGGCGCTGGACTGGAAGTGGCTGTTCCTCTACCCGGAACAGGGCATTGCCACGGTTAACGAGATGGCCGCCCCGGTCGATCGCCCGATCGAGTTCCGCATCACGGCCTCGAACGTGATGAACGCGTTCTTCGTCCCCAGCCTGGCCGGCATGATCTACGCCATGCCGGGTATGGAGACCAAGCTCAACGCCGTGATGAACAAGCCCGGCGATTTCGAGGGCATCTCGGCGAACTACAGCGGCGCCGGCTTCTCCGATATGCGCTTCCGCTTCCACAGCCTCAGCGATGCCGATTTCGACGCCTGGGTGGCCAAGGCCAAGGCCAGCGGCGACAGGCTCGACCGCGACGATTACCTGAAGCTCGAGCAGCCCAGCGAGCGCGAGCCGGTGCACTACTACGGCACGGTCGCGGAAGGCCTGTACAACCGCATCCTTAACCGTTGCGTCGAAGCGAACCGCATGTGCGCCAGCGACATGATGGCGCTGGACAAGGCTGGCGGGCAGGGCATCGTGGGCACGTACAACGTGACCGCGCTCGATGCCAGCACCCGCTCGCGCCTTGGCCTGAACGACGACGGCCGCCGCTATGTAGGCGCACTGTGCGCCGCCCGCGGCACCGCCGGTGAAGCCATGACGCCCGCCGGACGCCCGCTCTAAGCGGTCGCCCCCACCGATTTAAGCTTGCCGAGTCCGGTAATGAATACGCCCGATCTAGCCAAACTGATCTTCGGACGCCTCACCATTGAGGCGATCCCCTATCACGAGCCCATCCTCCTCGCCACGTTTGCAGGCGTCGCCCTCGGCGGCGCGGTCGTGCTGGGGCTGCTCTTCAAGTACAAGCTGTGGGGCTACCTCTGGAAAGAGTGGTTCACCAGCATCGATCACAAGAAGATCGGCATCATGTACATGGTGCTGGGCATCGTGATGCTGCTGCGCGGCTTCGCCGATGCGCTGATGATGCGCCTGCAGCAGGCCATCGCCTTCAACGGCAACCCCGGCTTCCTGCCACCGCACCACTACGACCAGATCTTCACCGCCCACGGCGTGATCATGATCTTCTTCGTGGCCATGCCGCTGGTGACGGGCCTGATGAACTACGTGGTGCCGCTGCAGATCGGCGCGCGCGACGTGGCGTTCCCGTTCCTCAACAACTTCAGCTTCTGGATGACGGTATCCGGCGCGCTGCTGGTGATGGCCTCGCTGTTCGTGGGCGAGTTCGCCCGCACCGGCTGGCTGGCCTACCCGCCGCTGTCCGGCCTGGCGCAGAGCCCGGATGTGGGAGTCGACTACTACATATGGTCACTACAGGTGGCCGGTGTAGGAACGACCCTCTCCGGCATCAACCTGATCGCCACCATCGTCAAGATGCGCGCGCCGGGCATGACCATGATGAAGATGCCGGTCTTCACCTGGACCTCGCTCTGCACCAACGTGCTGATCGTCGCCGCCTTCCCGGTCCTTACGGCCGTGCTGGTGCTCCTGGCGCTTGATCGTTACGCCGGTACCAACTTCTTCACGAACGACTTTGGCGGCAACGCCATGATGTACGTGAACCTGATCTGGATCTGGGGCCACCCCGAGGTCTACATCCTGGTGCTGCCGGTGTTCGGTATCTTCTCCGAGGTGGTCTCCACCTTCAGCCAGAAGCGCCTGTTCGGCTACGCGTCGATGGTGTACGCCACCGTGGTGATCACCGTGCTGTCGTACCTGGTGTGGCTGCACCACTTCTTCACCATGGGCTCGGGTGCCAGCGTCAACTCGTTCTTCGGCATCACCACGATGATCATCTCGATCCCGACGGGTGCGAAGCTGTTCAACTGGCTGTTCACCATGTACCGCGGCCGCATCAAGTTCGACGTGCCCATGCTGTGGACCGTCGGCTTCATGGTCACGTTCACCATCGGTGGCATGACCGGCGTGATGCTCGCCGTGCCGCCGGCCGACTTCCTGCTGCACAACAGCCTGTTCCTGATCGCGCACTTCCATAACGTGATCATCGGCGGCGTCATCTTTGGCCTGTTCGCCGGTATCAACTACTGGTTCCCGAAGGCCTTCGGCTTCCGCCTCGATCCGTTCTGGGGCAAGTGCTCGTTCTGGTTCTGGCTGGTGGGCTTCTGGGTCGCCTTCATGCCGCTGTACGTGCTGGGCTTCATGGGCGTCACCCGCCGCATGAACCACTTCGAGGATCCGTCGCTGCAGATCTGGTTCCAGATCGCCGCCGTCGGTGCGGGCCTTGTCGCCCTGGGCATCGGTTCGTTCCTGATCCAGATCTTCGTCTCGATCAAGAACAAGGAAAAGCTGCGCGATGTCACGGGTGACCCGTGGCACGGCCGTACCCTGGAGTGGGCCACCTCGTCGCCGCCGCCGGAATACAACTTCGCGTTCACCCCGCTCATCCACGATGCGGATGCCTGGTGGGACATGAAGGAGCGCAACGCCACGCGTCGCACCGAAGGCTACCTGCCGATCCACATGCCGAAGAACACCGCTGCCGGTTTCATCATCGCCGCGTTCGCCTTCGTCTTTGGCTTCGCCATGATCTGGCACATGTTCCTGATCGCCGGCCTGTCGTTCCTCGGCATCCTGGTGAGCGCCATCACGCATACCTTCAACTACAAGCGCGACTACTACATCCCCGCTGACGTGGTGGAGCGTACTGAGACCGCCCGTACGGAAGAGCTTGCCGCCCATGTCTGATATGCACGCTACCCCGTCCGCGGCTGTCGCGGAAAACCAGACCCAGTTCTGGATGACCAAGGATCACCATCCGGAGAACGGAACCCTGCTCGGGTTCTGGATCTACCTGATGAGTGACTGCCTGATCTTCGCCTGCCTGTTCGCCGTCTACGGCGTGCTGGGCCGCAGCTATGCCGGCGGCCCCTCAGGTGCGGATCTGTTCGAACTGCCGCTGGTGGCGCTCAACACCACCATGCTGCTGCTGTCTTCGATCACGTACGGCTTTGCCGTACTGGAGATGCAGAAGAACCGCCGCGGCACGATGATGGCGTGGCTCATCATCACCGGCCTGTTCGGCCTGGCGTTCCTGGGCATCGAGCTGTACGAGTTCGCCCACCTCATCCATGAGGGTGCGGGCCCGCAGCGCAGCGCGTTCCTTTCATCGTTCTTCACCCTGGTAGGCACCCACGGCCTGCACGTTACCTTCGGTATCGTCTGGCTGATCACGCTGCTGTTCCAGGTGGGCAAGCATGGCCTTACCGGTCCGAACAAGCGCCGCATCATGTGCCTGTCGATGTTCTGGCACTTCCTTGATGTGGTGTGGATCGGCGTCTTCACCTTCGTTTACCTGATGGGAGTGCTGCCGTGAGCGCGCACGCTGAATCGCACGATCACCACGATCACGACCACCACGACGACGAAGTCGTCAGCCACAGCACGCTGGGCGGTTACCTCCTCGGGTTCTTCCTCGCCGTGGTGCTCACTGCCATCCCGTTCTGGCTGGTGATGGGCAAGGTGGTGCCGGATACCCGCACGCTTTCCGTGATCCTGCTGGCCTTCGCGGCCATCCAGATCGTGGTGCACATGATCTACTTCCTGCACATGGATACGAAATCGCAGGGTGGCTGGAACATGCTGGCGCTTATATTCACGCTGGTGCTGGTGGTCATCACCCTGTCGGGTTCGATCTGGGTCATGTTCCACATGAACGCCAACATGATGCCGGGCATGTCGCACGACATGAGCCAGCAGGTGAAGAACCTGCCTTGAGCGCGTCGCCCGCAACAAACCACGAAACGCCGCGCTCTCCGCGCGGCGTCTTCGTTCTGGGCCTGCTGGCACTGTTCGGCGCGGTGGTGTTTGCCGCCTTCGTCGCGCTGGGCACCTGGCAGGTGCATCGCCGCTCGTGGAAGCACGAGTTGATCGCACGCGTGGATGCCCGCGTCCACGCCCAGCCGGTGGATGCGCCGGGTCGTGGCCAGTGGCCCCAGGTCACGGCCGAGGGCGATGAATACCGGCGGGTGAAGCTCGCTGGCACCTTCCTCCCCGAGAAAAGCGTGCGCGTGCGCGCCAGTACCGAGCTGGGCCTCGGCTCGTGGCTGATGACACCGTTGCGCCGCGATAACGGCGAGGTGGTGCTGGTAAACCGGGGCTTCGTTACGCCCGCATGGTGCAGCGGCAAGGCGACGTGCACCACCGGGCCAGCCGGCCATACGACGGTCACCGGCCTGCTCCGGATGACGGAGCCCAAGGGCGCGTTCCTGCAAAAGAATGACCCGGCGGGAGAACGCTGGTTCTCGCGCGATGTGGCTGCCATTGCCAAGGCTGGGGGCGTTGCCGACGCTGCGCCGTACTTCGTGGACGCCGACGCCGCCTCGGCTCCGGGCCGCACCGATGGCAGTGATGCGCCGGTGGGTGGCCTCACCGTCATCGCCTTCCCGGATAACCACCTGCAGTACGCCCTGACCTGGTATGCGCTGGCACTGCTCACCCTCGTGGGCGCGTGGGTGGTCTGGCGGGATGAACGTAAACGCCGGTAGGCATTTCAATTTTTGAGCCCCCAACCGTCTAGGGGGTATGTCGTCCCGCTATCCGCACAGCCGCACGCTCCACGACCTGCCCCTGGCCTGGTCCCCGCCCGCCGCCAACGCGGGCGGGTTGCGGCTGGTACTGGCGCACTTCCGCCGCCGGGCGGCCCAGCGCCATCGCTTTCCGCTCACCGAAAACCGCATGCGCTACCTATGGCGGACCCTGCGCGCGTTCCCGCGCCAGGCGGCCTGGTTGCGCCTGGTGGGCCGCTCGCGCGATATGCGCGAGGCAGCGGAGGTGAATCCCGCGCTCTACGAGCGCTGGCAGCCCCACTATATTTCCCGCCGCTTCGACCTGGTCGAGCGGGCGCGAATCATCGAATCGCATTACCGTTTCGTATCGCGCGAGTTTCCCGAGCGCCTCCGCCTGCGCCTGCTCAAGGGCCATGACGTCCGTCTAGCCACGCTCCCCCTCGGTAATGGCCAGCTGGCGTACGTGCATGCCCGTGCTCCTGAGAGCGAGCAGTGCGGAGAGCTCGGGCTTTTCCTGCTCAATGCCGACAAGGAAGTGATCTCGTCCTGCGCCATCACGTTCGCCGGCACGGAAGGCCTGTTGCTCGGCGCCATGAGGGGCTCCTGGGCGTATCTGGGCCGGGCCGCCATCGCTGGCTTCACCCGCGCCACGGGCGGCCTGCATCCGCGCGAGTTGCTGCTGGCTGTGGTCCGCGCCATGGCCACCTATTACGGGATCGAGCGGATCCGCGGCGTGTCGGCGGGTTCGCATCCGCTGGATCGTCGCGACGGCGTGACCCCGACGGCCTACGATCGCTTCTGGCGTCGCCACGGCGGCGTCGCCGGTGCGGCGGGCTGCTACGAAGTGCCGGTGCAGGGGTTACCCACCGGGCGTCCCGTGCGGGATGCCTTCAGGCGCGAAGCCTGCGAGGTGGTGATCAAGGCGTTTCAGAAATCGTAAGAACCGGTAAGCAACACCGTGCGGCCCTGGCGAATCGGCACGAACGTATCATCGAAGTTCACGGCATACAGCGTGCGTGCAAACAGGTTCTTGATGCCGAGCGTCACGCGCCAGTGCTCGCCATACCGGGTGACGTTGGTCTCCACGCTGGCCTGGCCGGGGATGCCGAAGTACTGACCATCCACGCTCGTGCGGCCCAGGCTCCGGCTGCGCCCAAGGATGCCAGCGGCCACTCCCCATGGTTGCACCGGGCCCTGGCCGAAACGGTAGCTCGCCCACACGGCTGCCTGGTGTTTCGGCGTGCCGGTGGGGCGGGTGTCGTCGTTGTTATGGATGCGCGTTTCGGTGAGGCTGGCCAGCACATCAAACCCGGGCGCGACATTGCCGCTGAACTCCACTTCCAGGCCGCGGTTGGTCTGCCCTGGGCCTGGCGTCGCGAAGAACGGTGGCTCGGGCGAGACCAGGTCTACGCTGTGATCGACATGGATACGGTAGAGCGCCGCGGTCAGGCGTGCGCGCTGGTCGAACAGATCGAACTTGCCGCCCAGCTCTACCTGCCGCGAGGTCACCGCCGGCAGGGGCTGGCCATCCTTGCCCAATAGCGGATCCGGCTGGAATCCCACCGCGGTATCGGCATACACCGCTACCGTAGGCGTGAGTTTGTAGACGACGCCCAGCTTGGGCACCCAGCGCGATTTGCGCTGGCGGCGCGGCATGCCATCTTCCCAGTGCGTATCCAGTTGGTAGGTGGTGCGACGAAGCGCTGCCAGGATGTTCCAGCGCTCGCCGATCGCTACCTGGTCCTGCAGGTACAGCCCGGCGTTGGTTTGCCACGAGCCGCCCAGGTTCTGCACCGTGGTCACCGGTGCGACCAGCGAGTTGTACTTGGCGGACATGCGTGTACCGGTGGCGAGGTCGAACGCGATCGGCCGCGTCACGATCTGCGCATCGCGATCGGTATCGGAGGTCTCGAGTGTTTCGACCGTGCTGCCGCCGCCGCTGTCGCCAGCGTGCGTACGGGCAACATCAAAGCCCATCAAGACGGTGTGCGTGGTGTCGCCATGGCTGAACGTCGTGCGCAGGTCGTTTTGCCAGGTCCAGTAGCTACCCTGGTAGCGGAAGCTACGCGCCACCGGTACCAGATAACTGCTGTAGCCACTGGCGGCATACGACCAGTTGCGTCCGTCGCTGTGCTGGCGCACGTATTGCGCCTGGCTGTGGAAGGCCCAGTCATCGGTAAAGTCGTGATCGAATTCGAACACGGCACGCGTGGTGCGGTACGTGGAGTAGTCGTCGGGGACATCGGGCAGGTCGCGGTACGGCGATGCCGTGGAGAGCGATGCGCCCAGCAGCACCGTATGTTCCGGCCCCGGTACCCGGTTATCCACATACTCCAGGCCGCCCATCACGCGCGTATCGGCACCCTGCCATGCGAACGACGGAGCCAGGTAAGCGCCGCGCCCGTTGCCATGTCCTTGCTGGGTGCGTTCGGCGGCCTGGCCCGCGGCCACCAGGCGGTAGGTCCATGCGCCATCGCTGGATGCCTTGCCGGCGAGATCCAGGCCCAGGCGCGCGCCATCGTATTCACCGGCCGACCAGGTGAGCGTGCGCACGGTTTCCGCCTGCGGCCGCTTCATCACCACATTGATCGAGCCGCCGAAGTTGTTGTTCTGCGACGCGTCGCCAAGGATTGCCTCGGGCCCGCGCAGCACCTCTACCCGCTCAATGCCGATCAGCGGCGGCAGATCTTCCGTGCGTGCGATGCCATTTGGCATGCCATCCGTCATGCCATTGCCGGCGTCGAAACCGCGGATAAGGAACAACGGTGAGCCGCCATAGCCATCGACGTACTGCACGCCAGCGACGTACCGCGCCACGTCGCCGATGCTCACCGCCTGCTGGGAAGCGATGACTTCGCGCGTGACCACGCTGACCGATTGCGGGACATCGGTGAGGTTGGTCTCCGTGCGCGTAGCCGTGCGCGAGGTATCGGCCTTGAAGCCGTCATCGGCCAGGATGCCGCGGACATCGACCGTCGCCAGTGGCGTGACCGAGTGCGGATCGAAGGCGATGTACGGATCGGCGGGCGCGGGTACCGCGTTTTCGGGTTGCTGGCGCTGCCGGACCACCACCGTATGGGCATCATACGATTCGCGCTCCAGGTCAGTGCCTTCGAGCAGTTCATCAAGCGCTGCATCGGGGGTGAGCAAGCCTTTGGCCCCGGAGGAGCGCCAGTTGGCGATGGCCCCCGACGCCGTGAGCACCTGCACGTTGGCCTGCTTGCCCCAGGCGAGCAGCGCGGTGGCCATGGGCTGCGGCGCGATCGCAAAAGGCAGCACGGAGCCTGGCTCGCCAGCGGGCGACCCTTCGCCGGCCTGGGCCGGGCGTAGCGCCAGAACCAACGCAAGCGCGAGCGCGCCGGTGGTTACGCGCCGGCGCCCGCGAACGGTGTGCTGCAAGACCTGCGGCCCCAAGACTTCGATTGGGTCAGCGCGGCTTTGGACCCCGCGCCATGGATGTTTGTCGCGTTAGCTCAAGGTGGTCGGCATACGTATCCACGCGAACAGGGAATACGCGTGGCAAGGCCGCTACCCAACTGTCGATGGTATCGACCTGGACCGTGCCGGTAAACGTCAGGCGCGACAGCGCCGGATCAGTCACCCGGATGGGGCGCACGCTATAGCGGTTCACGTTCTCCAGCACGGAGGAAAGCGGTTCGTTGACGAACTCCAGGCGGTGCTCACGCCAGGCCGTCGCCGCCACCGGGTCGATATCCAGAATACGCATGGCTTGCGTCTCAGGATCGAACGAGACTTCACGCCCGGCACCCAGTTCCACGGTACCGCCATCGCCCTCATCGGCCGATGGCGACACGCGGACGCGGCCCTCGGTCACCGCCACGGTGACCCGATCGCCAGTACGACGCACGTTGAAGGCCGTGCCCAGGTCGCGGATGCGAAGGGGGCCCGCCGTCACAATGAACGGGCGCTCCGCGTGGGCCACGCGGAAGAAGGCTTCGCCGGCGTCGAGGTCCACGGCGCGAATATCGTGCCCATAGCGTGCCGTGATGGAGGTCGCCCCGCCCAGTTCGATGCTGGAGCCATCCGGCAGATCGATATCGCGATGCCCAGCGCGTTCGCTGGCATAGGCGCGCGGTGCCTCGGGCCCGTGGCGGTAAGCCAGGAACAGCCCGCCACCCAGTACCACCACGGCAGCAAGCCCGGCCGCCCATGCCAGGGCGGCACGTGCGGGTGCGCGGCGTCGCGTGGCCGTGTGGGGGGCAAAACGGGCGACCAGGTCGGCCCGCTGGTCGCCTTTCAGGGCAGCGGCTTCCTCGGCCAGGGCGCTGGCGCGATCAAACGCGGCGGCGTGGCGGGGATCGGCTTCCAGCCACGCGGTCCACTGCGCAAGCGCCTGGTCCGGCAGGGCGGGGTCGCGCAGGCGTGCCCACCACTCGGCGGCGGCGTGCTCGATGCGGTGGCCAGGGGCGAAGGTTGGAGGGCTCATCGTGGGGTCTCCGCACGGTCTCTGCGGTCACGGCAATGCGCAAGCGCATGGCCGACGTGGTAGCGCACCATGCGCTCACTCAGGTTCATCGCTTTGGCGACGGACGCAAAATCACGGCCGTCGATCACGTGCATGACAAACGCCCGGCTGGTCTTGGGCGGCAGCTCATCCAGCGCTTCGCGCATGTCGCGCCACTGCTGCAGGGCGGAGGCGTGCTGCTCGGGAATCGGGGTGACATGCCAGTCGTCGTGGTCCGGGTCCACCGGTGCCGCGGCGCGCACGTTGCGCATACGCAGGCGATCAACCGCCAGGTTCGCCGCCGCGCGGAACAGGAACGCCCGCGGGGAGTCGATCTTGGTGGATTCATCCAGCGAAAGCAGTTTCAGGTACACCTCCTGGGCCACTTCCTGGGCGTCGGCATGCGAATTCAGCCGTACGCGCAGGAACGCGACGAGCGCCGCGTTGTGCTCGCGGAAAAGCGCGACCACCTGGTCGGCGCGTCGTCCGCGGGGCGCGCCAGTCGCCTCGGATGGGTCCATCGTCTGGGGTACCGCGTTCATGGGGGGTGTTCCGGATATAGGGTCGCACGGTGCGGAACCGGAGTGCGTACGGGCAGGGACGCACGCCAGTTTCCGCACCGGCGAACCCCTTAGACGTGCCAGCCCCGGAAAATTGAAATGGGTCCCTCGGGTCTTCACATCTTTTCGGTCAAGCCGGGGCTGGATCATGCCGATAAGGCATTACCTACCCCCTCACGATGCAAGCGGACTGCGTCATTTTCCCGGTCTGCTGTCCATGTCGTTGCTGTATCGCTTTCGCATCGCCACCCGTCTGGCTGTCCTGGGTCTGCTCCTGCTTGGCGCCACCGTGCTGGTCGGTGCCGAGGGCTGGCGCGGCCTGGCGCGCATGCATGATTTCCAGGTCCGGTCGGCGACCACCTCCCTGGCCTTCGCCGCGGCTGCCGATACAGCGCGAGTGGCCCAGGTCGACTTCAAGCGCCAGGTGCAGGAATGGAAGGATCTGCTGCTGCGCGGCGGTGATCCGGCCGAGTTCGAGAAGCACCGCCAGGGGTTCTCAACCATGGCTGGCGCGGTCCGCGGCGACCTGGAGCGCCTGCGTGGGGACATGGTCCGGCTTGGATTGCCAGCGACCGAGGCTGATACCGCGCTGGCGACGCACGCAAGCTTGCTCACGACATACACCGCCGCGCTGACCCACTTCAAGTCGGCTGACCCGGGCAGCGCCCACGTGGTGGATGGTCTTGTGAAAGGCATCGACCGGCCGCCCACCGCCGCCATTGATGGGATCGTCGAGCATGTGCGCTCAGCGTCCGCGACATCGGCGCGTCAGTTAGAGGCCGCAAGCGCTGCCGTCTACCAACAGGTGCTCATGCTGCTCGCGACGGTCGTTGGGCTGGCCGTGGCTCTCGGCGTCATCGTCACCATTCTATTGGCGCGCAGTATCACCCGGCCAATCAGCCATGCCGTGCAAGTCGCCGAAGCCGTTGCCGGCGGCGACCTGTCGAGCGTCATCGTGGCCAAGGGTCGCGATGAAACGGCCCTGCTGCTTGGTGCGCTTTCGCTCATGAACACAAAGCTCCGCGAGGTTGTCGCAGCGATTCGCCGGGGTGCGGAAGAAATCTCGCAAGCCACCGGCGAGATCGCCGAGGGCAACCTCGATCTTTCGTCGCGAACGAGCGAGCAGGCCGCGGCCCTGGAAGAAACGGCGTCCTCCATGCAGGAGTTCACCGGTAGTGTGCACGCCAACGCCACGAGCGCACGTGAAGCGCGAAGCGCGGCCGAGAAGTCCTTGGAAGGTGCGCGCGAAAGTGAGCAGGCGATGCGTGATGCCGTGGTCGCGATGGATCGCATTGCATCGGTGTCGGCACGCATTACCGAGATCACGGAGGTGATCGAACGCATCGCCTCGCAGACACACATCCTCGCACTGAACGCGGCGGTCGAAGCCGCCCGCGCGGGTGATGCCGGGAAGGGCTTTCATATCGTGGCCGGTGAGGTTCGCGTGCTCGCCGCCCATTCGAAGACAGCGGCCGGCCAGATCCGCGCCCTGGTCGAGGAATCGACCGAGAGCATCGCGGATGGATCGCACCTCATCGGCCATGCTGGCAAGCGCATGGAAGGCCTGGCGAACGATGTCGACCAGGTCACCGTGTCGGTACGCGCGATCGCCACCCTCAGCGATACGCAAGCTGCGGGCATCCTGCAAGTCAACCAGGCGGTACGCCAGATCGACGAGGTGACGCAGAGCAATTCGGCCCTTGTGGAGCAGGCGGCGGCCGCAGCCGATGCAGTGAAAGCACGTGCACGTGGACTGGTCGAGAGCGTGGCCTTCTTCCGCACCGAGGCCGCCTGACGCGGAACGATCGGAGGGCCGACAAAAGGCTGCCATTCATAAGGCTTCTGTAAGGGCTCCGACACGGCCGCTGGGCTAGGATGCATCCATCCCTCCCGGTCGGCCGCTGCATGCTTCCCACTGAAGACCGAACCGCCTGGCGTCACCTCGCCTGGTTCATGCTCATCGCACTGCTGGTACTCGCCGCGGGCATCGGCCTGCGTGATCCGTGGCCGCCGGATGAGCCGCGCTTCGCGCTGGTGGCGAAAGAAATGCTCGATTCCGGCCAGTGGCTCTTTCCCCACCGGGGCATCGAGCTCTATGCCGATAAGCCGCCCATGCTGATGTGGACCGAAGCGGCATGGATGTGGATCACCGGCGGGTGGCGTGGCGCATTCCTGCTGACCTCGTTGTTCTCGGGCCTGGGCACGCTTGCGCTGGTGTGGCACCTGGGCCGCCGTTTGTGGGACGAGCGTACGGGCCTGTATGCCGCGGCTATCGTGCTCATGTCCATGCCGTTCATCGATGTGATCCGGCATGCGCAGATCGACCCGCTGAATCTGTTCTGGATCACGCTGGGTAACACCGGCATCCTGTTGCATTGCCTGCGTGGGCCCAACTGGCGCATGTACTGGCTGGGCTGCTTCGCGGCAGGCCTGGGCGTCATCACGAAGGGTGTAGGCGTCATTGCGCTGTTCATGCTCGTGCCCTATGCCGTTTGCCGTGCACGCGGGTGGCCAGGCCTGACACGTACGCGTGGCGATGGCTGGCGCTGGGCCGGCGGAGCCATCGCGTTCCTTCTCGCGATAGCCGTGTGGCTCGGCCCGATGCTGGCGACGGCGTACGGAAAGCAGACGCCGGAGTACCTTGCCTACGTCAACGATATTCTCTTCCACCAGACGGCCGAGCGTTACGCGAACTCGTGGCAGCACCACGAGGCGCCGTGGTTCTTTCTCGTCGTCATTCTTAGCGGTTGGTTGCCGACATGGTTGCTGATTCCCGCCGTGGTTCCCCGCTGGCGCAATGCGCTGCGCCTGCGTGAGCCCCGCGTATGGCTTCCGTTGGCATGGTGCGTGTTGGTGTTGCTGTTCTTCTCGATCCCCAAGGGCAAGCGCGAGATCTACATCCTGCCGATGTTGCCGATGCTCGCATTGGCGATGGCGCCTTATGTGGTCGAGTTGGCGAAGACGCGTTGGCTGCCGCGCGTTGCCTTCGGCATCGCCGTGGCCTGCGGGCTGGTATTCACCGGCGCAGGCGTGTGGGCATTGACGACCGCGCCGGGCGCCGCACGGCGTATCGCGAAAGGCTACGAACTGGCGGGCCACGGCGAGGCGCTATGGGTCTGGGTGATTGCCGTTGGTGTCGCGTTCTTCGTGGCGGCTGTCGCGTTCCGTCCGCGCCGCGGGGTGGGCGCGCTCCTGTGCGGCATGGCCCTTGGCTGGATCATCTGGCCGCTGGGTACGTATCCGTTGCTCAACGCGAACCAGTCCACGCAGGCCGTCATGACAGCGGCTGACCAGGCCATCGGCCCCGATGGCCAGCTAGGGCTCGTGGCGTGGCGAGAAGAGAACTTGCTACAGGCAAAGCGCCCCGTGACCGAGTTTGGATTCTCCCGCGCCGCCGCGGCGCAGCTTGCGGACGCGCGCGCGTGGCAGGCTGCGGACCCCGGCCATCGCTACATTTTCATCAATGCCGATGCCCTGGATAGCTGCGTGGCGGCTGACCGTGCCGTGGCTCTGGGCACGGCAAACCGGGTGAGCTTCCTGCTGCTGCCTGCCGATGCCACGAAACCCGGCTGTGTTCCGACGCCGCTGTAGGCGCGCGCTTGCGCGCGAACCGGCGGCGGGGCAGCGGGCTATCGCGCGCGAGCGCGCTCCTACAGGGGCGCTGGGCGCTGCGGGGCTTCGGCGATCGTTCGCTTTAGCATGCGTTCGTACTTTTTCTTTGTGCGCGCGGCATTATGCGAGCGACTCATCGACTGGTGCGGGATGATGTTCTTCTCGCCGAAGCCATCGATCATCACCAGGCGGGGGCCACCGCGGGAATCTTCGCCGTAGACCACGTTCCACGCATGCAGGTCGGCGGCGATGGTGTCGTGGCTGAGCAGGCGGGCGTAGAAGGCTTCCATTTCAGCGCGGGTGCGTTCGGTGAAACCTTCGGCCTTGACCCAGTCATGCAGGGTCGGGGCAAGGCGGCCATCCGGCGCGCGTACTTTTTCCACGATCTGGCCCAGGCCGATATCGGTCATCTCCAGCCCTACCACGCGCGCAATCGGCGACGTTTCATAACTGCCCACGTACACGCTGGTCACGTACTCGCGGAACTCGCGGACGAAATCCTTGTACGGGCCGCAGCGGGCGATACGGCGGTACCAGGGGGCCTGGTTCCAGCGGGTCTCGATCGAGGCGCTGGAGATCACCTTCACCAGCAGGCTCTCGTCATCCGGGTGCTGGTACACCTCGCGGACATGGCCGGTGGCGATGGGCGTGGCGTCGGCCAGTCTGAACATCGTGGTTCCTCGCAGGGCGCCCCGAAAGGCTGCGGTAAGTTGCTGACAAGGCGCACAGTGTAAAGTGAGCGGGCTGTAACATGCCCGTCACCGCGTGGCCGCTGCGCCGCGCCCAGCCCGGACCACCCTCGTGCGCAAGCTTATCTGGCGTTTCGTCGCCGCCGTCCTCGTCTTCCTGACCCTTGCCCGCCTTGGGTTCTCGGCCTGGCAATGGTCGCGCGTCCATGATGCCGGCGGCCTGTGGCCCGTGCTCCTGGGCGGCTGGCGCATCGATCTTTCCCTGCTGGCCATGGTGATCGCGGCACCGGCCCTGCTGGCGCCCTGGCTAGGGCACCGGGCATGGCCTACCCGTATCACCGCATGGTGGCTGCGGTTGTGGTGGCTGCTGTACGTGCTGCTGGAGGTCTCCACCCCTCAGTTCATCGTCGAATACGACACCCGCCCCAACCGTCTGTACTTCGAATACCTCACCAGCCCGCATGAAGTCGCGTCCATGCTGTGGAACGGCTACAAGCTCTCGGTAGGGGCGGGGCTTATCGTCTTCGCGCTGCTGGGCTGGATCGGCTTCAAACTGCTGCCCACGCGCCGCCCCGATGCGCGCGCGGTACGTGGCTGGGTGCGCCCGGTGGCCACGGTGCTCGTCTTCTGTGTGTTGTTCCTGGCGGGGCGCGGCACCTTGCAGCATCGCCCGTTGAATGCCTCGCAAGTGGCTTTCACCAACGATGCCATGGTCAACACGCTGCCGTTGAACTCGTTGTACAACGTGCTCAACGCCGCGCTTGCCCTCGGCAACGAGCGTTCTGCATCGGCCGTGTACGGCAAGCTGCCCGATGACGAAATGAACCAGATCGTGCGCGATACGGCGGGCCTCACGGGCGCCCCGCTCGATCCGCAATATCCATCGCTGCACAAGCAGGTCGCGTCCCGCCAGGACGGCAAACCGCTCAACCTGGTGATCATCCTGGAAGAAAGCCTGGGTGCGCAGTTCGTCGGCAGCCTGGGGGGCGCAGGTTACACGCCAGAGCTCGACAAGCTTTCAAACGAAGGCTGGTGGCTGGAACGCACCTATGCGACCGGTACGCGCAGCGCGCGCGGCCTGGAAGCGGTCACGACCGGCTTCCTGCCCACGCCCGCCGAAGCCGTACTGAAGTTGCCGCGCAGCCAGCGTGATTTCTTCACGTTGGGAGCCCTGCTCGATACCTACGGTTACCACACCCGGTTCCTGTATGGCGGCGAAGCGCATTTCGACAACATGCGTTCGTTCTTCTTCGGCAACGGCTTCAACGAGGTGGTGGACCGCGCGAGCTTTGAAACGAAGCCGGCATTCGTCGGCTCGTGGGGTGCCTCGGATGAGGACATGTTCAACGAGCTGCACCACCGCCTGATGGATGATGGTGACAAGCCGACGCTCACCGTTGCGTTCTCCGTCTCGAACCACACCCCGTGGGAATATCCCGCTGGACGGATCAAGGCCGAGGGTGACCCGGCCAGCAATGCAAACGCCGTGCGTTACGCCGATTGGTCCATCGGGCAGTTCTTTGAAAAGGCCAAGGCCTCGCCGTACTGGAATCACACGGTGTTCCTGATCGTGGCCGACCACGATGCGCGTGTGTTCGGTGCCAGCCTGGTGCCGGTGCGTCATTTCCACATCCCTGCGTTGATCCTTGGCGCGGGTGTGCCGGTGAAGAAGGATGAGCACATCGTGAGCCAGGTCGATCTGGCGCCTACTCTGCTTTCACTGATCGGCATCAGTAGTGAGCATCCCATGCTCGGCGCCGACCTCACCCAGCGCTATCCGGACCGCGCGATCATGCAGTACGGCGACAACTACGGTTACCTGAAAGGCGATACGCTGCTGGTGCTTCGCCCGAACCAGCCGCCCACGCAGTACCACTACGGCGTGCAAGGCGAGAAGCTCGATCCGGAGTCGGTCGATCCGCAGCTGGAGAAGGTCGCGCTGGCCCACGCCTTGTGGCCGAGCTGGGCATACAGCCATCAGCGCTATCGGCTTGCGCCGACGCCTGGCGCAGAGCGCCCGTAAGTCAGGGGATCGCCCGTGGCCTACCATGCCCCGATGATCCCTTCACTCGCCCGCGCCCTGCGCCTGCTCGGCGAACATGGCGATGCCGGGCCTTTTCTGGCCAGGGCGCGGGACGAGGGCTCGCTCATGGCGGCCGCCCTTGCACACGCGGCCATGGGCGACGAAGAGCGCGGCGCCTACGATGTGCCGCGCGCGTTCGAAATCTTCATTCGCGCAGGCGGCAATCGAGCGCTGTATGGCGAAGTGAGCGCAGCGCTGGCTCGACTCTATGAACAGCTGGGCGTGCGTTGCCTGCTCGATATCGGCGTGGGCGATGGCATGGCGCTGCTGCCCGCGCTGGGCCAGACCCGGCGTGCCCCGGTTACGGTGGATGTGGTGGAGCCATCGGGCGGCCTGCTCGATGCATTGCGACCCCGGCTGCCCGCAGGGAAGGCGTGGCAGCTCACCTTGCAAGCCTTTCTTACGCAGCTTGGCCCAGAGCGCCGATGGGACCTTGTGCAATCGACGTTCGCGCTGCAGTCCATCCCACCGGGTGATCGCCTCAACGCGTTGAAACGTTTGCGGCGCCATGTTACCCGGCTGGCCATCGTAGAGTTCGATGTGCCGGTGTTCGCGAATGCCGAACAGCGCTTTGCCTCGCTTGCCGAGCGTTATGAACGCGCGGCGCATGAGTATGGCGACGATGCCCCGCTGGTGGCTGGCGGCTTTCTTGCGCCGATGTTGCTGGGCCAGCTTCGGGCGACAACCCCCTCCAACTGGGAACAACCCATCACGGCCTGGCAGGAAGAGTTGGTGCGCGCGGGATATCGCGTGGCATCGACCACGCACGTGCACGACTACAGCTGGGCACCTGCCTGGCTCATTGTCGCCAAGGCCTGAGCGCGGGTCAGTCTACGCAGGGCAGCGCGCGGGCGATGGCCTCGGCAAGTGTTGCCTGAGAATAAGGCTTGGCAAGCCGGGGAAAATCGAGTTGCTCGCCCGCAGGCAGATCGGCGTAGCCGGTCGCCATGATCACAGGCAGTGTCGGCCAGCGGCCACGCACTTGCGCGGCAAGCTGCGCGCCGGTCATCTGCGGCATGGCATGGTCGGTGACAACCAGGTCCACGCTGTGCTCGGCCAGCAGGCGCAACGCTTCGAAACCGGAACGTGCAGCGACCACGTCGTAGCCAAGGTCCTCCAGCATCTCCACCGTGGTGGCCCGGACGAGGTCGTCATCATCCACGGTAAGGATGCTCAGCCGTCGTGCACTGGGGCAGCGCGGCTTGGCTAGTGGCGTCATCGCGGGCGCAGGATCCATGGGCGCCGTATCCGCCATGGCGGGCAACCATATTTCGGCCGTCGTTCCCTTGTTGACCTCGCTATGCAGCGCAAGCATGCCGCCCAACTGCTCGGCCAGGCCCTGGGCCATGGAGAGGCCCAGGCCGGTTCCCTTGCCCACGCCCTTGGTCGTGAAGAAGGGCTCGGTGGCCCGCTTCAACGTGTGCTCATCCATGCCGGCGCCTGAGTCGGTCAGCGCCAACCGTACATAACGTCCCGGCGCCAGGCGTTCATCGGCCTGGCCCACCCATGCTTCACCGGTGGTGATGACGATGGTGCCCACGCCATCCATGGCATCGCGTGCATTCACCGCGAGGTTGAGCAAGGCGGACTCCAGCTGGTTTGCATCGGCCTCCACTGCAGGCAGGCCGGTTTCGAAGCGCGTCTCCACGGTGATGGTGGCGCCCAGCGAGCGCTCCATCAGCTCGGTCATGCCAATCACCAGGGCGCGCAGATCGACACGCTCGGCTTTAAGATCCTGGCGGCGTGCGAACGCCAGCATGCGGCGGGTGAGTGAGCTGCCGCGCTCTGCGCCGGCACGCGCGTTATCCACCAGGCGCAGCAGCGGGGGCTCCTGCGGAATACGTTCACGCAGCAATTCCAGGCTTCCCTGCACGGCCATGAGCAGGTTGTTGAAGTCGTGCGCGATACCGCCCGTCAGATTGCCAAGGGCTTCCATCTTTTGCGCCTGGCGAACATGCGCTTGCGATCGCTCGAGGGCAGCCGAACGTTCGGCGACCTGCTGCTCGAGCTCTTCACGGAACCGCCGCTCGCCGTCGCGTACCTCGGCCTCCGCGCGTACCCGCGCGATGTGTGCCCACGAGCGCTCCGTTACCTCGTCGAGCAGCGCAAGCTCACGTAGCTGCCACTGGCGCGGCAATCCATCGTGAATGGCCATGAGCGCCGTGAGCTTGCCACCCTTGATCAGGGGGATGCAGATCGTGGCGGAAATGCCCAGGGCCTGGAAGGTTTTCGCTTCCTCAGGCTGCAGTTCGCGCTGGTTATCCTCGATGATGAGAGGCTTGCCCGCGCGCAGGCGCTCCACGGCCAGCGTGCCGAAATCGGCCAAACGATAGCGGCCGACGATGCTGGCATACCCTGGTAGTGTCCAGTCGCCGCGGATGGTGAACGCATCTTCGTCCGCATCCATATCGGCGTACGCGCACAGCGCCACGCCAAGGTGCTCGCCCAACATCCGTGTGCTGGTACGCAGGATGTCATCTGCATTGGTGCTGCGTGCGGTCTGCTCGTTCAGTGCATCGAGGAAGCGCAGGCGTCCTTCATTCTCACGCAGGGCCTGTTCGGCCGACTTGCGCGTACTGATGTCACCGGCGGCACCAAACCATTCAATGATCGCTCCGTCCTCATCGACCACTGGCACGGCACGTGACTGCACCCAGCCAATCGAACCATCGACGCGCTTCACGCGATGCTCCAGTTCAAAGATGCCCTTGCTACGCACGGCCCGGTCGATGGCGGAGCGAATGCGTGGTTGCTCGTCGTGCGGTACGTAGCCCGCCATCCAGTCGGGGGAGGGTTCCGTGGTATCGGCGATGAACCCGCGCCCGTCGAGGGCGTTCATGCTGGCCCAGCTTGGGTCCATCCGGTAAACCACATCGGATGTGGCATTCACCAGTGCGCGAAAGCGGCTTTCACTTTCCCGCAGGCGCTCTTCGGCGCGGACCCGCTCGGTGGTCTCCACGACGATAGCAATGACGCCGCCGGGCTTGCCGCTCTCATCCAGTACGGGTGAGTAGTCCAGGTTCATCCACACCGGCTCGGGCTTGCCATGCCGCTGCAGCGTAAGGCGCTGGTCCTTGTAGGCGAGCGTGCCACCGGCGAGTCCCACCCGCATCACGTTATCGTTGAAGTCGGCGATCTCTTCCCAGCCGCGGCGCACTTCCGAGCCCAGCAGCTGGGGGTGTCGCCCACCGGCGAAGACCGAGTAGGCGTCGTTATAGATCATGATGCCTTTCTCGCCCCACAGCAGCACGATGGGGACGGGTGAGAGCAGCAGCAGGCCCGTGGCGGTACGCAGGCTCTGTGGCCACGTTTCCAGGGTGCCAAGGCCCGTGGCTTCCCAGTTGAACGCCCGGATGAGTGCGCCCACTTCACCGCCCCCGTCGAGCCAGGTGAGATCGCGGTTCACGGTGGGTGTGGTGGCATCGGTCATGGGTGGCGCCGGTGGGTCAGCGGTTGAAATGTAACCACGGCAAATGTGACGGCGGCCGCAAGGCCGTTGCTAAGGCGTGCGCTTCCTCGCTTCATCCAGCTTCATGCACAACGTGCGAACGCTGGGCAGGATCGAGGGCGACGGCAGGGCCAGCGTGGGGGCATCGATCACCATGACATTGCCGTTCCGTGCCGCGGGCAGCGACGCGGCGTGGGCCCAGGCGTCCAGCGAATCGCCGTTGCCGCCCGCGGTCATCACCACGTCCGGCCGGCGTGCCAGCACGGCCTCGCGGCCCACCGTGGGTGCGGCCTGCGAGAGATCGTCGAAGATGTTCTGCCCGCCACACAGGTCAAGGGCGTCCGAGATCATCTGCGCGCGGCCGACGGTCATTAGCGGGCGATCCCATATCTGGAAGAACACCGTCACTCGCTTCTTGCCGGCGTACGAACGACGCAGCCCGTCGAGGGCCTGGACAAACGCGTTGGCATTGGCATTCGCTACGGGCGCCGTGCCGGCCAGCTGGCCAAACCGCCGCGTTGCCATGGGGATATCGGCCAGTCGCGTGGTCTCGGCGTAATAAATGGGAATACCCAGCCGTGCGAGCTTCTCGACCTGTGCGGCGGGCGTGCCGCTCTTCCACACCAAGATCACGTCGGGCCTGAGCGCGACGATGCGTTCGAGATCGAGCATGGTGGCATCGCCCACCACCGGGATGCGCCGTGCCGCATCCGGGTGCTCACTGAAGCGCGACGTGCCGACGACAAAGCTTCCGGCACCCGCTGCGTACAGCGTATCGGTGATGTTCGGCGCCAGGCTAATGATCCGGTGCGCGGGCGCGGGCAGCGTGACCGTGCGCCCTGCATCGTCGGTCACGCTCACAGCCGCCATGGCGGGCGCTGCAAGGAACAGGGCAAGCAAGGCAAGGCGATGGATCATGTGCGTTTGTCCGTGAGGCGTGCGGCGCGGAAGAACAGCTCACCATCAATGGTGATGCCGCGGATCGGATGGTGGAACGCGGCAGTGAGGTGCGCCGGTGTCACGATGGCCTCCTTCGCACCGGCGAGTGCGCCGCCATGCCCACCCAACAGCACCGCATGGGTCGCGTGCTGCATGGCAAGGTTGATGTCATGCACCGTGAACACGACGGCACGGCCTGCGCGTGATGCGAGCACAAGCTCTTGCAGGGTCTTCATCTGGTGGTGCAGGTCGAGTGACGACAGCGGTTCATCGAGCAACATGACGCCGACATCCTGCGCGAAAAGCGCGGCGATGTTGACGCGCTGGCGCTCGCCACCGGATAGCGTCGTGATATCGCGTTCGGCGAGGTTACCCAGTTCGAACCGCGCCAGTGCTGCGCGTACGGCGCCCAGGTCTTCATCGCCCCAGGCCCAGAACGGCAGGCGCGGATGGCGGGCGGCGGTCACGGCCTCGATGACGGTAAGGCTGAATGCATCCACCACCGATTGCGGCAGGAAGCCACGGCGACGCGCCAGGTCCATGGGTTTCCACGTGGCGATGTCACGACCATCCAGGAGTACGTGGCCGCCGTCGGGGTCACGCAGGCCTGCCAGCGTGCGCAGCAGGGTGGATTTGCCGGCGCCATTCGGACCCAGCACGCACCACACCTGGCCAGGCTCGATCTGTAAGTCCAGCGCATCGACCAGGCAGCGATCACGCACGGCCAGGCGCAGGCGCGCGGTGGATAGCGTGGCACTCACCGGCGTTGGACCAGCAGGAAGAGGAAGGTAGGCACGCCGATGATCGCCATGACCGCGCCCACGGGGAGCTGGATAGGATCGGCCACGATGCGCGAGATGGTATCGGCGATGACGACGAGCATGCCCCCGCACAGCGCGCTTGCCGGGATAAGCACGCGCTGGTCGTTGCCGACCACGCGGCGCAATGCATGCGGCACAACAAGGCCGACGAAGCCCACCGTGCCGGCCGTGGTCACGGCCACTGCCGTGGCGAGCGATGCGATGGCGAAGATCGCCGATTTCACGGCGTTCGGCCTTACCCCAAGGGCGCTGGCCGATTCCTCGCCACGCGCGAGCAGGTTCAGCTGGCGCCCCAGGGGCGCTACCAGGAAAAGGGCGGCCAGAAGGGAGAGCAACGGGGGCCACGGCGTGGCGACGCCACTTAGGTCACCCATCATCCAGAACAGCATGCCGCGTAGATTACGGTCGGGGGCCAGTACCAGCATCATGCTCACGATGGCGCCGAAGCCGGAGGCAAGCATGACGCCGATCAGGATCAGGTCAGTGGCATCGTCGCGGTGCGCCGCGCGGCGACGGGCGATCAGATCTCGGTGGGCAAGCACGAACACGGCAACGCAGGCGAACAAGGCACCCAGGGCGGCGCCACCGGCCGTCACGACGGCACCCGCGCCGGCCAGCATGGCGCCAAGCGCCCCCACGGCGGCACCGCCCGAGAGGCCCAGGGTGTAGGGATCGGCCAGCGGGTTGCGGACCAGGATCTGCATAAGGCAGCCGGAAAGCGCGAGCAGGCCGCCGACGCCGTACGCGGCCAGTGCCCGTGGAATCCGCAGTTCGTGGACGATGGTGTGCATGGGCGTTTCGGCCGCACCGGCCAGGCCATGCCACGACGCGCGGAGCGTGGATCCATCGCCGCCCAGCAGCACCGAGGCCAGCACCACCAGGGCCGAGAGCACGAGCAGGCCGGCCCAGATCCGAAGGGCTGCCCCGAACGTGGCCATTCGCGGAACCCGCGTTGTCGCTGCGCTTCGCACCCTGCGACGCTCCCGCCAAACAGCTCGGCAGGATAGCAGCGACGGGCTGTCCTTTTCACAAAGGACCGTGCTATTTCGAAAGCTGGCAGCCGCGTCTGCGGCGAGGATGTAGCCAGCGCTATCCAAACGGGGAAGCCACCCATGTTCGCCATCTTCGTCTCGCTGGGCGTGTTGCTGCTTGCGTGTGGCAGCCTCTACCTGGGCGGCTGGATCGCGCGGCGCATGCCCGAGGATCACCTGGTCTACGAGGCGCAAAAGGCCGCGCAGTTCGGGATCAGCATGATGGCCACGCTGGCCGCGCTGGTGCTTGGCTTCATGGTCACCTCGGCGCGGGCGACGTTCGACCGCGCCAACGATGACATCGTCGGGGTCTCGACATCGATCCTGCTGCTGGATCGCGCCTTGTCGGGCTACGGGCCGGAAACCGCGCCGATCCGCGCGGACCTGCGCGCGTTCCTGGCGCGTGCCACCGAACGCGTCGCCCCCGACGGGGAGATGGAAAAAATCGTGTTCCGCCTGCCGCACACGAGCCTGAGCCTGATCACGCAGCTGCAAAGCTCCATCCTGGCGTTGACCCCGGATACCGAAGCAAAGTGGTGGTTCCAGCGCCGGGCGCTCGACGTTACGGCCGACCTGGCCCGCCAGCGCATCCTCACCTCCGAGCACGAGAAATCATCCGAGCCGTTGCCGTTGCTGGCCGTCGTCACCGCGTGGATCGTCCTCATCTTCATCGGCATGGGCACGTTCGCCATGCACAACGCATCGGTCCGGATCGTCCTGTTCTGTGCCGCCCTGGCGTTCTCAGGGTCGATCTTCCTGGTGATGGAGCTGGAATCCCCTTACACCGGCCTGTTGCGCGTCTCCGGCGCGCCCTTGCAGCAAGCCGCCACGGAGCTCGCCCTTCCATGAAACCCTTGATTGCCCTTGCGGTGCTCTCGTTCGTCGCCTTGCCGGCAGGTGCCCAATCCCTTGCCATCCCAGGCGTGAAAACCGGCAAGCCCACGACGGGCACCTACCGTTGCCCTACCGGCAAGCCGTTCACGGTCACCTACTGGAATGGCGACAACGGACAGAGCTTCGCCCTGCTGCCCATCGATGGTAAGCCCACACTGCTGGTGAGCCTGATATCGGGCAGCGGCGTGCGCTACGCCGCAGGCTCAGTCATCTGGTGGACCAAGGGGCGCCATGCCGACCTCTACAACGCGGGAATGGATCCAGATACGGGCAGGGTGAAGCCAGTCACGTGCTCGGAATCGCCAGGGGCGTAACGCCCAAAAGGCCTCGCCCAAGCGTTGCCTGAACGGGCTCGGCGACGCGATATGGATGCTGCAATTATTAGCATGCTATCATTTATCCCATGACGCCCCTCGACCGGCTGCACATGCAGCTGACCACCCTTGCGCTAGCCACCAGCCGCCGTTTCCAGCGGATGCTGGACGTGCGCCTGGCCGATTTCGAGGTCACATCGGCCACCGTGGTGCCCATGCTGTTGGTGGGCCGCTCCGGTGGCGGTATCAATCAGGTCACCCTGGCCGACCAGATCGGCGTGACCGGCCCTTCGCTGGTACGCACGCTGGACAAGCTGGTCGAGCTCGGCCTGGTCCGCCGTGAAAGCGATCCGGCAGATCGCCGGGCCAAGACGCTGTGGCTGACCGAAGCAGGGGAGGCCATGGCCGTGCAGATGGAAGCCCGCATGGTGCAGATGCGCCGCGAGATCCTTGCCGCGGTGCCCGAGGAGGATGTGCGCGCTGCGCTGCGCGTGCACCAGGCGCTGAATGCGGCGCTTGTGTTCGATGGCCAGGACGACAGCGAAGCCTGAGCCCATGCGCCTCGTCCTGCCCACGACCTCCGAATGGCTTTACTCGGGGAAAGCGTTCCTTGCCGCGACCCTGGCGTTCTATATCGCGCTGAAGATTCCGCTGCCCAATCCGTACTGGTCGTTCGCCAGTGTGTACATCGTGTCGCACCCGCTTTCGGGCGCCACGCGCTCGAAGTCGATCTACCGCGCGTTCGGTACCGTCCTCGGCGCGACGATGGCCGTCCTCCTTGTCTCGCTGTTTGCCTCGAGCCCGCTTACGCTGGTCGTGGCCATGGGCACCTGGAGCGCGGTCGCCCTGTACCTGTCGCTGCGCGATAACACGCCAAGCGCCTATGGTTTCCTGCTCGCTTCGTACACCACGCCCCTGATCGCGGTATCCGCGATCATTGCGCCCGGTACCGTGTTCGATACTGCCGTGGCGCGTACGGAGGAGATCCTGCTCGGCATCATTTGCGCAAGCGTGGTCAGCACGGTGCTCTTGCCCGATCGCGTAGGGCCGGTGTTCCATGAGCGCGTCGCTGTGCTGATGCGGGACGCCTCGGCATGGGCCGTACGCCGGCTCACCGATCCTGCACGCCGTACCACGCCGCCGCTGCGCTTTAACCTGCTGAGCGACATTGCCTCGCTCGATGCGCTGATCACCCACCTCGGTCACGACGCCACGCGCCGTAACGAGGCCCGCGAAGCGCGCCAGGTGCGCTACCGCATGACCATGTTGATACCGCAGGTTGCATCGCTCGCCGATGCGCTAGGCCACGCGGCAACGCACGACGGCGGTGCGGGCCACGTCTGCGCTGCGGTGCTGGATGACGTGATCGCGTGGCTGCGGGAAGGCGTCGATGGTTCAGTGGAACGGGGCAATGCGTTGCGCGACGCGATCGCGGCATTGCGCGATGCTCAGGGCGCTCCTGCGGCAGCAAGCTTGCCTGTCACCAACGCGACAGAACGCCTGCGCGACCTGGTGGACTTGTGGCAAGACTGCCTGGTATTGCACGGCGCCTTCGTGACCAGGGCCGCCACCACGCCGCCCCTGGCCTACCGCGATGCCGTGCCCGACGCGAGCAAGCGCTTCTACGATCACGTCATGATGCTGCATGCCGCGCTTTCGCCGGCGCTGGCGTTTGTCATCTCGGCCACGGCGTGGCTTTACAGCGGCTGGCCGGGCGGCGCCGCCGGCGTTGTGCTCGTCGCGGTATCCACCGCATTTTTCGCTGCATCCGACGCACCCGCGGCGCTCATTGGGCGGTTTCTCCTGTGGCAGACGATCAGCGTCGCGACAGGCCTGGTGTACCTGTTCTACATCTTTCCCCAGGTGACGACGTTCGCAGGCGTGGCCTTGTCGCTCGCGCCGCCACTCATCCTGGTTGGCACGCTCACCGGGCGGCCTGCGTTCAACATGGGCGTGTTGCTGGTGACCTCGCAGACGATCAGTGGCATCGCGTTGCATAACAACTCGGCAGCCAACTTCGAGGATTACGCGAACAGCAGCCTGGCGGCGCTGGGCGGGCTCGCGTTCGCCGCAGTGTGGAGCGCCGCCACGCGCCCGTTCGGCGCCCAGATCGGCGCCCGCCGGCTGGCGCTCGCCAACTGGCGCGAACAAGTGGCGTTGTCGCGCCGGGACATCCGGCTGGACCGGCAGGCCGCGCTCTCGCGTATCGTCGATCGCACCGCACAGTGGATGCCCCGCCTGGCGCTGACCACCGGCAGGCCCCTGTCCCACATGGATGCCGTGCGCGACCTGCGTGTGAGTGTCGCCCTGATCGACCTGCGCGAGCATCGCGCCCGGGGCATCACGGCCATCGATGCCGTGCTCGATGCCAGCCACGCCTATTTCCAGCGTTGCCTGGCATCGCGCACATCGCTCGTGCCACCGGCCAGTCTGCTGACCGTGATCGATACGGCCATGGCCGAGGTTGCCGCTACCCACGACGACGCCGCGGCTGCATTGCTTCGTTACCGCCTGGCGCTGATGGCGCTTCCGCCCGTCACCCACCCCGAATCCCCATCCACCCAACCCACCTTGTCCATCCTCTCCCAGTGAACATCCCCCTCTACGGCGAGTTCAGCCTTTACGGCGTGTACATCCCCACCTTGTTGGCCGTCATGGCCGCGGCCTACCTCGTAAAGAGCGTCGTGCGCTTCGCCCTTGGCAAGACACACTTCTACGCGTGGGTGTGGCATCCGGCGTTGTTCAACCTTGCCGTGTACGTGCTGGCCCTGGCCGGCGTGCTGGCACTGCTGCCGGAGGTGGCTCGTGGCTAACATGGTTCGCAGGATGCTTCCTGGCGCGGTAACGCTTGCTGTCGTTGTCGCAGCCATCGCTGCCGGCATCCACGTGTGGCATGCCTATGATGACCTGCCATGGACGCGCGACGCCCACATTCGCGCCGATACCGTGCAGGTGTCGCCCGATGTATCGGGGTTGGTGACCGATGTACTCGTGCACGATAACGATGTGGTGAAGCGCGGCCAGCCGCTCTTTGTCGTTGACCGTGCGCGCTTTGAGCTCGCCGTGCGTCGTGCCGAGGCCGCGGTGGAAGAACAGCGCGCCACCGTTGCCGAACTGCGTCGTGAAGATGCGCGCAACCGCGCGGTGAGCGACCTGGTGGCACGCGAAGCCGCCGAGCAGGTGACCTCGAAGCTGGCCGCCGCCCAAGCACGCCTGCATGCCGACGAGACCGCAGCCGATACGGCGCGGCTCGATCTGGAGCGCACGGTGGTCAAGGCGCCGGCCGATGGCACGCTAAACGACCATGTCGTGCGCGTGGGCGATTACGTGACTGCGGGCCACGCTCCCTTCGCCATGGTCGATGGCCACTCGTTCCATGTGGATGGTTACTTCGAGGAAACCCGGCTGCACGGCGTAAAGCCAGGCCAACCCGTCACGATCAAGGTCATGGGTGAGCAGGGCATCCTGCACGGCCGCGTGCAGAGCGTGGCGGGCGGTATTGCCGATCGCGAACGCGCCAACAGCACCCAGGGCCTCCCGGATATCAATCCTACCTTCAACTGGGTGCGCCTGGCGCAGCGCATTCCCGTCCGGATCAGCATCGAGGATGCCGCGCCGGACGTGTTGCTGGTCGCCGGCCGTACGGCCACGGTGACGATCCGCACGGAGGAACGCGCGGGGCCCAGGTCATGAGTTTGCGTGCTGGTACCACCGCGCTCGTCATCGCTATCGCACTCGCGGGCTGCGCCGCAGTGGGCCCCGATTACAAAGTGCCTGACCACGCCATGGTCAACGATCCCCGTGCGAACGGTACGTTCCTTCCGGAGGGGCAAGGCGCCGCGTATGCCACGTCGCCGGCACGCGACGACTGGTGGAAGCTGTACAACGACCCCACCCTGGACGGCCTCGAGCGGCAGGCCCTCCAGGCCAATGCCAGCCTGCGCACCGCGGATGCGAACCTGCGCCGCGCCGGTGCCTTGCTCGCCGCGGCGGAAGCGGAACATGAAATCACGGCGAAGACCTCGGCGGCCGCCGAGCGGACCCTGATCTCGGCGGAATCGTACCTGCAGGAAGAAAAGCTGCCCACGTTCAATGTCGCGACCACCGGTATCGAGGCCTCGTACGACTTCGACCTGTTCGGCAAACTGCGCCGTGGCGTGGAAGCCGCCACAGCCGATGCCGAGGCCGCCACGGCGGCGCGGGATGTCGTGCGGGTGACGGTGGCTGCGCAGGTGGCATCAAGCTACGTGGGCATCTGCGAAGCGGCGCACGACCTGGACGTGGCGCACCGCACGGTGCAGGTGCAGGAGCGCGGCGCTGATGTGGCCAAGCGATTGTTTGATGCCGGGCTGGGCAACCGTCTGGATGTCACCCGTGCGACCGCGCAGCTCGATCTGGCACGTGCCGCGTTACCACCGCTGGAGCGACGTCATGAGGCCTCACAGTACGCACTGGCGGCGCTCCTTGGTCATGTGCCGGGCGATATTCCCGACGCGGCAAAGTCCTGCACCAGCGTGCCGCAACCGACCCAGCCTATCCCGGTGGGTGACGGCATGGCCTTGCTTCGCCGCCGGCCGGACATCCGCGAGGCGGAGCGCAAGCTTGCCGCCGCCACCGCGCGCATTGGCGTGGCAACCGCCGACCTTTACCCAAGCGTATCGCTGGGCGCTAGTGCGGGTACCAACGGCCTGCTTGCCGACTATGGCCAAGCGCCCGCGCGTTATTGGTCCATCGGCCCGCTGATTAGCTGGACCTTGCCGACGCGTTCGGCCAGGGAGCGCGTGGAAGTGGCGAAGGCCGGTGCGGATGTCGCGCTGGCCGCATTCGACCAGACCGTGATCCAGGCGTTGAAGGAAACGCAGACCGCATTAAGCGATTACGCCCACGCACTCGACCGCGAAGAAACGCTGCGCCAGGCGCTGGCCGATGCGACGCTCGCATCGAAGCAGGCGGCGGATCTCTACCATGCGGGCCGCACGCCGTACCTCAACGCGCTGGATGCCGAGCGTACGCGCGTCGCCGCGGAAACCGCGCTCACGGATGCCGAATCCGCGGTCTCCGAGGCACGCATCCATGTGTTCTATGCGCTGGGCGGCGGCTGGCAGGACGGCGCCTGATTCGTATCGCAAAATATTGTCGTATCGTCCCGTGGCACGAAGTGGTACACCTTGCGCCGCGGGAGGCTGGGCCGGGAGCCAGCACGATCTATGGAGCGACACATGCGGTACCTGATACGAGTAGCAAAGGCCCTGGTATTCACGGGCCTGGTGTTCGTGGGCGCGGCGGCATACGCCGATGATGCGCCGGCGCATGTCACGGACAAGCAACTATCCGACGCGAAGTGCGCCATCGGCATGGAGAAGTTCCTGCCAGGCGATTACTTCTACTGCCTGGGCGCACAGAACTACGGCACCCAGCACATCGAAGCCGCGCAGCGGTTCTTCAAGGAAGCGGCCAGCTGGGCCAGCAAGCCGGCGCAATACGTGCTCGGCATCATGGCGCTGAACGGTGACCACCAGCCGATGAACCGGCCACTGGCCTATGCGTGGTTCACGCTCGCGGCCGAGCGCAATACACCACGGTTCGTGCAGCCGCGCGATACGTTGAAGGCCACGTTGACCAAGGACGAGGCCACTAAGGCCGAGGCGTTGCTGGCGGACATGCGTAACACCTACGCCGATGCGGTCGCTGCGCCCCGGGCTGAACGGCGTTATCACGATGGCATGGCCTCGCTAAAGGACACCCCAGGCACGAGCTATTGCATGGAAGGCACGCAGGATTTCCGCGACCTGGCCCAGGGCAAGACGCAGCCATCGTGCCCGCCGACCGCGCAGATCGTGCAGTACGTGGATAAGCAGGCGAACAACGTGTTTGAGGATTGGACCGGGCATGTGACGGTGGGTGCCTTGCAGCCAGCCGGCTCGCCCTGACGAACCCGAGGGCCGGCTGCTCGGCCGTGCGGTCGGCACCTCCAATCGTTCCGGCGGCGGTTGCGGTAGGGTGGGCGGACTGGTTGCCTCGGCTTGCGTGGCGGGGCGCTGGTCACTCCCGCCCCGCTGAGGTCATCGCCATGAAGCACGCCCACGTCAGGCTCGCCACCCTTCTTGCGCTCGGCTTCACATGGGCCGCCGCCGCTTCCGCCCAGGACACCTCGGGCACCCATCGGAAACAGCTTTCCCAGCACGACCTCAGCATCCCGGGCTGGGAGGAGTACCAGGTGCGGGTGGATTTCGACCCGGGCAAGTCCGTTTCGAACCATAAGCACCCCGGCGAAGAGATCATCTACGTGATCGAGGGGACGATTGAGTACGACGTTTCCGGCAAGCCGCCGCTCACCCTGAAGGCGGGCGATGTCCTCGTGGTGCCAGCGGGCGTGGTCCACAGCGCGAAGAATGTGGGCAAGGACAATGCGGCGGAGCTGGGTACCTACGTGGTGCAGAAGGGCAAGCCGCTGGTGGAGTGGGCCAGATAGTCGCAGCCGGACGCGTGGCGGCAGGCATCGCTGCAGATGCTGACGCTGCGAGTGGAACCCGAGATTCCCGGCTAACGCCGCCTTGGCATAGACTGGGCGCCAACGACAGGGCGCGCGGTGTCATTCTGGTGATGGGTAAAGCAAGCGAGGGGACGCTCAGGCGCCATGGATGAGCGGAAGCCGGATTCCCACCGGGTCACGAGCGTCTTCGTTGCGCTGATCACGTTGCTCACCCTGGCCGCCCTGTACGCGCCGCGGTTTGTCGCGCGCAGGGTGTCCGCCGCACCGCAGGTATCGGCACTGCCCACCACGCCTTTTGTCGAGGTATGGCTAAGTACCGCCGATCATCGGCTTAAGCTCGCTCAGCAATCCAACCTCGCGCTCATGCCCCGGGGCACGGATCCGGCAGATATCGATGTCGATATCGCCACCACCTACCAGTCCATGACCGGATTCGGTGCCTCCATGACCGATGCCTCGGCGTGGCTGATCCACAACAAGCTGAGCGCCGATCAGCGCGACAGCGTGATGCATGAGCTCTATGGCGAGGCGCCGAACCTCAACCTGAACATGATGCGCCTGCCGATTGGTGCCTCGGACTTCTCGTTGGGCCTGTACACGATGGACGACATGCCGTTCGGCCAGTCCGATCCGCAACTGCGGCATTTCAATGTGGCGCCCACGCTCGATGACCTGGTGCCGGTGATCCGGCAGGCGCTGTCCATCAACCCGGGGCTATTGATCGTCGCGTCATCGTGGACGGCGCCCGCCTGGATGAAGGGCAACCAGAACCTCACGGGCGGTGAGCTGCTCCCGCAATACGAGGGCACCTTTGCCGAATACCTGGTCAGGTACGTTGATGCGTACCGCGACCTCGGCATCCCCATCTTCGCCCTTACGCTGCAGAACGAGCCGCTCTACGCACCGGTGGCCTACCCAGGCATGACCATGGACCCGGAGGTGCGGGCGCGTGTGATCAAGCACCTCGGCCCGAAACTCGCAAAGCGCACGCCACGGACGCAGATCCTGGAGTGGGACCACAACTGGGCCGTGCCGCAGCAGCCGCTCGCGGTGCTCTCCGATCCGGACGTGGCCCGCTACGTGGATGGCGTGGCCTGGCATTGCTACGAAGGCAGCCCGTTCGAACAGGGCAAGGTGCACCGCGCGCATCCGGACAAGGACACGTACATCACCGAATGCACCGGCGGTGACTGGCCCCTGGATATGAACGGGGAGCTGTTGTGGTTCTCACGGAACCTGCTGGTGACCGGCACGCGGCAATGGGCACGTGGCGTTATCTACTGGAACCTGGCGCTCGACGAAAACCACGGCCCACAGTTCGGCGGCTGCCGGCTGTGCAAGGGCATCATCACGATTGATTCAGAGACCGGCGACGTCACCCGTAACGATGAGTACTACGCCATCGCGCACTTCAGCCGTTTTGTGCTGCCTGGCGCCCTGCGGGTCAAGTCCACCGATACCGACAAGGAGAAGGGCCTGGCCAACGTGGCATTTCAAAATGCCGTTGATGGGTCGGTCGTCATGGTGATGGTCAATATCAACAAGCAAGCGCGTCGCGTATCCGTAACGGAAGGAACATCTCGCTTTGAGTACGAGATGCCCGCCGAGAGCGTGGCGACATTCGTATGGCACCAGAGCATGGCGGCCGCGTGGATACGGCGTGCGCTGCATTGGATGAGCGTGCATGACGGGTAAATCGCGAAACGACAACGTCCTGGTCACTAGCGAAGGTAGCGATAAGGCGCTCACGAAGGAGCAAAAATCCTTCAACACGTTGATCGGAAAGATCAACAAGCGTCGTGACGAGCTCGCCGCCTGGCAGGCGTTCGAGCCCGAGTTCCAGGCGAAATACCACGGTGAATACGTACCATCGCAACAAGCGTTCGTCGCGATACGCATTCAACTGGTGCAATGTCTCGACCAGGCGCACGATGCGAAGGGGCTGACGAAGGCAGATCGACAGACAATAGAGGACCTCATCCTCTATGTCGCAGGGGGACTGCTTACCCATGTTGACGATCCCGCCCTGGCAGAGATCTATCGCCGTTACGAGCCACCGGCGGCCGAGGCCGACGCTGCTGCCAAGGCTGAGCTCCAGGCTGCCCTGGCGGCTGCTTTCGGCACGGAGTCACCGGATGAATTCGAATTCGATTCACCCGAAGAGCTCTTCAACAAACTGCAGGAGGAGCTCGAGAAGCTGGATGCTCAGGAGCGCGCGGAAGGCGACGCCCGCGAGGAGGCGAAAGCCCGCCGTCGGGCCGACGCGCGCCGCGCCGCCGCGCAAGAACGCGCACGCACGGAGCAAGCCGAGGCTCACCTGTCGCTTCGCGATGTTTATCGCAGGCTGGCGAGCGCGCTGCACCCCGATCGCGAGACCGATCCAATCGAACGAGAGCGCAAGGCGATGCTCATGCAGCGCGTCAACCTGGCCTATGCGAGTAAGAGTTTGCTCGATCTGCTTGAGCTGCAGCTCGAACTGGAACACATCGACAAGGCCTCCCTGGCAAACGTGACCGAGGATCGGCTCAAGCGCTGGAACGCCACGTTGAGGGAGCAGTTACGCAACCTTGACATGGAACTCGACGAGGTCACCTATGGCTTTGCCGTTCGCAGCGGTATACCGCCGCATGCCCGCTTATCAACAAAGGGGGTCATGCGGCAGCTTTCCCAGAACATCCTTAGTCTGCGCGAATTCACGAAGGCATGTGAGTACGACATGCGTGTCTTCGATGACCCCAAGCGCCTCAAGCCATGGCTTAAGCGAATGAAGCAGGAGCTGTTGAGCTAGGCACACGGCGCTGCCGCGCCGTTGCATCGTTCAGATTAATTCGCCTGGTTTCCGGGAGGCTTCGCTGGCACACGCACCAGCTTCATCGGCGGCGCCCCCTCAATCATGGTCATGCTCGAGAAATCGTTGGCGTATTCCACGGTGACACCGATGGACTCGGCGCGAAAGCGTGTCGGCGATAGCGTAACCAGGCGCTCTGGCACGGGCGCGCCCGCGTTCGCGTACAGGCCGTCCGGCCGCGCTTCGATCATCACATCGAGGTCGCCGCCGATGAAGTGACCGGCCGCCTTGGAGAGCTCTGCCAACGAAATCGCCTTCTCCTCGGTGGACGGTACCGCGATGTCGGTCATGCCGTAATCGGTGGCGATGGCACGGACGACTTCGCCGATCAAGCGCCGCCCATCACCGCCATTGGCGAGGGCGACGACGCCATCGCCCTTGCCGGTGGAGGCCACCATGAAAGCGTCGAACCCGGGGTTCACGCCATCGTGCATGAAGCGTGGCGTGCCCTGGGGATACACCGCTACCCCAAGCCCCCAGTTGTCTTTCACCGGCGTCATCATCGTGTGGGTCATGCCGGGCGAGAGGCGATGGCCTGCCTTGCCAGCGGCGGACGCCTGCAGATCCAGCAGCAGGCGGGCAAGATCACCCGCCGTCGTCCACAACCCCGCCGGTGCGAGCTCTGGGGTCACCACGTATTTATCGGGAAGAAGGCTGCCGTTGGCATGGCCAAGGGCCATGTTGGCTTGAATGGCTGGCGAAGGCGGCATGGAGAACGCAGTGTGTGTCATGCCGAGCGGCCCCAACACTTCGCGCTGTGCCAGGTCAGCAAAGGGCAGGCCACCCACATCGGACAAGGCAAGCTGTGTGATCACGTAGCCGCCGCCGGAGTATTCGAACTGCGCGCCGGCCGGGAGCACGCTACGCACAGGTTTTGTGTTGGCGGGCGGCAGGCCATCCAGGATTTGTACGGTGGTGGGCAATGGGTCGCCGGGTTTGTAGCCCTGAAAGCCGTGCATCCCGATGCCCGCCGTGTGGCTCAGCAGCTGGCGCAGGGTGACACCGTTGGGTGCCAGATTCTGATCGACCGGCAGCTTCCAGGAACGCAGTGCATCGTTGATGTTCTTATCCAGACCGATCTTCCCCTCTTCCACCATGCGCAGGGCCAGCATGGCGGTCACGACTTTGCTGATGGAGGCGGCCTGGAAATCAGTATCCGGTGTCACCGGCGCGCAGCTCGCGATATCGCGAACGCCCCAGCCACGTGCCCACGCAAGCTTGCCGTCGTGGATCACGGCAACGCTCAGTCCTGGTACCGCGTATTGCTGCATGCGTTGCGCCAGGCTGGAGGGCTTGTCGCCCTTCTTGATGATGGCAGGCTGCAGGTGGGTTTCGACGTAACGGGTGTGTGCATTGGCCGGTCCTCCGGCCGCTTCGGCGGGCGCCGCGCAGTGGTCGGCCCGCGCGATCATGGGGGTGGCGAGCAACACGGAGGCGAGCGCCACCGAGCCGCGCAAGGCGACTTCTTTGAATCTGAGCATCTTTCGTTCCCTCTGGGTGGGGTAAGCGCAGCGCCTTACTGGCGACGTTTGACCGAGCTGACCAGCAGGCCCTTCTTGTCCATCTGGATAAACACCTGCTGGGCACCGTGCGCATGCTGCACGTCGTAGATATCCCAACCGTAATCGCTCACGCCTTCGAACCGGTACGACTCGACGGGGCCGAGGCGGTCGAAATATGCCTGCTGCGATGAAAGGTCGGCCTTGCCGCCCTTCGCGAATGGCGACCACAGGGCGGGGTCATCCACATTGCTCAGGATCATGCGCAGGGCCTTCTCGCTGGTGGGAAAGGCGGTCTGGCCCTGGATCCGGGCAGCGAGGTCACGACGAATCTGCTCCGCGGTCGCCTCGTCCACGCGGGCCGCCGAGGCGGCGGGCCAGCCGTGGATGAACACGTCCATGGAGGTCGCGCGACCGTCGGCGCCCTTGTTGAACTTGAGCCGCGCATCGAGGCTCGGAATCGAGAACTCCGTATCGCTTAGCGTGGGCGCATCGATGATGCCCTGGGCCATGAACTGGCCAATGGGCGCGACCGTCAGGCCATCGCCCTTGCGCGCCACGGTGACCAGCGAGTAATCGCTGAGCTCGTATTCGCCAGCGTAGGCATCGAGCAGGCTGGGGTCGATCGCCACGGCACCGTTGGCGTGCTGCGCGGGTGCGCCCGGTGGCGTGACCTGCGCGGCGAACACCGCCATGCCCAGCGCGATGCTGATCAGGACGAATGCAAAGGCGCCGGCCCACTTTTTGGGTTTGGCAAGCATGATCCTTATCCTCTGTTCGAGAAACGACCTGGATTCCGACATGGCAGTCACCGAACCGATGAACTCGGATTGGTTCTGCCCCACCTGGATCAACGTCTCGCAGTACTGCCCGATATCGCCGCCGCCCTGCAGCACACGTGCATCGCAATCCACTTCGATCGCACGGCGAAGGCGATGGAACTGCCACCACAACAAGGGGTTCCACGGCATGGCCAGCAGCAGCACCAGCGCCATGGCGACCAGCAAGGGGTCACGCGCCTTCAGATGGGATTGCTCATGGGCCATGACGTAGCGCTGCTGCGCCGGCCCTTCCTGCATGACCCAGGCAGGCACCACGATTCGCGAGCGAATCAGGCCTACAACGGCGGGACCGACGCTTTCTGATACGAACACCGGAACGCTGCAGAGGCTTCCTTGCGCCCAGCGGCGTTTGCGCCGGTGAAACACGGCGGTGCTCACGGCAAGGAACAGCACAAGGGTGAAGGAACTGGCCAGCCAGATATCCGTGAGGATCGTGTTGACCGTCGTGGATGCCGTATACGTTCCGGTGCCGCTCCAGTCGATAACGGTGGAGGCCAGTGGGATGGACGTCGTATCGCGCAGCGCGAGTGGTGCGCTAGCCGCCGTCGGCTGAAGGCCTCCTGGAAGTCGTATCGAAACCGTGGCAATCACGATGGGAAGGAGCAATGAACCCACGATGGCCATCATCCACGGCCAGCGCGTCGGCAACCGGCGCGACTTGGTCGCTTGCTCGGCGATCAGCCCCGCCGCACTCAGTGCTATCGCGACAAGTACGGCGTAGATCATCCAGGCAAGCATCAGGGCTTCTCCTTGTCGTTCCTTTCCGCGAGCAGCTTGCGCATGCGGGCGATCTGCTCCGGGGTGAGCTTCTGCTCGGAGACCAGATGAGTGAGCAACAGTTCGGTCGAGCCCTTGAACAGCTTGTCGGTGAGGTGCTGTAGCGCGTTCTTGCGCGCCGCCTGCTGCTTCACGCTCGCGAAGTAGCGGTGCCCGCGGCCTTCTTCTTCGTAACCGACGTAGCCCTTGGTCTGGAGCGTACGGAGCACCGTGAGCACAGTGGTATAGGCGAGCTTGTCGCTCAGGTGTTCACGCACCTCGGCCACCAGCGAGGGGCCGTGGTCCCATAGCACCTGCATGACATCCGCCTCACGGTCGGTGAGCGAGATCTTCATAGGTGGTTCCCCGCGCCGTTATCTACTAAAGGTGTAGTAGGTATAGGCCAGGGGCGGCGGCATTGTCAACTATGTATTTAGTAGATACCGCAACCGGGAGGCAAAAAAGGCTGGAGCCCGGCGCGCTCCGGACGTATCACACGCCGGAGCGCGAGCCGTTCATCAGTCCAGCGGCCGTACCCAGATGTTCCGGAAGCTGATCGGCTGGGAATGGTCCCCGTGCGCCTGTAGCTTGATCGGTGCCTCGGTATACGGGTTGTACTTGGGCTTGCCGATATAGAAGGTCTCGCCAGCGAGCTCGGTGTGGTTCTGTACGAGCACGCCGTTGTGGAACAGGGTCACGTAGGCGGGCGTCTTTACCGTGCCATCGGCGGCGAACACCGGCGCGGTCCAGACGATGTCGTAGGTCTGCCATTCGCCCGGCTTGCGCATGGCGTTGACCAGCGGCGCGGCCTGCTTGTAAACGCTACCTGCCTGGCCGTTGACGTACGTGGGGTTGTTGAACGAATCCATGATCTGGACTTCGTAGCCTTCGTCGCCAGGCCCCGTCGAAGCAAGGAACACACCGCTGTTGCCGCGGCCCTGGCCTTCGCCCGTGATGTCCTTGGGCACCTGCCATTCCAGATGCAGCTGGTAGCTCTTGAACTTCTGCTTGGTCTGGATGTTGCCGGAGGTCTTGTCGACGGTGAGGATGCCGTCGTGGACCTTCCAGTGCGCGGGCGAGTGGTCCTTGGAGGCTTCCCACTGCGAGATGTCCTTGCCGCCAAACAGCACGACGGCATCGGAAGGGGGCGCGCTGTTCGGATTGCCCGGCGTGACGACCTTGGGTACCGGTTCCCACTGCTCCGTGGCCTTGGGGTCCGTCTGCGCCCACGCGGCCGAGGTACCGGCAACGAGAACGGCGAGGGTGGCAGCGCTGGTGCGCAGGAACGTCATACCGTGCATATCTTGAAGGCCTCGGCAAAGGATTCGAAGGAGTCGGGCCGCGCCGGCATGAACTCGTGCGCGATGTAACCCTGGTAGTTCAGATCGGCGATCGCCTTGGCAACGGCGTGGTAGTTCAGTTCCTGCGTGCCATCGATCTCGTGCCGGCCGGGTACGCCGCCGGTATGGAAATGGCCGATCCACTGGATGTTGTCGCGGATGGTGCGGATCACGTCACCTTCCATGATCTGCATGTGGTAGATGTCGTAAAGCAGCTTCACGTTGGGTGAGCCGACGCCCTTCATCACTTCGGCGCCGAACTTCGTGCTGTCGCCCTGGTAGCCGTGGTGGTCGACCTTGCTGTTGAGCAGCTCGACGCACACAGTGACGCCGTTCTCGGCGGCAAGCGGGGCGATCTTCGACAGGCCAGCCACGCAGTTATCGAGTGCGTGGCGATCATCAATGCCCGCTTTGCGGTTGCCGAACATGGTGATTACGTTGGGCACGCCGGCCTTCTTGGCCAGCGGTATCGTGGCTTCGAGCTCCTTCAGCAACTGGGCATGGTTGGCCGGGTCGTTGAAGCCGAACTCGATGAAGTTATCGCGTTTGGCGGGGTAACCCATCGTCACGGTCAGGCCGGTATCGATCACCGTGTTCCACTCATCGGTGTAGAGCAGATCGACGCCGACGAAGCCGAGGGCCTTCAGGCGTTTGCACAGTTCAGGCAGCGGCGCCTTGGAGGTCCAGCGGCTCAGCGACTGCTTGAGGCGCCCCGGGCCGGTTTTACCGGTGGCCGGCTTACCGGGGAGTGTCTCGGCGGAAGCGAGCAGCGGCGCGGCGCCGAACGCGGCCACGGCCGTGGCGAGCTGCCCAAGCGCGGCGCGCCGGCCAGTGTCAGGAGAGTGATCCGATGTGGTCATTCGAGCCCCAGGATGCTGCGGTTGAAGGCACGGTCGCTGCCGCTCGAGGCGAAGTCGTCGAAGGCGCGCTCGGTGACCTTGATGATGTGATCACGGATGAAAGGTGCCCCCTCCTTCGCGCCCTGCTGTGAATCCTTGATGCAGCATTCCCACTCGAGCACGGCCCAGCCGGGGTAGTCGTACTGCGCGAGCTTGCTGAAAATCGCGCCGAAATCGATCTGGCCATCACCCAGCGAACGAAAGCGGCCGGGGCGATCGATCCAGTTCTGGTAGCCGCCATACACGCCCGAGCGCCCGTTGGGCCGGAATTCGGCGTCCTTCACGTGGAACGCGCGGATGCGCTCGTGGTAGTTGTCGATGAACTGCAGGTAGTCCATCTGCTGCAACACCATGTGGCTCGGATCGAACAGGATGTTGGCGCGCGGGTGGTGATCGACCGCATCCAGGAAGCGCTCGAAGGTAACGCCGTCGTGCAGGTCCTCGCCCGGGTGGAGTTCGTAGCAGACATCCACGCCCACCTCATCGAACGCATCCAGGATCGGCTTCCAGCGCTTGCCCAGTTCAGCGAAGGCCTCTTCCACGAGTCCTGCCGGGCGCTGCGGCCACGGGTAGAACAGCTGCCAGGCCAGTGCGCCGGAGAACGTGGCGTGCGCGGTCAGCCCAAGGTTCTTGCTTGCCTTGGCGGCGAGCTTGAGCTGTTGCACCGCCCATGCCTGGCGCTCCTGGGGGTGGCCGCGCAGTTCCGGCGGAGCAAAGCCATCGAACAGGCGATCGTAGGCCGGATGTGATGCCACCAGCTGTCCTTGCAGGTGCGTGGAAAGCTCGGTGACGGCCAGGCCGTGCTCGGCGAGCATGCCGGTGATGTCGTCACAGTACGCCTTGCTCGCCGCTGCCTGCTCAAGATCGAACAGGCGACGATCGTTGGAAGGGATCTGCACGCCAACGAAACCCAGCGATGCCGCCCAGCGGGCGATGGCGGGTAGCGTGTTGAACGGCGCCTCGTCCGATGCGAACTGGGCGAGGAAGATGCCTGGACCCTTGAGTGTCTTCATGTCAGATCTTCAGTTCGGCCTCGACGGCCCATGCCTTGCCGTTACCCGCCTGGGCCAACGGGATATCGGCGTGCCACGCGGCGGGCACCGGATCGTACTGGAGCACCTGCGTGCACCCCGGCTGCGACAGGAAGAAGCCGAGCATCGTGAGCTTCTTGGTCATCATGACAAAGTCGGCCGCCGGCGCGGGCTTGCCGCCCTTGGGCACGCCCAGCGCCTCGGCATGCAGCTTGGTGACCAGCGCTTTCTGCTGGGCGGCATCGAGCTGGAGGAACGGCTTGCCGCCCGCCTTGTCGAAAGCTGCCATGGCGGTGAGGTAACGGGTCTGGTCTGCCTTGGCGTAGACCGCCTTGAACAGCTGATCCATGAACAAGGGCACGCCGGCATCCACGGCCCCAGGTGTATCCGTGCGCGGAATCACGATATCCGACACGGCACCGACCAGGCTGTACTGCGCCGGATTGAAGAACTCGGGCTTTGCCGTGGGCTTCTGCGACGCGGCGTGCGCGTCGAAGACCGCCAGCAACGAGGGGCCCGCGATGGCACCGACGGCCAGCGCGGACATGCTTTTCAACCATTCGCGACGATTCATGGTGTCAGTCCTCAGATATTGCCGCGCTTGAGTTCTTCCACGGCATAGTTGGCCGCGCGTGCGGTCAGTGCCATGTAAGTGAGGGACGGGTTCTGGCAGCCGGACGATGCCATGGCCGAGCCGTCGGTCACGAAGACGTTCTTGCAGGCGTGCATCTGGTTGAAGCCATTGAGCACCGAGGTCTTCGGATCGCGGCCCATGCGCGCGGTACCCATTTCATGGATGCCCGCGCCAACGTTGGCGTGCATCGTGAAGGAGTTCACGTCGCTATAGCCCGCGCCGGACAGCATCTCCATGGCATCTTCGATGATCGCCTTGCCGATCATCTTTTCGTTTTCCTGGTGCGCGGCATCGAAGTTCAGGACAGGCATGCCGTACTTGTCCTTGTGGTTACGGTCCAGGCTCACGAAGTTCTTGTGCGAGGGAAGCATCTCGCCGAAGCCCATCATCGAGACATACCACGGGCCCGGCTCCTGGGCCGCCTCTTTGAGCTCCGCGCCCAGCGCATGCTGTTCGACAAGGCGGGTCCAGTCCTGGCGGCCAGCGCCACCCTGGAAGCCGAAGCCACGCAGGTATTTCTGCTTGTCGGTACCGACATTCCGGTACCGCGGGATGTAAAAGCCGGTCGGGCGGCGGCCCGAGTAGTAACGATCCAGGTGGCCGTCGACCATGGCGCGCGCGCCGGTGCCGAAGGTATGGTCCATGATGTTGTGGCCGAGCTCGCCGCTGTCGTTGCCGAAGCCATTCGGGAAACGCGTCGAGGTCGAGTTCATCAGGATGTGTGCGGTGCCGAACGTCGACGCGCACATGAAAATCACCTTGGCGAAGTACTCGGTCTGGTGGCCGGTCTCCGCATCCAGCACGCGTACGCCGGTGGCCTTGCCCTTGTCGTTGTCGTAGATCAGCTCGTACACGATGGCATTGGTCACCATCGTCATGTTGCCCGTGCGCTCGGCCGAGGGCAGGGTGGACGAGTTGCTGCTGAAGTAGCCGCCGAACGGACAGCCGCGCATACACAGGTTGCGATACTGGCAGGTGCCACGCTGCGGGCTCTGGTCGTGCTTGAGCGGCGCCGAGAGATTGGCGGTGCGGCCGATGATGAGCTTGCGGTTGAACTTGCTTTGCAGCTTGCCCTGGAAGTCTTTCTCGACGCAGTTGAGGTCCATGGGCGGCAGGAAGTTGCCGTCCGGCAACTGGGCCAGGTGGTCGTTGTTGCCGCTGACGCCGATGAAATGCTCGACCTTGTCGTACCAAGGCGCGATGTCGGCATAGCGGATCGGCCAGTCCACGCCCACGCCTTCCTTGCCGTTGGCCTCGAAATCCATCTCGCTCAGGCGGTAGCTCTGCCGGCCCCACATCAGCGAGCGGCCACCCACGTGGTAGCCGCGGAACCAGTCGAACGGCTTGGTCTCTTCGTACGGGTTGTCGATGTCATCGACAAACCAGTGCTTGGTGGACTGGGTGATGCCGTAGAACGACGGGCGCGTGTGCTTGGGCCAGCGGGCGAGATCTTCCTGCGTGGGCTCATCGCCGTACGGCAGCTCCCACGGTGCCTTCATGGCCGTCGGGTAATCCAGGTGCTTCACCATCGGGCCGCGGTCGAGCACGAGCGTCTTCAGGCCCTTCTCGGTGAGTTCCTTGGCGGCCCAGCCACCGCTCACGCCGGTGCCGACGACGATGGCGTCAAATGTGTTCTTTTCCATGGTCTTTCCCTTCAGCGCAGCGGGCGCAGGTAGTCGAAATCGACGCGCGCGGCGTCCAGCGAGCTCATGCGGGCAAACGGGCCTTCCTGCTCGACGAAGCAATGCTTCAGGCCGGAGGCATCAGCTGCCGCCATGATCGGTTTGTAATCCAGCGTGCCGCGGCCCAGTTCGGCGCCCGGGTAATCCTTGGCATTGCCCGGCAGGAAATCCTTCGCGTGCATCAGTGGGATGCGGCCGGGGTTGGCCTTGAAGTAATCGGCGGGGTTCTTCCCGCCCGCGTGCACCCAGCCGCAGTCGAGTTCGAACTGCACCAGCGTGTGGTCGGTTTCCGCGAGCAGCACGTCGTAGAAGGTCTTGCCACCGCCCACGTCGGTGAACTCAAGGTGGTGGTTGTGGTACGCGTACTGAAGTCCGGCGGCCTTGGCTTTCTGGCCGAGCTTGTTGGCGTACTCGGCGGTGCGCTTCGCATCGTCGAGCGTATACGTCGGCTCGCCGCTGCCGCCTTTCTCCTTCTGCATGATCCCCGGCAGCATGCTGCTGACGATGTACTTTGAGCCCAGCGTATGCGCGGCGCCCACGCCCTTGTCGAAGCCCATGCTGTCGAAGTGCATGCTGGGGCAGGCAAGGCCGGCCTCCTTCAGCTGATCGCGCAGGGTCTCGGCGGTGCTCGTGACGATGGCCTCGATTTCGGTATAGCCGATGGACTTCAGCGTCTTGAGCGTACCGGCGGGATCCTTCGGGTAGGCATCGAGCACCATGTAGAGCTGGATACCCATGCCCTTGGCCTTCGATGCAGCCGCCAGGAGCTTGCCGGGCGCGCCGAGCCCGAGGCCCAATGCCGTGCCACACAGCGCGGAGCGCGCGAGGAATTGCCTGCGATTCATCATGAACGGTTATCCGGAATCAGTGGGTGCCGACAACGGCGGCGGGGGCGGTGGCCTTGCGATCCTTGAAGAGCAGGACGAACAGGGCGAAGACGAAGGCAGCAAAGGCGCCGGCGACGACCCAGATGCCGTGCCAGTCATGCGTGCCGTCGGCGCGCGTGTAGGTCTGGACCACGATGCCGGAGAGCCACGAGCCGACGAACATGCCCAGGCCGTAGGTCAGGAACGTAATAAGGCCCTGTGTCGCGGCGCGCAGCGCAGGCGGGGCTTCGCGATCGATATAGATCTGGCCCACGACGAAGAAGAAATCGAAGCAGACGCCGTGCAGCACGATGCCGAGCCAGAGCATCCACATCAGGTCGCCGCTGCCGCCAAAGGCAAACATGCCGTAGCGGACGACCCAAGCCAGCATGCCCACGGCGAGCATCCACTTCACGCCAAGGCGGCGGAAGAACCAGGGAATGAGGAGCATGAAGAACAGCTCCGACATCTGACCACCGGTCATCTTGCCGGCGGCATTCACCACGCCCACTTCGTTGAGGAACAGGTTGGTGAAGGCGTAGTAGAACTGCAGCGGGATGCAGATCAGGAACGAAGCCAGGGCGAACACCGCCATGGAGCGCTCGCGGAGCAGGTGCAGCGATTCGAGCGGCAACACATGGCGCAGTTCGAAGCGTGTATTGCGCGCGAGCGGCGGGGTCGGCGGCAGGGTGAAGCAGTAGCCGGCCATCGCGACCGACAGGCCGGCAGCGAGCAGAAGCGGGGATGCCGTGGCTTCCACGCCCCACGCACCGACCGCCAGGCCGACCAGAATCCAGCCGATGCTGCCGAACACGCGGATGGCGCCGAACTCTTCCTGCGGCGACGTGATGTGCCGCATGGCGAGCGAGGCGGTGAGGGCCAGGGTCGGCATGTAGCAGAGGCTGTAGGCCAGCAGGGGCACGTAGACCATGGTGAAGCTGGTCTGCTGTGCGGCGACGGCGAGCAAAACGGCACCCAGCAGGTGCAGCAGCGTGAGCACGCGGCGTGTATCGAAGAGACGATCGGCGAGCAGGCCGACGAACAGCGGCGAGATGATCGCGCCGATGGCCGTGGTGCCCGCGACGGCGCCGATCTCCGTTCCGGTGAAATGCAGCGTCTTGCCGAGCCAGGTACCGACGGTGACGTACCACGCGCCCCAGATCCCGAACTCAAACAGCATCATTACTCTAAGGCGCCATTTCATCCGCGTTTCCTCGTGGTGCGTGTGGGGGCGAGAGGGTCTTCGATCGGCTGCCAGACGCCACCGGCGGCATGGCTCTTCAGCATCGCGTCTACCAACAGGCTGTTGCGGTAGCCGTCGGCGAACGTGGGTAGGGCGGGTGGTTTGGCCTTCGGCTTTGCGCCGCTTCGGATCCACGCATAGGCATCGGCGATCACGTTGCGGAACGCGTCCGCCCAAGCCTCCGGATGGCCCGCTGGCAAGTGGGCGTAACCACGCGCCGTGGGATCGAGCAGGGCGGGGTCGCGCGTGAGCACCTTGTTCGGCTTCGCGTGGTGGCCGAGCCATAGCTCGTTGGGCTGTTCCTGGCGCCACGCCAGCGAGCCTTCACGCCCGTTGACCTCCAGGCGCAGGTCATTCTTGTGGCCGGGAAGCACCTGGCCGACGGTGACGCAGCCGCGTGCCCCGTTATCAAAACGCAGTAGCACCGTAGCGAGGTCCTCGCTGGAGATCTTGCGCTGCTGCGTGGATTTCTTCGCCGCGCCCGAGAATGCCTTGGCGGAGGTGGCCGGCACCTCCCGCACGGGTACTACCGTGTGCAGATCGGCCAGCACGGCGGTGATGCGTGCCCCCGTGACGTGCTCGGCCAAATCACACCAGTGCGAGCCGATATCGCCCAGCGCGGAACTGTTCCCGCCCAGCTTCGGATCAAGGCGCCAGGTGTAGGCGCGCTCGTCGGTGAGCCAGTCTTGCAGGTAGCAGCCGTGTACGAAGACGGTGTTGCCCACCTTGCCCTTGGCGATCATCGCGCGTGCCTGCTGCACGAGCGGGTAGCCGCGGTAGTTGAAGGTGACGACATGCGCGAGGTTGCCGTCTCGCGCGACCTCGTAGAGCTCCCGCGCTTCCTGCAGCGTCGCGGCCAGCGGCTTGTCGGAGATGACGTGCTTGCCGGCACGTAGCGCCGCCAGCGACACCTCGCGGTGCAGGTGATTCGGCGTGGTGTTGTGAATCACGTGGATGGCCGGATCGGCCAGCAACTCGCGGTAGCCCGCGTAGGCCTGTCCGGCGTTCAATTCGCGTGCCCGCTTCTTCGCGGATTCGAGGCTGGAGCCGGCGATGCCGACCACCTCGACATCGCCCAGGCGGCGCACGGCATCCAGATGGTGGGCGGCAATGAAGCCGGGGCCGACGAGGCCCATGCCGAGTTTCATGGTCCGGTTATCCCGGCGCTTGTCGATACCGACTGGCTTGCCATGTTCTTCCCAAAATGTATTCGATTACATCCGCGTGGCGACCGGAGCCAAAGGCCCTTCAGCTGCGTGGAATAGCTTGGTTTCCCCGGGCCACCGGTGGGTAGGGCGGCCTGAACATGCCAAGATATGTATCAGACAGGTAAAGACACCTGCAACGATTTTATGTAATCCATTACATTGCAATGCAGCATAATCGCGGCGTGGTTGGTGGCCGTCGGGCGAAGCATCACGGGCAGGCAGAGGGATGGAAATCGCGTGAGTGACGAGGGATCAAAGCGAAAGCGGAAGCCGGGCAAAGCGCCAGGCGCCGATGCTGCGGCGCAGCCTGTGCGCGTGCGTACGGTGAAGGAGATTGCCGCCGCCGCAAAAGTTTCAGTCGCAACCGTTTCGCGCGCGCTGCAACGCCCGGAGATGGTGAGCGAGGAAACACGCCAGCGCATCCAGGAAGTGGTCAAGCGGCTCGGCTACACGCCCAACGCGCTGGCGCGCAATCTGCGCACCGCGCGCACGCGGCTGATCATTGCCCTGTTGCCCGACATCACCAATCCGTTCTTCTCCGAGGTGATCCGCGGCATCGAGCAGGTCGCCTTCGAGAAGGGGTACTCGGTGCTCCTGGGCGAAACGCAGAGCAACCTCGTGCGCGAGCAGACCTATGCCGACATGGTCGCGGCGCGGCAGGCCGATGGCATCATCACCATGTTCCACCGTGTGCCGGCCATTCCCATGGAGGGCCGTCTGCCGCTCGTCAACGCCTGCGAGTACGTCAAGGACAGCGCCATCTCGAGCGTCTATGTCGATAACGTCGCTGCGGCGGCCACGGCGGTTGAGTACCTGGTGACCCTGGGTCACCGCGATATCGCCTTCATCGCCGGCCCTGCGTCGAGCCCTATCTGCGTCGACCGCGAGCAGGGTTACCAGCTGGCGCTGCAGCGCGCGACGATTGCGCCGAACCCCGCCCTCACGGCCGTGGGCGATTTCTCGATCGAAGCCGGCGAACGCGCGGTTGAGATGTTCCTGGCGCAAGGCCAGTCCTTCAGCGCGCTGTTCTGCGCCAATGATGAAATGGCCATCGGCGCGATGCGTGCCCTGATCTCGCATGGCCTACGCATCCCGGAAGACGTCTCCGTGGTGGGCTTCGACGACATCCGTTATTCACGCTACACCTCGCCGCCGCTGACCACGGTGTCGCAGCCGAAGAACGCGCTGGGCCGCGAAGCCATGACCATGTTGATCGAGCTTCTCAACGAGCCCGAGGTGCCAACGCGGAAGCGGGTGTTGTCCGCCGAGTTGGTGGTGCGGGGGTCGACCGGGCCGTGCCTACGGTGATGCACCCCCCATCGCACTAGCGCGGTGGCTTGCGATCCGCCCGTAGCGGATCAAGCAGGCCCTTCAGTCCGTTGTGATCAAGCTCCAGGGCCAGGGCCAGCAGCACGCCCAACTGCCCCGGCGGGAAGCCCTTGCGGGCGTACCAGGCCAGGTAAGCACCGGGCAGGTCGGCAATGAGGCGCCCCTTGTACTTGCCATAGGGCATGGGGTGCGTCACGAGGGTTTTCAGGTCTTCGGGTTTCAGGCGTGGCTCCTTGGACGTCATTCCGGCAATCCGGTTGATCCCCTACGCGCGGACACGATCGAGCTGCCACGACGTGTAGGCTTCGTTGATCGCGCGAGTGGATGCCAACCGGACCTTTGGCAGAGGCAGCGCATCGTACATGGTCGCATAGCGTGCACGGTTAGCCGGTGTCGCCACGACGATGTGGCGGAGCATATCCATGTGAATACGTTCGGGCGCACCCTCAAGACCGCCAACGCGCCTGCGGTCGAACAGGGTTCGATAGAGGTAGCGGCCCAGACTCGTCAACGTGGATACATCGAGGAGGATCAACCCTGTGGCTCGCGCGAACCGCTGCGGCATACAGGACGAGTAATTCCCGTCGATCACCCAGTCATTCTCCTGGATCGCCGCGTCATGGAGGGCATGGAATGCGTCGCGAGGGCGTGGCTTCCATGCCGTGTGGGGCAGGTGATGGAATTGATCCAGATGGATTACGCGCAAGCCAATACGCCTGCCAATCGCATCAGCGAGCGTCGACTTGCCGCTGTTCGACGGGCCGAGGATACAGATCCGCCGGCCCAGCTCACTTAGAGGGCGAAGATCAGTCACGGCATGCGGCCTTTCTTGAGCAGCGCGATCATGCCGTGACCTGGGTCAGAGCGTCCAGCCTGCCCGATAATCGCGACGCAGGAACTGATTGGCCTCCGGGATGTTCGTGACCCGCATGTTCTGCGCGTCGTATTCGATCCGGTGGCCCGTACGCAGCGCGACGATACCGAGCAGCATCACTTCCGTAAGTTGGGCGGCGTATTCGAACGGCGAGGTGGTCTTGCCCTTCCCCTTGCAGGCATCGACCCAGTTCATTTCGTGCGAGGTGGTGATGCGGGCGAACTTCTTGGGCGGCGTACCCACGGAATCATGCAGCGACTGCGGCAACAGGCGCGGATTATCACCGTAGGTTTCGTGGACCAGCTTGCCCTTGGAGCCCACGTAAAGCGTGCCGCCGTCGTGCATCTGGCCGGCGCCCAGCGCCTCCAGGTCGGGCGGCAGCAGGTTGCCGTCGTACCAGGTCAGCCGCACCGGCGGCTTGTCGCCACGGGCAGGGAAGTCGTAGTACGTCATGGTGCCCGTGGGGTACGAGGCGTTGTTGAACGGCGTCGAGACGGTTTCGATGGACGTCGGGAAACCAAGGTCGAGCGACCAGAACGGCGAGTCGATCAGATGCGCGCCCATGTCGCCGAGCGCGCCCATGCCCCAGTCGACCCACCCGCGCCAGTTGAACGGGTGATAGAGCGGGTGGTATTCGATCTCGGGACCGGGACCGAGGAAGAGATCCCATTCCAGTCCCTGCGGTTTCGGATAGTTACCGGCCATGGCATTGGCGAGCCGCGCGTTCACCGCGTCCATATCCCAGCTCGTGGCGGAGGGCGCCGGCACGGTTTGCGGGCGTGGCACGCCCTGCGGCCAATAGCCCAGCGGACGGTTCGTCCAGGCGTGCACTTCGCGCACTTCGCCGATGGCGCCGGCGTCGATGTATTCGTGGATCAGGCGGGTATCGTCGGTCGAATGGCCCTGGTTGCCCATCTGGGTGACGATCTTGGGATTTTCCCGGGCCTTCCGCGCCATTTCACGGGCTTCGAACACCGACCACGTCAGCGGCTTCTGCACGTAGACGTGCTTGCCGAGGGCCATCGCTGCGCTGGCGATCGTCGCGTGCAGATGATCAGGCGTAGCGATGACCACCGCGTCGATATCCTTCTGCTGCTCGAGCATGCGGCGGAAATCGGTGTAGCGTTTGATCGAGTCGTACTTCTTGGAGAGCAGCCTGGTCTGCTCGATCCGGTCCTGCAGTTCCTTGCGCTTCGCGGCCGTTGTGGCCTTGTCGAGCTTCGCCTGCATCTGCCCGATGTCAGCGAACATCTTGTGGAAGTTCCTATCGGTATAGCCCCAGTCCACATCGCACAGGGCGACGATGTTCTGGCTGGCAAGGGCACGGATATTGTTCCCGCCCATGCCGCCGACACCGACGCCGGCGATGTTCAGGCGATCGCTGGGCGCGGTATGTCCGGTGCCGCCGAGCACATGGCGGGGCACGATCAACAGGCCGGTGGCGGCGATGGCCGAGCCTGCCAGGAAGTTGCGGCGAGAGAGCTTGATGTTCCCCAGCGTGTCGCCGGGTGCCTCCCCAGTGACGGCGGTTTGCTTCTCGTTATCGAGCTTCGGTGTGTCCGACATATGCGCTGCGATCTCCGTGTGGCTATCAGAAAGCGGTCGGGACGAAGCCCGAGCCCAGGAAGGCAGCTGGAGTTCATATCGCATATCGTTCGGAGATTCAATCGATCTAATTGCAGGGCGAACGAACGGATTGATGATGCGGTGCCGCATTTCCTCCGCACACGCGCGCAGCCGCAAGCGTCAAAACCGCATGGGGTGCGCTGCAAGGCGCTGACACCCTATGCCAATGTCAGCCTCATAATGGAAACTCATTGAGCGTAGTTTTCAACAGAGCGACCACAAGGACAACGCAATGGGCCTGAGTATCCAAGTCGGTGGGTTTGAAGATCCAGAGATGTTCGTGCAGATTTCGGAAGCGCTGGAAGAGGCCGGTCTCGCACCGCATCGCGAGCCACCGAGCGACGGAGATGAGCCTGCCTTCTCGTGCGACATGTGGGGTTACTCGGGAATTCACTACGTACGACGGCTCGCTGCATATATCGGGCAGGGGCTACCTGTGCCTGATCTTGCCGGCGGAGACCCGGCGGAAGATCCGGTACTGGAGAAGTACTACGACCTTATGGCCCCCGGTTTTGAACACCTGGTGTTGCACAGTGATGCTGAGGGGTTCTATGTGCCGCAGGATTTCGCATCAGTCGTTTTCCCCCGCGAAGCCATCGGCCTTCCCGGCGGTATGCTCGGCTCGTCATCCCGACTCCTTGCAGAGTGCCTCCGCCTTGCTGCTTGGCTCGAGTTGCCACCCGGCCTGGATCCGGAGAGCGAGGATGTTTGGGATGCTGCAGAAGCACGCCAACAGCCCGGTCCCAAATGGATGCAGCATGGCATCGAGTCGTTCACTTGCCTTCGGCTCATGGCAGCAGCCGAAGCATCGGTGGCCACCGGCTCTGCCATCGTGTTCTGCTGAGCAATGTGAATCCCATCAATGCCGTTCGCGACCTCAGATAGTTCGGCCTAGTGCACGTGTTACGTAAGCCTGGGGGCGCCGGAAACCGCGCCCGCAGCCTTAATCTTGCGGACTGGTGCAGGCAGCGTAACGGGCGCCTTCCACTTGCGTCACCTCGCCGTGGCCTTCGACCATGACGCTGCCTGTGTAGTGCTTGGCGCTATCGAAATCCACGTGTGCGGACGCCGTCGACGCTCCCTTGCAGGTGAGCTTCCACGCCAGCGAGGTGCTGCGTCGCTGCTGGTTCGTCGCGGTGCACTCGCCCTCCGCCGGCGTCCACGCGGCGAACGTGGTCCAGGGATCGGCACCTTCATCCACGCAATGCCAGTGCACTTCCGGTGCACCGGCCTTGCCGTTGGTCACGTGCCGAACCAGGATCTTCCACAGCCCGGGCATGGCGCCGAAGTCACCGGGATCGGCGTGGACAGGTGCGGCCACCGTTATAGCAAGTGCACATGCGGCGGCGATAGGCACCAAGGGCATTGGCCTGCTCCGAAAGCTGAGCTGCAAACGCTTCATCATCATTTGACTCCTTGCAACACGAAAACCGTGCCCGCTTTCGCGGGCACGGTCAGCATCGAGTGAACCGTGATCGATCAGTCAGCGATCGCAGTGGTATCGCTGACATCCTTTTTGGTGAAGTTGAACATGTCCATGAGGTTGCCGATGGCCGGCGCGTTCACCGGTACGTACGGATTCCCCCTGAACGACACCGGGTTAGGCAAGTTGTCGCGGCTGCGGGCGGAAATCTGGTCCTTCAGGTCCCAGTTGGCCTCGACGAATTTATCGAACGAGACGTGGTCGTAGTACGTGTGCACGACCTTACCGCCGAGGGAGTACTTCGACACGACCAGCAGCGGGATGCGCGTACCGTCGCCGAAGAAGTCGATCGGTTGGATGTAGCCCGAATCGTAATAGCCACCACCTTCATCGAAGGTCACCATGATCACGGTGTCATCCCACACCTTCGGGTTCGCTTCGGCCATCTCGACAATCTTGCGCACGTAGCCTTCGAACAGGTCCAGCTTCGACGAGGCCGGGTGGCCATCGAGGATGCCATCCGGCTTGGCGATGGAGACGGCCGGCAACGTGTTGTTCTGGATGTCGCTGTACAGGTCGTTGATGTCCTGGTTCTTGGCACGCAGTTCCGGGTTGGTCATGACCTGGGTGGAGTACAGGAACGGGTCGCAGATGTTGCAGAAGGTGCCGGCCTCGCCGTCTTCCTTGCCGCCACCGAAGCCCTCGCCGTAGTACTTCCAGGAAACGTTGTGCTTCTCCAGCAGCACCGCCAGGTTCTCCTGCGTGGTCGGCGGGATGGTGAACTGATCGGCGCCCAGCGGAGCCGGCGTGCCGTCGCCCATATAGCCTGGGTTGTAGTTGTTCACCAGGTAGTAGGCCTTGGGCTTGCAGTCCGTGCCCTTGAACGAAAGGTAGGGCAGCGAGCGCAGGTAGTTCTTGATCTGCTTCACGCCTGGCTGGCTTTCGTCAGCGCACTCCACGTACGAACCACCACCGTAGCCGTCCTGCACCCACCAGTTGTTGGTACCGAACTGCGCATCCGGGTTCTCGATCTGGTTTTCCGGCGGTGTGGCCGGGTTGCCGTTGGCATCGGCGTAGTAGATCAAGGTGCCGTAGCCCAGCATGATGTGGTTGGCGCCCGTGCCGCCCATCACCGACTGGTGGAAGTTGTCGCTCAGCGCATACTTTTGGGCCAGCTTCTTGAAGTAAGGCGCATCGCCCTGGGCCATGTTCAGGAACTGCATGGCGGTGGAGCCTTCACCGGTGGTCTGGTCGTTGAAGTTCGCCGGCAGCGGCGCGCCGTTGTTGCCCGCGCCCATGGTGGTTTCGACCCAGGGGAACAGATCGTTGCGGCAACCACTGGGGTTGGCGGCGGTCGCTGCCTTGGTGTCGCAATCGAGCTGCTGCCACATCTGGAAGAAACGATGCACGGGGCTGTTGGCGTAGGCGTCATAGCTGATCGACGCGTGCATATCCACCGGCGCGTTGACGAGCTTCGCCGGGAAACGGGTATCGACCACGCCGTTCGGCAAGCCCGTGCCACCGGCAGCGAGCATGTCGTAGGTGCCATCGGGCAGCGCCGGCTCAATCGCCTGTGCCTGCGCTGCGGAAGCGAACGGTGCCGCGGTGGGTGCGCCACCGGTGTTCATCTGCGGAAGCGTCTTGTACTTGCCGGCCTTCTTCGGCGACATGTCGAACTTGCCGGTGCTCGAGGCCATGAACTGCGTGGCAAGGTCCACGTTCGGACCCGGCGTGCCGTCGGCATTGACAATGCCCTTGGAGAGCAGGTTATCGACCGACTGCCCCTTCGGCGCGGTGTAGGTACCAAACACGTGGTCGAACGTGCGGTTCTCGCCGATCAGCAGGATCACGTGCTTGATCGGGGTGACGGTGTTGTCGCTGTTGTCCTGGCCGTGCGGCGGCTTGTGCAGTACAACGACGCCGCCGGGAAGGCCAGCCTGACTCTTGAAGGGAGCCACGGGCACATTCTGGCGGAACTGTGCATCGTGGTCGGGCGGAGTGGTGTCCTGGGCGCTGACAATGCCGGCGAGGCCGACGGAGAGCGCACCAAGCAACAACGGCGAAAGCCGTGTGCGGCGCAACCAAGTAACCATGTGCGATTTCTCCCTACTGGAAGTCTTCCCCCTGATGCTTATCGACTTGGGTTATGGATGGCCGGTCGACCGCGTGAGCATCTGCCCCGCATGTGACGAATCGTTGGCATGGTGGCGACAATGCGCGAGAACGTGATGACGTTAACGTGTCAACGCAAAATCTTGCGAACAATCGTTACCACCGCAACAAACAAGCCGGAGGGCTCAGACCAGTTCGTAGGGACGCATCATTTCGTTGTCTTCGTGTTCCAGGTAATGGCAGTGCCAGACGTATTTGCCTGGCTCACCATCGAAGCGCGTGATGATGCGCGTGACCATTCCGGGGTCGCAGCGCACGGTGTCTTTCCAGCCGGCTTCTTCCGCGGCCGGTGGTATCGATGGCCCGGTGAACTTCAGTTCCTTACGGGCATTCCACGCGTAGAGATCGAACGGGCGGCGCTCCAGTACCTGGAAGCGCACAAGGTGCAGGTGGATGGGATGCGCATCACCCGTCACATTGACGAATGTCCAGGTTTCCACCGTGCCCTTCCTGGGTTTTTCACTGATGGGATCGCTCCACATCTTTCCATCGAGCAGCATCGTCATCGGGTTGCCGCCCGAATCGTCCTGTTCGCCCAGTGCAAGCACCCGGTCCTGCGCCGCCGTGGAAGGATCGATGCGCTGGACCGGCCGCAACGTGGCCGGCACCACCGAGGTGTCGCGGCGACCTTTGGCGCGGACACGGAACTCGACGATGCCGTCGGCCTGGTGGCGTAGCTGCACTGACTGGCCCGCATACGCACTGAAGTCGACGATCACCTCGGCACGTTCGGCCGGGTAGAGTTCGATATTCATCCGATCGGCGGGCGCTACAAGTAGCCCCTGGTCGCTGCCAATCTGCTGGAACGGCTTGCCATGTGACAGCGACAGGTTGAAGAAGCTGGTGTTGGCGGCGTTGATCAGCCGGAAGCGGTAGCGGCGTGGCTCCACTTCGAGATACGGATACAGCTTGCCGTTGCACAGCACGGCATCGCCGCGGCATTCGGACACCCAAGGCGCCTCGGGATCGTCCGACACCGGGTAGTAAAGCTTGCCGCTCTTGGCGAGCAGGCGGTCGTAGAGCATCAACGGCATATCGAATTCGCCCGAGGGCAGCCCCAGGGCTTGCTCGTCGTCATCGTGCACATGGAAGCTGCCGAACAGGCCCGCATAGATGTTCAGCCGCGTGATGCCCATGGCGTGATCGTGGTACCACAAGGTGGTGGCGTCCTGGTCGCCCGGGTACAGGGCGGTCAGCGATTTACCCGGCACGTACCAGTCTTCGGGCCAACCGTCGTTCGGCGCGGAGACGCGCGCACCGTGCACATGCGTGATAGTGCGAACCTCGGGTTTGGATTTCTCCGCGCCGTGAATCCCGTGATCGATAGGCAGGAAGTGCCGGGCGGGAAGCTCGTTCGCCCATTCCACCAGTACCGGCTCGCCACGGCGGGTCACGATCGTGGGTCCCGGCGTGGAGCCTGCGTAACCCCATTGCGGTGTCGGCGGCAGATCCCGGTGGACCCTCGCACTGAATGCTCGCATCGGCATGCGGTAGAACGGTAGCTGCCGGCTTCCAAATGCGACGTGGGTACGCGTGCCCGTGGGCACGGCGATCGGTGGCACCGGCAGCGCATCGACGAACTTCGCCATGGTCACCGGGTTCACCAGCGGCACGTTCGGTGCGGCCAGGCCCGGCATGGCCATGCGCTGTTTCATCGGCATGGCCATCGGCATATCCATCGCCTGGGCCACGCGCAAGGTATCGACGAAGACGCATGCACCGGCGAATCCGCCGGCGACGCCCAGGAAACGGCGTCGGGAATTGTCCATGGGCAGTTATCGTTGGTTGGCTGTTGAGCAACCCAACGTAGGTCGCCTGAATGACGAGGACATTTCAATCCACGTCATGGGTGCGCGTAATGTATTGCGAATGGCGTTCATCCCACGGCACGAGTTTTCCCATGGTGGACCGCACGCTCTGGTGATGGTCCGGGCTCGCTGACGCCCGAGGCGCAGATTCACAGGATGATCTGTGATCTCCCTCAGCAAGCTGACCCGGGAACTAATGAAATTATTGAGCTTGCGCGAAGTATTGAGGTGGTCGTTGATCCTCATTCATTCATTGACTTGATCGTGCAGACGCTCAACATGCAGAGACCGGTATGCCTCAACAAGATCGTAGGGGCCGCCTCAATTTCCCATCGTTGGGCACCCTACGTCGCAGAATTGCGCGAGTGGATAAATGCTCGACGCCCCGAGGTCCTCGATGAGTTGGCGGCCGGAGGCGCTTGAAAGGCCGATTAGGCGTTCTGCGATCGCCGCCTGGATGGAATAGCGTCACGATAGCGATTCAATGCATTGCGACGCCTTGGGCGGCCGGGTAAAAGCTCGCGGCTCGCGATACGTTTGGCATCCACTAAGGTGCGTCTCGAACCGATTTTGATTGAGTGGCTGCTGACCCGTATAGAGCGTGGCTCCGCACGCTGTAGGTGCGTGAGCGCCATTGCTCTCTGGTCCCCGGCAGGCCTACGAGAAGGCGACATGGGAGTCATGAATGCCTCAATTCGTTGCCCGGGCGTTGTCTAACGGGGCAGCGATCCCAGTTGATGTCCGGAGCAGCGCCGGTCGTTGCATTCTAAAAAAACTTGGGGGTGACGGCCCTCCGTGGCTCGGTATACCGTCGCCAGCATCATGGATAGCGCGACGATCCGGGATGGAGGGGCTTTAATCAGGCCATATAGTGTCCGAACGGACATTTTATGGTGCGGTGGCTGACGATTAAGGTTCCACTAGGAAGTTATCTCGTAGGTTGCCCATCAGTGGCTGCCATCATCGCCGCGCAGGGATTGTCCGTGGTTGCCCAGGTCGTCAGGTGAAGCGACCACTAAGGCGGGCTGCGTCGGGGTCAAGCGGCGCCGTAGGAAGCATGTCGAGCCGAGAAGCGGGGGCGAGCGCGAATGGTCGCGTACGTGACATCCGTTCAACCACCCACACGCTTGCAGACGTTTATTCTTCCGTATTCTCCAGTTGTGACCGTGGGTCGCGCGTTCCTGAAACTGGTCCAGCTCTCTGTGACAGACGATTGTGTCAAATGCGGCACAGTTCTCAGTGCCTGTGTGCGCCAGTCGTGTCAGAAAAGCCCTACGCGCATTTCAGCGAACCCTGACGGGATGCTTCGGCTACGCTCGCGCCCACTCATTCGCAAGGGATAGGGATATGTTCCTCATGAGTTCCATGAAAGCGCGCCGCCGGCGCATCCTTGCCACTGCCACTGCCGCAGTCTGCTTGGCTTCGTTCACCGCCCATGCCGATTATGTGTATGGGCCACCCTACAGCTACAACGGCGCGTATGGAGCAGCGGGCGGGTTTACCTCCGTCGATGCCGCTGTCAACGACCTCATCGCGCACTACGAGAACGACTGCTCGACGACCTTAACGTGCAAGCCGCATACCTTCTCGACTGCCTACGGCAGCACGGGCACCGCGGCGACAATCACCATAAACTGGGTGAACGCCGATGGCTCTACGGGCAGCGGCTGGTTCTCTTACATCTGGGCGACGGACGTCACGGGCCAGGGTTTCCAGCCCAAGAACGCGGGCGGCTGTCAGACCGGTTGCACGGGGGGCAACGGAGCGCCTGGCGATTCGCTTGGGCCCCGCGGAAGCAGCCAAGAGGGAGACACAAAAACGGCATCGGGCAATGCCGGAACTTCCATGGAAGGGGACCCGATCAATGCCGCCAACGGCAACGCGTATCGTCAGGACACCGACCTCCATACGTCCGATTGGCTGACGTTTCGTCGATTTTACAACTCATCGAGCTTCGTGGTCGCGAGCACGCTGGGTCCGAAATGGCGACACTCGTTCGATCGCAGCATCCAATTGATGCCCAACAGCGGCCCCGATGCGGGTCTGCTTTACGCCCGCCGCCCGGATGGATCACTGGTGCGCTTTCGGAGCGCCAACGGCATCTGGACGGCAGATACGGATTCGGCCGAGACGCTGACGATTCAAAAAGACCCGAAATCGGGAGCGACGACCGGTTATGCGTTGCGGGTGGCAGCGACCCAGGACACCGAAGCCTACGACGCCAATGGTCGCCTGCTTTCGATCGCGGACGACAACGGCCAGACGACGACACTGACCTACAGTACCGCTGCCACCGATCCCGCAGTCGCGCCGAGCGCCGGCCTGCTCATCACCGTCACTGATCCCCAAGGTCGAGCGCTGGGCTTGCGCTATGACTCCCAGGGCCGCCTCTCCGTAGCCATCGATCCAGCCGGGCAGACGGCCACGTACACCTACGGCGCTGACGGCAACCTCAGCAAAGTGACTTACCCGGACCTATCGACACGTCAGTATGTGTACGCAGAGCCGCTCAACGCGCCAGGAGCTGCCACCTATCCGTCAGAACTGACCGGAGTGATCGATGAAAAGGGCGTGCGTTTTGAGACGACGGCTTATGACGCAAAGAATCACGCCGTGTCGTCTCAGTACGCCGGCGGCGCCGACAAAATGACGCTGTCCTACTACGGTTACTACCAAAACGGAGGAACTCCGGCCGGCATGACAACGCCGTTGGGGCTATCGGTGACTCTGGCGTTCGCGGACGATGGCGCAGAAACTCTGAAGCCGAGCGGAACAAACGTGCCTTGCGGCAACCAGTGCAACCAGCAGTCAAAGAAGATCACTTATGACACCAACGGCTACCCGGCCAGCTACACGGACTTCCGGGGCGCCATCACGACGACAACCTACGACGCCAACGGCTTGCTAACCCGTCAGGTCGAAGCATCGGGCACCGATGCCCAGCGTGCCACCAGCACGACCTGGGATGTGCCCCATCGTCGACCGTTGACTCGGGCCATGTCGAATGCCGCGGGCATCGTCGTGGCCAAGAGCGCATGGTCCTATAATGCCCGTGGCCAAGCCACCGCCGAGTGTGCGATTGACCCATCTGTGACCGTCCCCTACGCGTGCGGCAGTCAGGCCCATGCCCCCGAGGGCATTCGGCAGACGCGCTACACGTATTGCGATGCGGTCGACAGCACCCAATGCCCGAAAATCGGCCTGCTGTTGACGGCAGATGGCCCGCGGACAGACGTCACAGACGTGATCCGATACTCCTACTATCTCACCACCGATGAAAGTGGATGCGCCACAGTAGGCGGCGCGTGCCACCGGGCAGGCGACGCGGCGACGGTCACCGACCAAGTTGGGCATGTCACCACGTTTGTCAGCTATGACAGGCATGGTCGCTTGCTGCGCCAGAAAGACGCCAATGGGGTCATCACTGACGTTGCGTACTCGCCTCGGGGCTGGCTGATCTCGAAAGTTGTTCGGGCTAATCCCGACGGCTCACCATCGGCCGCGGACGCGACAACGACGCTCACCTACGAGCCCACCGGTGCGCTCAAAACAGTGACCGACGCAGATGGTGTGGCCTTGACCTACACTTATGATGACGCCCACCGCTTGATCGACATGGCTGACGGGCAGGCTAATCACGTCCACTATACCCTCGACCCATCTGGCAACCGGACCAAAGAGCAAACGTTTGACGCGACGGGAGCACTCCGTCGAAGCCTATCCCAAAAATACAACGCACTCGGTCAGCTCGTCAGCACGACCGACGGCCTGGGCCATATCACCTTCGATGCCACAGCCTCGGGAAGCTACGACGGCGATGGCAAGCTGATATCCGGCAAAGATGCCTTGGGTATCGCCCGTAAAGACACGGTAGACCTACTCGGTCGGGTAGTCACGAGCATCGCGGACGCCAATGGCACCAACAGTGCTACCAAAGCCTCGACCGCCGGTTTCACATTTGATGCCCTCGACCAGATCAAGTCATTCACGGATCCTGATGGGTTGATCACGACATTCACCCGGGACGGCCTGAGCAATGCGATTGGGAGGACCAGCCCCGACACCGGCCCCTTGAGTATGACCTTTGATTCTGCGGGCAACGCCACGACACGCACAGACGCCAAAGGTGTCGTGGAGAGCCGCGCCTACGATGCACTTGGTCGCACAACGGCGCTCACCTATGCGGATACGTCGCTAAACGCCATCTACGGCTACGACGAGTCCGACAGCGCCACGGGGTGTGCAAAATCGTTCCCGGTTGGCCGCTTGACGCGCATCGTAGAAGCGAAAGTGACCACAGCTTATTGCTACGACAACGAAGGGCGAGTGACTGAAAAGCGACAGACGCAGAACGGTGTTACCGATGCCGTCGACTACGCCTACTCACGTGCCGGCCGGCTGTCCGGCATCGCGCCGCCAAGCGGAAATCTGATTGCATACGCTCGAAACACACTTGGTCAGATCACTTCGATCACGCTCACGCCGCCCAATCATGCGGCGATTCCACTGGTGAGCAACGTGACCTACCTCCCGTTCGGGCCGGCAACGGGTTATACCCTCGGAAACGGTCAGGCGGTGACGCGCACCTACAATGCCAACTACGTTATCACCGATATCAATAGCCCTTCCTTCAATGTTCATTACGATCTTGATGCCTCCGGGCAGGTCATCGCACTTCGCGGCTCCGCGACGGGGCCTGTCTTGGAGACCTACACGTACGATGGACTGCATCGCCTGTCGAGCATTGCGTCGGCCACCTTCAATGAGTCCTACACCTACGACAAGAGCGGGAACCGGCTAAGCAAGGTGTCAGATAAGCCAACGGCTGCGTCGACGGGCGTCTATACTTACGCTCCGGGAACACATCGCCTTGTGGATGTCGCAGGAAGTGGCTCAGTATTTGACGCGAATGGTGCGATGACGCAGCGAAGTGTCCCTGGAGGCAGCAGGACTTACGCCTATGACGGTCGTGGCAATCTCGTGCAAGCCAGTGCTGACGGCTCACAAAGCAATGCATATCGCTACAATGTAATGAATCAGCGCATCTTCAAGGCAACCGGCGATGGGCAGCAGTTGAGATTCGTCTACGATGAAGAAGGACAGCTGTTGGCCGAGTCCGGCGGACTGCCGCACGACTACGTGTGGATGGACGGCCTGCTGATCGGATCGATGGACAGTGCATCTCCCGCGTATGTGGTCGTCGATGCGCTGGGCACACCCCGCCGGGCGGATGCTGCCGATGGGAGTGGGCGTTACTGGGAGTGGCAGCCGACCGCCAACCCTTTCGGCGAGCGCAACTTCTCGGCAAGCTATGTGTTCAATCTGCGGTATCCAGGCCAGTACTTCGATAGTGAAACTGGGCTCTTCTACAATGGCCACCGCTACTACCACCCCGACACTGGGCGCTACCTTGAGAGTGACCCCATCGGGTTGATGGGTGGAACGGGAACCTATGTCTATGCGCTGGGCAACCCGTTCCGGTTCTCAGATCCTTATGGGCTTTGGGCCTGGGGCGATCCGCTGCCGCAGGGTTTGGTCGATTTCGCGGCGGGATTTGGCGATACCGTCTCGTTCGGCTTGACCGATTGGACGCGGGACCAATTGGGGACCAACGATGTAGTGGATCATTGTTCACGAAGCTACACCGCGGGTCAGGTTGCCGGCGTGGCGCTCGACTTTGCTGCTGGCGGAGCAGCGGGTTTGGAAGCCGCGGGGACGCGCGGGGTGGGGAAAGAGTTTTCTCACTGGATTCCGCGCCGACTTGGCGGAAGTGGGTCACTGTGGAACGGAAACTATGTCACGCCCATCGAGCACGCATTGTCTGACCCCTACCGCTATCGCTTCGCCCCGGCGGCGTGGAAGAATCTAAACCCCATGCCGAACATGCTGGTCCAGCAGTTGAACCGTGTCCCGTACGCGCTCCGCGGACTTTTCGCTGGCGGCCTAATCGGTGCGGATGAAGTGCTGAGCCAGGGCGACTGCGGGTGCCAGTAATGTGGAACTTTCTATCATGGTTGAAACCTGCCGAGGTATTCACGCTCCTGGAGCGCGACATTCTCGATGCCGTAGTGGAGGCCATGAATCCTCCGGTCCGGCACCATTTTCGCGCGCAACTGGATGTCATCAATCGCGTTCAGCGCTTGGCTCAAGGGAAAGAGGTCAATCTCTATTGTTTACACAGCGGGCGTCCAGACTTTCCCGAGCGTTTGCTGTTTCCGGTGCGAGATGAGCTGGAGCTGGCCAAGGTCGACTTCACGGCCGACGACAGGAACATTCGAAACAGCGCGAGCGTTCGAATGGTTGGTGGGCGGCTCTTCTCACTTGTTTTTGCAAAGCCGCCCGGGCGCACTGTCAACCATGCGCGAGTGCATGTGGAACGGGTCCGTCTGCGGGCGGACCTTTTCCTCGACGGCGACCAAGCCCCGGGGACGGCCCGGAACGGTGACGGACTTGATTCACACAACGGTTCCATGGCGGCAGTCGAGCACGAGACAAAGGTTGAACGATGGCGCCGACAGCTGGCCGAAGGCGTCATCGACGCGCGTCTACCGGAAGACTATCTGCCGCTGCTCGCAGCATCGGTGCGGCACGGAGGGTTCGTCGTCCACGAGCCGATCCATGTTCGGTTGGTGGCGTTGGACGCTTTCAATTGCTACATCATCGCCGATCGTGATGATCGGGTAGGGTTGGGCGTCATCCAAGGAAGTGAGGACGGGAAGGTATACCGCATCGATTACGAAAGTGGCGCCATCACTGATGCCGGCCAAAACCTGGCTGTCGCGCTGAGATCTTGCAGCGGGATTGAATGAAGTGTCGAAGCCAGCATGGCGTGCGATGCCGTCAGTTGTTGTGCAGCGATGTCCGTGGTCACAAACATGATCATGAGTCGCTCGGTGAGGTGTCTATGCTGCTCGTGGCTTGGAGCATGGGGTCCGCCTACGGATCCTTCGGCCGAACTCCGCTGAATCCTTCACGCAGTGGGCCAAAGGCAATGGCGTGTCAATCCAATACATCCTGCCCGACAAACCAAACCAGAACGCCTTCATCGAACGCTTCAACCGCAGGTTCCGCGAAGAGGTCCTCGACCAGTATCTCTTTGCTCGCCTTGAAGACGTTCGCGAGGCAGCGCACTGGTGGATGATCGATTACAACGAAGTACGACCCCACGATAGTCTGGGCGGGCTAAGCCCCGTCGAATATCGCCACACACACGCTAAAAATTCTAGTTATGAAGTGTCTGCTTGACGGGGGAGATTACGCCTGGGCTTGATACGCAGATTCAACTCCAGGGCGCGGTAGATCCGATAAACGCGCTTGTGGTTCCAGCCGAAGCCTTTCACATTGCGCAGGTACAGAAAGCACAGGCCGAAGCCCCAGTCGCGATAGGAGGAGGTCAGGCGCACCAGCCGGTCGGCGATGCACGCCTTCTCGTCGCTGCCCTTGGGCGTGTATCGGTAGGCCGTCTCGCTCAGCGAGAAATCGCCACAGGCCTGCTTGATCGTTGCACCTTTCACCTCTACCGCCCACTTAGCCGTCTCCCGGCGCTGAGATGGCCTCACCATTTTTTTTGCATGGCCTCACGCAGGATGTCGGCACTCATCTGTGAGTCGGCATACATCTTCTTGAGCTGGCGATTTTCATCCTCCAACTCCTTCATGCGCGCCATCATCGACGTGTCCACGCCGCCGTATTTGCTGCGCCAATTGTAGAAGGTGGCCGTACTGATGCCGTGCTCGCGACACAGCTACGGCACGGGCGCACCGCCCTCGGCTTGCTTGATGACAGCCAGGATCTGGTTGTCGGTGAATCGGGACTCCTTCATGGAACCTCCTCGGGATAGGTTGCGAGAAAATTCCACCTTTGGCGTCAGCTAACCTGCGGGGGATTACCAGGGGAAAGACGCGGAGACCTGCCCGGGGACTGAGATGGCGATGCGCTGCACCAGCGCCGAGCGTCCAGGGAAAAGTCGTTCCGCCAGAGCGTGCGTGATGAGCACTGCCGGGGCAACGGTGCGCAATTGAAGGTATGGTCAAGCATGAGCCTGACAATTCGGTTGGTGCCCCCGCAAGATCGGTACCCGGTGCCGAGCCTTGATCTCGCCCCGTTGATGAGAAGAACGCGGCATTACAGCTGCTCCTTGCTCCCTTCTCGAATACCGCCGCGCTTTCGGCGAGGTCGGTCGTGCTGTCAAGTCAACCAGGGCAGCCGCGCAGGAAGGCATCGCTATCTCTTCTTGCGAGTTGATCGAGATGATTCCCCGAAGTAGTTGCGAAAGTACGTGTCCAGAAGAGAATCAAATGCCTGATCGGCTGCGTTGTGCTTGGCAGGGCTGCGCAGCTTTCCAAGGATCTTGACCAGGTATTTCGCCGTGAGTTTAATGACCACCTTTTGGTGCTCATTGCGAAGCTCACGGGTCCACGCCAGCTCTTTTTCCTTCTGGAGATTGATGTCTTCATCGCGCGTGATAAAGAAACCTAAGGATCCGTACTCCTTGGAAAGATAGGAGTTCATCTGCCAGTAGTGTTCGCGACTGAGACCTTTGAAGTTTTTGCATTCGAACAGGACTTGGCGAGCATTATGTGATTCCAGAGCTCGTTTCCAGAAAAAAGTCTCGCCGTGATTGGTCCCAACGATATCGCGGCGTTGTAAATTGCTCTTGTTGGCATTGAGCTGCACATTTCTCAGGCCTGAGGCGCAAAGCACCCGAACGACCTTTAGGCACCATTGCTCGAATGCTGTCCAGCCATCCTGGCCTTCGTCAATGTCTCGCAGTTCGGCTTCGAGCATGCCGATCATACGAACCCGGGCCTCAGGGGTCTCAGATTTGACCGTGACCTCATACTCGTCATAGATTTCCGACGCCGAGTTCTCGTCTAGTTCGGGCGACGTAAGATTGAGTGCCATCCAATAGCATGGATGAACGAGCAACTGGCCATCCATCAACAGGTCTTTGTCCGGCTTCCGGCCATCGTGACAGAAAATGAAGTAACCGGAGCTCGAGTCTTTGACGCCGAAGAAGCCAACGCTATAAAGCATGCGGATGGCCTCTACCGGTTCCGCCAATAGCATCATGTCCTGCTGGATTCGTGAATCATACGCATCTGACGATGTGACGTCCTCCACTTCATCGGCGGCATCTTTCACCGACAGGACTGGTGCGTGATTGGCAAAGCGAGCGACGAGCTTGGGAAGTGCAGGTATCTGACTTTCGTATTCTTTCACCAAGTCAGCTAATCGATTTTCCGAGATTGACCGAGCCGAATCGCTGATGTCCGTGGGAATGATTGCGTGGCGCTCGGCAATGCGTGCTCGCCGAAATGCTTCGTTCAGTAAAAGCAACAGATCACGCGGTCGGTAGAGCGTCAGGCGAAGACACTGCTGAAACCCGTTCTCACCTTGCAAGCCTTCCTGAGTCACGGAGTCCCAAACGCGAAGCGACTTTTCCGCGCGCAACTGGAACGCGATACGCAGCCGATTGGCCACTAAGTTGAGAAGCGCATTTTCATCCCAGTGCAGACGGAGTACTGACTGTTCGAGATTTCGCGAGAAATCTTGATCCTTTTGCTGGACACTGCGATAAATGTTATCGCGTAAGAAGATGATGGATCTAACAGATGCGATGTGATCGCGCAAATCGATCAATGCCTGGGTAAGACCGTCAACGATGCCGACGCCTTTTTCGTCCGGTTCGTAACCCTCGTCGGTGCGGTCGACCAATACCACAACATTTCGCTTCATAGCCGTAAGCGTCTCTCGCACGGCGCCCTCTACTCGATGCACCTCCAAGAGGTCTGAGAGGTTGGCTACTCTGCCCTCGAAGCTTTGCTCATCCTGCGCGATGTCGCGCATGACTTTTCGCAAAGCAGCGAAAATGGTCCCGCCGATGCGCCACCGCGTTAGATGTTGCGTCAGGAAGTCACTGCTATCGGACTTCGCGAACTTATATCGCGTCGATATGACCGATGCGATTTCCATGCAGAACGCATAGCGAAATGCGATCCGCATAGCAGCGCGTGTAAGTTTGAACTGGCCACCAAAAAGATCGGCCAGGGGGCGGAGGCCGAGCATGTCATGCTCGTCGGGCGACAACAGGATTACGTCCGTCTTTTCGCTAGAGCGATAGTAATCCGCTAAGCGAAGGTAAAGGGCGCTTTTACCAGTGCCCCGTCGTCCCACGACGATTGACTTGCTGTCCGATTCGATTAGGGTGCGGTAGTCGGCCGATTCATAGAATGCGGCCTCCAGCATCCCCTTGTCATGTTCGGCGCGGACATCCCCTAGCGACTGCTGTCGCACAGCGCTACCTCCCCCATCGGTGGATCGAGCTTACCAATGCTGAGCAAAGATGGAAGCAGCCTGGGAGCGGCCCGGCTACGGCGAGTGCCTGTAGCCCCGGCATGTCTGACGTCATGATTCCGGGAGCCGACCATGGTGCTCTGACGGCTGCGTTCTGCGGTCAACTCATGCCGAAGCGATCAGCTCGTGTCACACGGACCGACACCGACCGCGACCAAGTGCCGTGAGCCTGCCGGTTCAGGCCGGTAGGGGCCGAACAGATTGACCCGACTCGCCGGGGGCGCCGAGCAAAAAAAGTGCCAAGCGCCCGGGAGAAGACGGTCTTTGGTTCGGTGGGCGGCCCATCTGCACATCCGTGCCACCGACGATGGTCCCCTAGCCTACTTCCATAAAGCGACCGATTGGCGTCAAGCGGCAAACCACTGATTTCTGTCAATCGCGACAATATTTCGTGGCATCTCCACGCTCCAAGGCACGCTGGCATATGTGGTGGGCCCACCAGGATTCGAACCTGGAACCAAGGGATTATGAGTCCCCTGCTCTAACCGTTGAGCTATAGGCCCCTGCGGGACGGGGAGTTTACCCAATCGGCGCGGCGCCGCGTGCTACCCGCCGCCAGCGATCTCTTGTGCCGTGATATCCCGGCACCGGCCAGCAGGTAACCCTAATAGGGTAAACTTGCGGTTTTTTAGCGACTTAGCATGCAGCAAAGCCCTCCACGAGCGGCTATCCGCGGATCGACCTTCGTGCGCCTGCTGGCGCGCCTGGGGGAGGTCGACGCGGGCCAGCCTGGCGGATCCCTGCCGGACCGGTTGAGCCAATGGCTCAGCTGGACGCAGTCGATCGCCCTCTCGTCGGCCCTGGATGGCAAGGACAGCCCGGCCGACGAGGCCCCGGAAGGCGAAGCGCCCTCGGACGCACTGCTGGCAGGGGCCCGGGCGGCCCTGGTCGAAGCGATAATCGATCCCCAGGGCTGGGCACGCGCACGTAGCCGTGCGGCCTCGCGCGCAGGTGCCGTAGAAGGCGACCCCGCCACGCGGGTGGACTATTCGGCGCTGCGCGAGCGCTACCTGATGATGCAACGCTCGATTCAGGGCACCACCGGCAAGCTTCGTGGCGAACTGCGTGACCACCTGGCCGCCGCCTCGCCGGAACTGGCGCGGCTGGCCAACGTCGATGCGGTGATGGAAGGCGCACTCAGCCCGCGTGAGCAGCGCCTTTTGGGTGGCGTGCCGGCCTTGCTCGAAGCGCGCTTTGAAAAGGCGAGGGCCGCGGCTGCGGAAGCCGCGAATCCCTCGTCGGTGTGGCTCGATATTTTCCTCCGCGAGATGCAGGACGTGCTGCTCGCGGAACTGGACGTACGTTTTCAACCGCTGGAAGGGCTGGTTGCCGCCCTTCACGGCTCATAACTGGTAAGTCATGCGCAGAAATATCCTTTCCATCGTCGTGTTCCTCGCAGGCCTCGCCATCGTGTGCTGGGTGGGTTTCGGCTACGTCGGCTCCAATCCGTTGGGTGCGCTGGTGGCAGCGGTTATCGCGTTGGCGTACATCGCAGGTGCGGTCGAGCTGTATCGTTATCGCCAGGCAACGGCGTCGCTGGAATCGGCGAATGCTGAGCTCTCCGCCGCACCGGCCAGCCTCGGTACGTGGCTCGATCGCCTGCACCCGAGCCTGCGTAACGCGGTGCGCCTGCGCGTTGAGGGCGAGCGCGTTGCGCTGCCGTCGCCATCGCTCACGCCGTACCTGGTTGGCCTGTTGGTGCTGCTCGGTATGCTGGGCACCCTGCTGGGCATGATGGCGACCTTGCGCGGCACCGGCATTGCGCTGGAAAGCGCGACCGACCTCCAGTCCATCCGCGGTTCGTTGGCCGCGCCGGTGAAGGGCCTGGGCTTCGCGTTCGGCACGTCGATCGCCGGCGTGGCCACCTCAGCCATGCTGGGCCTGCTATCCGCATTGGCCCGCCGTGAGCGCACACATGCGGTGCAGCAGCTCGACGTGAAAGCTGCGACCACGCTGCGCGTGTTCTCCCAGGCGCACCAGCGCGACGAATCCTTCCGCCTGCTCCAGCAGCAGACCGAGCTGATGCCCGCGCTCATCGATCGCCTGCAGGCGATGATGGCGACCATCGAACAGCAAAACGCCACGACCGGCCAGCGCCACGCCGATAGCCAGGACGCGTTCCATGTAAAGGCCGAAGCCACCTTCGCGCGCCTCGCCTCGTCGGTGGAGCAGTCGCTGAAGGATGGCGTCGCCGATAGCGCCCGCGCGGCAAGCGCGGCGCTGCAGCCGATCTTCGAGACCACCATGGCCGGCATCGCCCGCGAAACGGCCACCTTGCACGAGAGCATCAACAAGGCGGTAAGCCAGCAGCTCGATGGCATGAAGGACGGCTTCGCGACGACGTCCGCGGGTGTCACCTCCGCGTGGAACGATGCGATCGCCGTGCAGCGCCAGGTCAATGCATCGCAGGCGCAGGACCTGCGTGGCGCGCTTGAGGCATTCGCCACGAGCTTCGACGAACGCGCTACCGCGATGGTCGCGTCGGTTTCTGATCGCTTCGAGGCGTCCGCGCAGGCGTCGACGGAAGCGTGGTCGGCCACGCTGTCGAAGCAGGTGGCATCGCTCGACGAGATCGTGACACGCAATACGCTGGCGAACGATGCGCTCGTCGATCGTGCCGTGGCCGCCAACGAAGCCATCGTGGCGCGAAGTGCTGCCACGAACGACGCGGTTGCGGCGAGCAGCGCCGCTGCTCAGGAGGCACTCGTCGCTCGCCATGAGCAGGCGATGGATGCCGCATCGTCTGCCTTCGGCGAGCAGGCCACCGCCCTTGTGGCTGCCGTGCACACGGCACAGGGCGAACTGCAGGCCTCGCTGGCGTCGCGCGATGCCGAACGTCTTGTCGCATGGACGAGCGCGCTGGAGAACATGTCTGCCGCGCTGGCATCGCAGTGGAAGCAGTCCGGCGACGACGCGACCGCCCAGTGGAAGCGTGCCGGCGACGATGCCATGGCCCAGTGGAAGCAGGCGAGCGAAGCCACGGCAGCCCAGCAGGCGGCCATGAGCGACTCGCTGGCGCAGGCCGCGAGCGAGATCACCGCGCAATCGCAGCAGCATGCCAGCGCGACCATCGCCGAGATCTCGCGGCTGGTCGATGCCGCCTCGGAAGCACCGAAGGCTGCCGCCGATGTCGTCGCCGAACTTCGCCAGAAGCTTTCCGACAGCATGGTGCGCGATACCGCGATGCTCGAAGAGCGCAGCCACCTGCTCGAAACCGTTGAAACGCTGCTCGGTGCCGTGAACCACGCCTCGACCGAACAGCGCGCGGCCATCGATGGCCTCGTGACTACATCGGCCGATCTGCTCGATCGCGTCGGCACGCGCTTCGTGGAACACATCGAAGGCGAGACGGGCAAGCTCGAAGGCGTGGCTGAGCGCATCACGGGTAGCGCGGAGAACGTGGCAAGCCTCGGCGAGGCCTTCAGCGGCGCGGTGCAAACCTTCGGCCAGTCAAACGATGCCTTGCTGGCGCGCCTGCAGGACATCGGCGAAGCGCTCGATCGCTCCCTGGTCCGTAGCGATGAACAGCTTGCGTACTACGTGGCACAAGCCCGCGAGGTCGTGGACCTGAGCGTGCTGTCGCAGAAGCAGATCCTGGAGGATATGCAGCAGCTGGCCGCCAAGCGCAACGGGGCGGCGAAGGCATGAGCGAAGAGCTCGAAGTCGACGGCGAGTCGAATGCACCCATCTGGGCCGCGTTCGGTGACCTGATGTCCGTGCTGCTCGGCGCCTTCGTGCTGATCCTGGTGGGCGTGATTGGCATGCAGTTGCAGCTCACCAGCAAGCTGGAGCAGGAAACGAAGCAGCGCCAGGAAGAACAGCAGCGGCGCATCACGCTGGAGCAGGCGCTTGCTGCGCCGCTGGCAGCGGGGCGTGTCACGCTGGTCAACGGCCGCATCGGCATCCGCGGCAACGTGCTGTTTGCCCTGAACTCCGATCAACTGCAGCCCGAAGGCCGTGATGTGTTGAAAAGCATCGCCGGTCCGCTCACCAACTACCTGAAGTCGCGCGAAGAGATCCTCATGGTCAGCGGTTTCACCGATGACCAGGCCGTGCACGACGGCAACCGCCGCTTTGCGGATAACTGGGAACTTTCGGCGGAGCGTTCGCTCACGGTCACGCGCGCATTGATTGCAGAGGGTGTGCCGCCGTCGTCGGTGTTCTCCGCGGCGTTTGGCTCGGAGCAACCCGTGGGCTCAAACGCCGACGAGGAAGGCCGCGCGAAGAACCGCCGCGTCGAGATTGCTCCCATCCCGAAGCCTTCGGCCACTGATGCCAAGGCCCATGGACCGTAAGCCGCCCGGCCCGCTCGCCGACCTGCTGGGCCACCTCTCGACCCAGCAGAGCCCCACCGTCGATCTGGATGCGGAGCTGGCGCGCGTGCGCAAGCTATGGGACAAGGTGCGTGCGCGCAGCCAGCTGCAGCAGGCTGAAATCAACGTACCGGAAATGGAAAGCACGGGCCCGCTGAATTCTGCCGCGTTGGTGCACCGCGCGACGGAGCTCATGCGTGAGCTATCGCGGGGCTATCTTCAGCATTTCCTGTCGTACGTTGATGATCTGTCCTGGATGGAGCGGCTGAGCGTGGCGGCTGCGGCGCCCGAGAAAGAGGCGCCGCGTCCCGCGACCATTGGAACGAAGAAGCCGAAGGCAAAGCCTAAAGCACGAAGGACGAAGGAAGCACCGTCTAATTAGCTGTGGTCGTGAGAAGTGAGGGCACCGTATCAAGCTCATCAAGCCAGCTCGCAAGCTGTGGATCGATCCATTCAACGGCTTGCCTGCCCAGCCCGTGTTGCTCGGTGAGCGTTGGCCTGAGCCAGAGAAGCGGCTCGTGATGGAATACCCGGTTCCTGAGTACGCGCATCTGGTTAAGCACCAGGGATACTTCGTGTCTCTTGCGCACGGCTTTAGGGCAGTGTGGAAAGATCAGCCGAAGGTCTTTCCATAAGTAGCCCTGCAGCTTTGCGTTGAAGAGGGCCGACCAAAAGCCAAACGTCAGTTCGGCCACTATCTTGTCGGGTAAGTCGTGCTCACCGCGCCGCCGGATTTGCTGTCGTGCCACCGCGATATCCCGAACTTGCGCGGAAAAAGACGGATTGCTCTCCCAGTTGATCCACCAATCAGACCTCCCGTACTTCTCTGTCAACCTTGCGGCGATGCCATTTCTCAGAGCGACTTCAAGAATCTGAAGTACCGGCATAAGTCCCCCCGCTATGAGCAAATTCGCACGATAGTCTTTGGCGGCCAGTACGCGGCAGCCGCCACGTTGCGCGCAATATCGCGCCATACGCGCACGCGAGAAGTGCCTCTCCATCGTTTCCCAGTCCATGAGTTGTCATCTTCCATCCGTTAGCTATACTGGCGCCGCAGCCCTAGAGCTTCCTCTCCCAGCCACCCTTACTGGTGACGAAACTAGGTTTGGCAGTACGAACCCGCCGAAAGGCGGGTTTTCTGTTTTAAGGGTTCGCGGCCAACCTTGCTGTCAGCGAGCGATGATTATGACGTGAGAGTTTTCCGACATCCGGCGCCGGGGCGTTACAGGTCAGCCTGCCTGCTGAATTCGAATCATGTTCCCCGCCGGGTCGCGTACCGCGCAGTCGCGCACGCCATACGGCTGGTCCGTCGGCTCCTGCACGATATCTGCCTTCAGTGCCTGCAGTTGCTCAAAGGTGGCATCGAGGTTCTTGCTGGCAAGCAGGATGATCCCGAAGGTTCCCTTGGCCATCATCTCGGCAATGGTGCGGCGTTCGTCGTCGGTGATGCCCGGGCTGGCCTCCGGCGGGTAAAGCACGATCGACGTATGCGGCTGGCCGACGGGCCCCACGGTGATCCAGCGCTTGCCGCCATAACCCACGTCATTACGTACCTCGAAGCCGAGCGTGTCGCGGTAAAAGGCGAGGGCGGCATCCGGGTCGTTCTGGGCCAGGAAGCTGGCGTTGATCGTGATATCCATGTTGATCTCCTTGCGGTGGTGTCAGGGAGCTCAGTCTAGGTCGGGCGCAGGCGCGGGCGCTTCTTGATTCCTGACGGGACGCGTCACCTGCCGGGCGACGCACGAGGGCATGCCTTCTGTGGCGTTGCCCTGCTCGCGCCGGTACGCCGCAGGCGACATGCCTACCAGTTCGGAGAAGCGCGTACTGAACGTCCCCAGCGACGAACAGCCCACGGTGAAGCAGGCGTCGGTCACGCTGATATCGCCGCGCCGCAGCAGCGCCATGGCCCGCTCGATGCGCCGGGTCATGAGGTAGCTGTAGACGGATTCGCCGTAGGCGGCCTTGAACTGCCGGCTGAGGTGCCCGGCAGACATATGCACGCCCTGGGCCAATGCCTCGACATCCAGTGGCTGGGCGTACTCACGATCGATGCGGTCGCGCACACGTCGCAAACGCGCCAGGTCACGGAGGTGCTTAGCCGGGTCGGTTTGGCTGGCCATGCGGCCGATCGTGGCAGGCAGGCCGCGCCACCTCAAGTGCCAAAAAGAACGCCCGCTTGCGCGGGCGTTCTTGGTACAACAGGCCGTTCTGGACTTAGTCGATATCCAGGAACGAGCGCAGCGTTTCCGAGCGGCTCGGGTGGCGCAGCTTGCGAAGGGCCTTGGCTTCGATCTGGCGGATGCGCTCGCGGGTGACGTCGAACTGCTTGCCGACTTCTTCCAGCGTGTGGTCCGTGTTCATATCGATGCCGAAGCGCATGCGCAGCACCTTCGCTTCACGCGGGGTGAGGCCGGCGAGCACGTCGCGCACGGTTTCCATGAGGCCCGTTTCCGTCGCCGAATCGATCGGCGAGCTGGCGTTGGTGTCCTCGATGAAATCGCCAAGGTGCGAATCTTCGTCATCACCGATCGGCGTTTCCATGGAGATCGGTTCCTTCGCGATCTTCAGGACCTTGCGGATCTTGTCTTCCGGCATCTCCATTTCCTTGGCCAGTTCTTCCGGCGTCGGCTCACGGCCGAACTGCTGGAGCATCTGGCGGGAGATGCGGTTGAGCTTGTTGATCGTTTCGATCATGTGCACCGGGATACGGATGGTGCGGGCCTGGTCGGCGATCGAACGGGTGATGGCCTGGCGGATCCACCACGTGGCGTACGTGGAGAACTTGTAACCGCGGCGGTATTCGAACTTGTCCACGGCCTTCATCAGGCCGATGTTGCCTTCCTGGATAAGGTCGAGGAACTGCAGGCCGCGGTTGGTGTACTTCTTGGCGATGGAGATCACGAGGCGCAGGTTGGCCTCGACCATTTCCTTCTTGGCGCGGCGAGCCTTCGCCTCACCCACGGACATGGCGCGGTTGATTTCCTTGATATCGGTGAGCGGCAGGTACAGCGTGCGCTCGATCTGCGCCAGCTTCTCCTGCTCGCCATCGATGGCTTCGCGGAAGTTCTTGATGTTCGGCGACCACTTCTGGCGCTTGCGCGACAGGTCGGCGGCCCACTCGAGGTTGCCCTCGTTGGACGGGAAGCTCTTCAGGAACTCGGCGCGCGGCATCTTCACCTGCTTGACGAAGATGTCCATGAGGATCCGCTCGTGGTGACGGATATCGTTCACCACTTCGCGCAGCTTGCGCACGAAGCTGTCGATAAGCGCCGACGGCAGCTTGAGGTTGAGGAACGCCTCCGACATCTGCTCGCGGATCTTGGCGACCTTCTTGTCGGCAATCTCGGCCTTGGGCGCCGACTTCTGGAACTTGGCGTGCAGCGAGCGCAGCTCGTCCATGCGACGCTTCACTTCCTCCGGATCCGGACCGGTCGGGCCGGCTTCTTCGTCGTCGGTGCTCGCGCCTTCCACTTCTTCGGCGTCGTCGTCGCTGTCGCCATCGGCCACTTCGACGTCGGCCGCATCGGCGGCGGCCTGGGCTTCATCGGCGGCGGCTTCCAGGTCGGCGAAGCCGGCCAGGATTTCGCTCAGGCGGCGCTTGCCCTCCAGGTGCTGGTCGTACTCTTCGAGCAGCAGCTGGATGGTGAGCGGGAACGAGGCAAGCGCGGTCTGGACCTGGTTCAGGCCCTCTTCGATGCGCTTGGCGATGGCAATTTCGCCTTCGCGGGTAAGCAGTTCAACCGTACCCATCTCGCGCATGTACATGCGGACCGGGTCGGTGGTGCGGCCCACCTCCGAGTCGACGGCGGAAAGCAGGGCAACGGCTTCTTCGGCGGCGGATTCGTCATCCGTGCCGGAGCCAGGGGCGCCGCCATCGCTGATGGTGTCGGTATCGGGGGCCGAGTCGTGGACCTCGATGCCGACGCCCTTGAGCACCGCCATGATGTCTTCGATCTGCTCCGGATCGACAATATCGTCGGGCAGGTGGTCGTTGATTTCCGCGTACGTCAGGTAGCCCTGCTCCAAGCCTTTGGAGATGAGCTGCTTGATTTCAGACTGTTGCTCGTGAGCTTTGTTAGTCATGCCGACCGCCGCGGGTTACAGGAACCGATCAGTATAGTCATTTGATGATTTTTTGACCAGTTTTCAAGTGGATTGGCCCCATCTGGGGGACGCAAGAATCGCGCCAGAAAGCCTTATGAGCCGGGCGGTTGCGTCGGGACAGGGGTGAGTGCGGGGAAGAAACCCCTCTGGATACGCCTCAGCGCACCTCCAGGCGGAAGGTGACCGGGCCATCGTTGATCAGGTGAACCTTCATATGGGCACCGAAGCGCCCGGTTTCCACCCCCGGGGGATGGGCATCGCGGGCCAGGGCTACCAGCCGGTCGAACCAGCGCCGGCCTTCCTCGGGCGGCGCGGCCGTGGTGAAGCTGGGGCGCATGCCCTTGCGGGTATCGGCGGCCAGGGTGAACTGGCTGACCAGGAGCAGGCCACCGCCGGTCTCGGCCAGGCCAAGATTCATCTTGCCCTCGGTATCGGAGAACACCCGATAGCCCAGCAGGCGCTCCAGCATGCGCCTGCACTGGGGCTCGCCATCGCCGGGCTCGACGGCCACGAGAGCAAGCAGGCCGGCGCCGATGGCACCCACCGTCTCCCCGTCGACCTCGACGTGCGCGGATTCGACACGCTGGATGAGTGCAATCATGGGTTCTGTAGCGGCGGATGGGCGCCAAGCTTAAAGGAGCAGTTACCATTCCGGGAATGCGTCCGGACATTTACCTCCTGTATCTCTTGCTGCGCCTGGTCAGCCTGCTGCCCCTGCGTACCGTTCACGCCCTGGGTGCCTGGATCGGCCGCCGTTCGTTGCGTTCGAATTCCCGTAGCGCGCGCTACACGGCGACGAACCTTCGCCTGACCCGTCCGGAGCTTCCGGCCGAGCAGCACACGGCGCTCCTGCGCCGCACGATGGAGGAAGAGGGCAAGGGCGCCACCGAGATCGCCGCGATCTGGGGCGGCGGATCGGACAAGGCCCTTGGCCTGGTGCGCGAGGTGGTGGGCGGCGAGCTATTTGAAGCGGCCCTGGCATCGGGCAAGGGCGTGATCATCGCCGCGCCGCACCTGGGCTGCTGGGAGCTGCTGAACTACTGGCTTTGCAGCAAGACGCCCATGGCTATCCTGTACCGGCCGCCACGCATCCAGGCGATCGAAGCCTTGCTGCGCAAGGTGAGGGGTAAGTTGGCGCCGGAGCAGGTGAGGGCGGAAGGCGCAGGTGTGCGCACGCTGTTCAAACGGCTCGCTGCCGGCGGCACCGTAGGCATCCTGCCCGACCAGAAGCCGCGTGAGGGCGAAGGCGAATTCGCCCCCTTCTTCGGCGTGGATGCCCTGACCATGGTGCTGCTACCCCGGCTGGCATCGAGAACGGGGGCCACTGTTCTGTTCAGCTTTGCCGAGCGGCTGGAGGGAGGGGAAGGCTTTCGCATCCACGTACTGCCCGCCCCGGCCGGCGTTGCGGATCCTGACCTGAAGGTGGCCTGCGCGGCGCTGAATCGCGGTGTGGAGCAGTGCGTGGAGCTGGCGTTCTCGCAGTACCAGTGGCATTACAAGCGCTTCACCGCCCACGATCGCCCGGACCCCTACAAGGTCAGCGCTTCCGCGACAGCCGGTTGAGGAACACCGCCATTTCCTTGCTGGCCTGCAGGTCGCCGCGCGCTGTGGCGGCATCGATACCCTGCTGCCACGCATGGGCAGCGCCGTCTTCGTTATCCATGGCGAGCAACGCCTTGCCCAGCAGCTTCCACGCCGCCGAGTAGGTCGGGTCGAACACGAGCGCTTCGCGGAACGCGTGCACGGCGGCCTCGTACTGGCCATCGGCAAGCAACGCATTGCCGATGGAAAAACGCAGCAGCGCGCCATCGCGTACGCCACCGACCTGCGCGCGAAGGCGATCGATCAGCGGATCGGTCATCGGGCGGCTGCGCGCGTGCGCCAGTAATCGAGCGGATACAGCTGCGTGGGAACGCTCGGCTCGACGGGCACGCGGCCGTCCTGCAGGGCATCCAGGGTGGCGGCATCCCAGATCATGAGCCAGCCGGTACGCGATGGCTGGATAAGCCGCGCGAACCGGTAGGCCGTCGCCGGGGGATGCTTGGCGTAAGAGACGATCAACCCATCGGGATGGTGCTGGGCAAAGTCGCTGAGGCTGTCGCCGTCGTGGACCACGTCGTCGTCATCGTCGTCGCTGGATTCGGCCGCCATGCCCGGCTGCACCTTGATCTTGGCGATGGGGTGCATGAGCCTGCCGGCGAAGTGATATTGGCCGTTATACGACACGCCCAGGTTGGCGATAGGGCGGCCGGCGCTATCCGCCTGCGCCAGATAGAGCGAGGCGGGCGTGAGGTCGTAGCGGTACCAAAGGCCCATGGTGAACAGGGCATTGAGCGCCACGGTGCCGATCAGGCCGGCGAACGCCAGCCGGCGCATTTCGCCACGGCCGCGCAGCAACAGCAGCGCGCCCAGCACAATGAACACGACGCCGAAGAAGCGTGCGTACGGCGCCATGCCCGTGAGCCAGATGTTGTCCGGGAAGCGCGTGGGCACGACGGCGGGCATCGCGAACAAGACGATCGCGAGCAGGAATGCGCCAAGGGAAAGCGGCCATGTGCCGAGTGCCCAATGGTTCGCGAGCCCCGGGTGGCGTTCGCGCAGATCGGCGACGCATGCAGCCACCAGCATGGTGACGCCGCCCAGTTCGGGTAGCACGTAATACAACTGCTTGCCCGTGATCAGCGAGAACACAAGGAACGTCGGCAACAACCAGCACACGAGGAAACGCAGCCCAGGTTCGAGGGGCTGACGTAGCAGGGCGATAAACAACGGCACCACAAGCAACAGCACCAGCGCCTTGTCCACGATGGCCGGGAAGTGCGCGAACATCGAAACCAACAGCAGCGCGAGGGCGGCGCCGGTGCAGGCCAGGGCAGCCGATGCGCCCGGGCGCCAGGGTTTGCGCAACAGCGTGGTGGGAAGCGCCACGATGCCCCGGAGCCAGCCACTCAACGGAAAAACAATGACCGGCAGGAACAGGAGGTAGTACCAGGCGGGGTGCGCATGGTTCTGCAGGTCGCGGGCATGTGTATCGACCACACGTCCGGCGGTTTGCGTGAAGAACAGCCGCTGCCTGTAGGCCTCGCCTCCCGCTTCACCGGCCGGGATGGCCCATGCCAACAGGATGGCGCAGCCGATCAGCAGCCCTACCAGGCCCATGCCGTACCAGCGGCCCTTGTTCTGCCGTGCCCAGTCATTCCAAAGCGGGCCCAGCAGGAACGGGAACAGGACATGCAGGAGCATGACCGGGCCTTTGGTCAGCAGGCCGGCCCCTACAAGCAGGCCGAACAGCCACCAGCGTGGCGCCGGCCGGGTCGAGGTGGGCGTAAGGCTAAGCAGCGCTGCCAGCACCCATACGCAGAGCAGTACCTCGTACATGATCTGCAGGCCGAACAGGAACGCGTACGCGAAGCCCATCAGTAGCCACGGCGTGGCCTTGGCGACCCAGGGGCGCGCGGGAAACAGCCGGCTGGCGAGCAACGAGGCAAGCACGAGCTGCGCACCGCCGAAAATCACTTCCAGGATGCGCGGCCACACATCGCTCACACCGAAGATCGCCCAGCCGGCATGGATCATCCAGAACAGCAACGGAACCTTTTCGCTATACGCTTCGCCGTTGATATGGGGCACCAGCCACTGGTGGTGAGCCCACATATCCCACGCAACGGCTAGCGTGCGCGTCGAGAACATCGGCATGGGGCCGTGCGAAAAGATGGCAAGCAAGGCCATGGCCGCCCACAGCGGCAGCCAGGGCCACAGGGCGCGAAGATGTTCCGAGCGGGTATAGGCGCTGTTGGACAAGGGCGTCGTCACCGTTAAAGGATCATGAATTCTAAACGCACGATCACGAGAATAGCTGACTTACGTGGTACAGCCTGGCTTGTCGGCGGAGCGTCTAGGGTAGGCCGGGAGCGCCTCAGCGTTGCAGCAGGTCGTCGATCGCGCGGCCCAGCCGCTGCGGGAATCCGGCCTGGTTGGCCTCGTACCAGGCACGGGCGGCACCACCCAGGGCCAGCGCCTCGTCGTCGCTCATGCGGATGATGCGCTCGACACAGGCCTCAAGCGCCTCCTCATCGAAGCGCCACAGGGTTGCCGCATTAAGCGTGCCGTTTTCGTGCGCGGCGACACGCATGCCGCGGTCATCGGTCACCAGTTCGTTCATCGGCGCGCCATCCGTCGCGAGCACGACCGCGCCGCAACTCATCGCTTCAACGATGTAGTGGCCCCAGCCTTCGGCTTCGGAAAGGCAGAGATGGAACAGGTGGGCATTCTGAAGACGCCGGATTTCTTCGATATCGGAGAGGAACGTGACCTGGTGGTCGAGGTTGGCCGCCGCCGGTGGGCGATCGGCCGCGGCTACCGAGGGCGATTGCAGCACGTGCAGGGTCGGCCATTCCGGATGCCTGCGCCACACGGCCAGCAGCCACTCCGTGCCCTTCATGCGGCTACCCCCGGCCAGGTGCAGGAACGCACGGTCGCGAGGCACGCCATCGCGCCGGCAATCGGTGCTGATGAATCCGATCTGTGCCGTGGGCAACCCCATGGCACCGAACGTAACCCGCGCACTGTCGGTCTTGCACAGGATGGTGTCGAAGCGGTGCAGGTGGCGACGATCGCGGCGGCTCAGCCACTCAGGGTGCGGGATCAGCGCATTGCGCCGCGACATCGGCAGGTAGCCGGGGTGGACATGTTCGATGGTGAGGCCAAGGTCGTAACGGGCAGGGCCCTTACCCAGCAGCCAGCGCGCGCGCATGGCGAGCCGCTGGCCCCAGGCGCGCCACGCCAGCCCATGGTTGCGCTGGGGGGTGCGCGTGACTGTCACCTGGTGGCCGAGGTCGCGCAGGGCTTGTTCGAAAAGCCGGATATCGTGGGTGAGCCCACGGCCATTATCCCAGGCAATGAGGTTGATCGATGCCATGGCTCAGCGGGCCCTGTTCAATGGTTCGCGTAACGCAAGCGCCCGCCCGATGTGGACGGCTAGCCCGAGCGTGAGGAAAAAATAAAGCGAGTGGGGCATGGCGCGATAGAACACGTTATCGGTCAGCGCACATAACGCGTACATGCCCGTCACCGCCAGGCCGGCGCAGGCGGGCATGGCGACGCCATTCTCGCGGTGGAGCGCATGGCGGCCAAAAAACCACAACGCGGAGCCAAACATGAAAAGGAGGAGCACCAGTGCGGGAATGCCGCCGGTCACGGCCCACTCCAGGTATTCACTGTGCGGGTGGTCGTAGCGTTCAATGGAATTGGCGGCCTTGCCTTCGGCGATACGGCCGCGGGCATAGGCGCCGAACTGGTTCAGGCCCACCCCGGCAAGCGGGTGTTCCGCGACCGCCGAGCCCGCATTGCGCCACATTTCCAGGCGCTCGCGGACAGCGCCCGTCGCGTCCTGCTCGCTGTACGTGGAAACTTCTTCGGAAACGGCGGCAAAACGCTCGGCCACTTCGCCGTGCAAGATGGTGGTGGCAGCACCAGCCACCGCGACGCCCAGCAACAGCACCACGGCCGCCTGCCGCCAGCGGTGCGTACGGCGCGCTTGCAGCAGCACCAGGGCGATGAACACCGGAATGCACGCGAGCAAGGGGCCGCGGCTCTGCGTAAGCAGGGCGCCATAAATGCCCAGCGCGGCAAAGGCGCCATGCATCAGGCGCTCGCCGCTGCGTAGCTCCACGCGCAGTGCCTGGATCGTGCTGATCAGCGACAGCACCAGGATGAACATGCAGAACTCGATCGCACCCCACAGGCCATTGTTGATGCCGTAGACGCGGTCGATGCCCTCTATGTAGTGCTGCTCGATGCAGATAAGCCCCAGGGCGCCGGCCGATGCGCTGAAGCCGAGGCGCAGCACGATGGGGCGTAGCGGGGCCGCGAAGCAGGCGGCGATGGGTATGAACGCAAGGATGTGCGACATGACATCGAACTGCCGGAGTGAGATGCCATGCGCCAGGGTGTTGATGAGCCAGAACACAAACGCCAGCGCGACCGGCGCCACGACCGGGGCGCCACGGCGGAACGCCTGGCGTGCCTCGGCCTGGGTGGCCAGCATCCAGATGCCGGCCACCAGCAAAATGGCGGCCGGCAACGCTTTCGCCTTGAACGGGAGCGCGAACGAAAGCGGCATGATGGCGATCAGCAGCGACAGGATCCAGGGGCGCCACGCGTTCGGTTTATCTTGCACTCGGCACCTTGCATCTGTGGACGGCCGCGAAGGGCCCGCTCGCCGCCCGGGCGGGAAGGCCGGGCACGCGAGGCATGTTACTTTACCGGATCGCGGATGCCGCTCCGTGCATACACGGTGGTCCGGCCGCAATTCAGCTAGCGCAAAGGTCGGGAATGAAGGTCCTGTTCACCAATTTCCACGCCGGTGACGGCGGGGGCCACACCACCTACGTCACGGCCCTGGCCCGCGGGCTTGCGGCGCGGCACACGGTTCATGTCGCGGCGCCCCCGGGGAGTCGCCTCAACCGGGAGGCGCGGGCCATTGATGGTGTTGGCGTCCTCGACCAGCCTTTTCCCAACGGCCTTGGGAAGCTCGCAGCCCGCCGCCGCGCGTTGCGCCAGTTGGGTGGCTGGCTTCGCCAGAACCCCGTCGATATCGTCCATGTAAATGGCTCGGCCGACCACCGGCTGGTGATAGCGGCCGTGCGTGGCCTGCCGAAGCGCCCCGCCATCGTCCTCACCAAGCACAACTCCAAGCCGATGACGGGGCTGGGGCACCGCTGGCGCGCCCGGTTCGGCACGGACATGGTCATCGCTGTCTGCGAGTTCGTGCGCCGGCAACTTGAGGCGTCCCCCTACGCGCGATGCAGGCTTGCCACGGTCTTCAATGGGGTGGATATCCACCGCTTCGCGCCACTGGCCGCCACGCCGGATGATCGGGCCGCGTGGCTCGCGCCCGCCACCGAGGGCACCGCGCTGCTTATCGGCAGCAATGCGGGTACGGCGCGGTACAAGGGCTGGATGGACCTGCTGGAGGCGCTTGCCGGGCTGCGGCCGGACGAGCGTGAACATTTCCGCGTGGTGCTCGCGGGTGGCTTGCCTGGCGCCGATGATCTGGCCCGGGTAGAGGCGCTGGGGATTGCCCACCTCGTACATTTCACCGGCCGCCTTGACGACGTCCGGCCCATGGTGGCGTGCCTGGATGCAGGTTTCGTTTTGTCGTGGGACGTGGAAACCATCTCGTTCGCATGCCGCGAAATGATGGCCATGGGCAAGCCCGTGCTGGTCAGCGATTACGCGGGATTGCCCGAGAACATCCGGCTGGGGAGCGATGGCTGGGTAGTTCCGGTACGCGACCGCGCGGCTATCGCGGCGGCGCTGCGCGCCTTGTGGTCAAAGCGGTCGGGGCTTGCCGCGATGGGCCATGCGGCGCGTGACCATGCGCTGGCTGAATTCGGCCTCGAACATTTCGTGGACGAAACAGAAAAGGCCTACGCAGGCCTTCTCTCGAGCAGGGCGTAATACATCCCGTCCAGGTCGCCATCGCCGGGCAGGATCTGCCAGCCGACGGCGGCCGCCTGGCCGACCGGCAAGGTAAAAGGCACGATCGTGGCGTCATCGCGGCTGTCGACGAACGCACTGACGACCCCTTCGTTCTCGCGGCGAAGCAACGAACAGGTGACGTAGAGCAGCCTGCCGCCGGGGGCTAGCGTTTCCCAGCACGCGGAAAGAATCCGTGCTTGCTGTGCTACCAGCGCATCGATATCGGTGGCGCGGCGGTGCAGGCGCACATCGGGTCGACGACGGATCACGCCTGTGGCCGAACAGGGCGCGTCGATCATGATCCGGTCGAACGGGCGCCCGTCCCACCATGCCGAGGCATCCCCGGCATCCGCCACGGCGACCTCCGCCTGAAGGTGCAGGCGCTCAAGGTTCTGGCGGATGCGCGTCGCGCGTCCTGCCTCGTATTCCACGGCCAGCAGGGCGACATCGGCACGCTCCAGCACATGGCAGGCTTTGCCGCCCGGCGCAGCACATGCATCGAGCACTCGCTGGCCGGTGACCACGCCAAGCAGGTCCACGGGTACCTGCGCCGCGCCGTCCTGCACGGCGAACTGGCCGTCGGTGAAGCCCGGAAGCCGCGTGATATCAGTGCTATGCGGTAACACCAGGCCATCGGCGAGCCAGGGGTGTAGCGCTGCCTCGTGCCCGGCTTCCACCAGGGCTGCGGCCACCTCTTCGCGGCGCGCGCGGCGGCGGTTCACCCGCAACATCAGCGGTGGTTCGGTGTTGGCCGCGGCCAGGATGGCATCGGCATGCGCCGGCCAGTCGCTGGCGATAGCATCCGCTAGCCACGCGGGATGGGCGTGCCGGGTTGCCGGGTTGGCATCGAGCTGGGCGTTTAGTGCCTCGCGCTCGCGTTGCCAGCGGCGCAGCACAGCGTTTACCAGGCCTGCCAGGCGAGGGCGGCGCAGCTCGCGCGCGGCCTCGACCGTTGCCGCCACGGCGGCGTAGCCGGGCAGCTCCAGGGTTTCCAGTTGCACCAGGCCCGTGACCAGCAGCGCGTGGATGACCGGTTCGCTGCGCCGGATGGGTTTATCCAGCAGGCGATCCAGCGCCGCATCAAAACGCGGCCACCAACGGGCCCCGTCATTCAGCAGTGCGGTGAGCAAGGCGCGGTCACGGGAATCGGGCAACCGGGGAAGCGCACGATCGGCGGCCTCGCGGAGTGAGTGCCCGGAAAGCGCAATGCTCGCCAGGGCCTCCGCGGCAAGCGCCCGAACCGACAAGCCCTTACTCACGAAGCGGCCTGCTTGAGCTCCGGCCGCGCGTTGAGGTAGTCGGCGGCGCCAATGCGGCGGCCGCCGGCACGTTGGACGGCGGTAAGGCGCAGCGCGCCCTCGCCACAGGCGATGTCGATGCCATCGCGCGTGGCGGCGAGCACGCTTCCGGGCAGTGCACCGGGGCGCCCGGCGACGGCGCGGGCAGCCCAGACACGCAGCCGCTCCCCGGCGATATCACCTTCCGCGACCGGCCAGGGGTCGAAGGCCCGCACCATGCGTTCGAGCATGATGGCAGGCTGGCTGAAATCGAGCCGGGCTTCGGCCTTGTCGAGCTTGTGGGCGTAGGCCACGCCTTCGTCGGCCTGGGTACGCGCGACCAGGGTCTCGCCGGCCATAACCCTGCGCAGCCCTTCCGCCAGCGCGTCAGCGCCAAGCTGGGAAAGGCGATCGTGCAGGCTGCCGCCGGTTTCGTTGGCCGTGATCGGGGTCCTGCGTTCCACGAGCACCGGGCCGGTGTCCAGCCCCGCCTCCATCTGCATCAGATCGACGCCGCTTTCGTGATCGCCGGCCAGGATCGCGCGCTGGATGGGGGCCGCGCCACGCCACCGTGGCAGCAGCGACGCATGAACGTTCCAGCAGCCCAGCCGGGGGATGGCGAGAACCTTGCGCGGGAGGATGAGTCCGTACGCCACCACGACCATCAGATCGGGCGCATAGGCGGCAAGGCGGCCACGGTCGGCCTCGGCCTTGAACGATTCGGGCTGTTCCACCGCGATGCCGGCCGCAAGCGCGGCTTCTTTCACCGGGCTGGCGGCGAGCTTGCGCCCGCGCCCAGCGGGACGATCGGGTTGGGTGTAAACGGCCACGACCTCGGCACCGGAGGCGCGGCAGGCTTCAAGGCAAGGAACGGCGAATTCAGGTGTTCCAGCGAACACCACGCGCAGGGAGGTCACCGCCATGGATCAGGCGCTGGCCTTGCGCTGTTTTTCCATCCGCTTCAGCAGCATGCTGCGCTTGAGCGTCGAGAGGTAATCCACGAAGACCTTGCCGGCGAGGTGGTCCATCTCGTGCTGGATGCATACCGCCAGGGGGCCCTCAGCCTCGACGATGATCTCGTTGCCATCGACATCGTTGGCTTTCACCTTGACCTTGAGGGCGCGGGTGACGTCGGCGTAAATGCCCGGGAACGACAGGCAGCCCTCCTGATATACCTGCTGTCCGTCCTTTTCGAGGATCTCGGCATTGATCAGGGTGAGCGGCTCATCCCGGCCATCGCTCATGTCCGCAACCAGCACACGCTTGTGGACGTTGACCTGGGTGGCGGCCAGGCCCACGCCGTTAGCGGCGTACATGGTCTCGTACATATCGGCGACGAACTGCTTCAGCTCGGCGTCGAAGACGGTGACGGGCGCCGCGACGGTACGCAGGCGGGGATCGGGGAATTCGAGGATGGTGAGGGTGGACACGGTGTCACCTTAAACGGTTGCGGGCCGGGGGAGGCGCGCCATGCCCCGAAAATTGCGGGCAAGTCGGCGAAAACCAAGCGCTTCGACCCTGTAGGATGCGTTCACATTCTACGCTGACGCCGAGGGCCCGGCGAGCGTGCTGACATATTGTGCCCATTAACGATTCGGTTACACTCGCGACAGCACCGGGGAAGGGGGAAAACCCGCCATGTTCAAGAAGTTCGCCATGCTGCTGGGCGGCATGTTTTTTACTGTGGCCGTTTATGCCGCGGCGGCTCAGCTCCGTCCGAACGCGCCCGATACCTACACCGTCCGCAAGGGCGATACCTTGTGGGACATCTCGGCCAAGTTCCTCAGCAAGCCTTGGCTTTGGCCAGAAATCTGGCAGGCGAACCCCCAGGTCCGTAACCCGCACCTCATTTACCCAGGCGATGTGCTCAACCTGAGCATGCTTGGCGGCGCGCCGCGTGTCGGCCTGCAGCCGCGCGTCCGGATCGAGGACGACGCCATTCCCGCCATCCCGCTCTCCGAGCTGCGCATGTTCCTGAAGGATATGCGCGTGATGGACGCCGATAACGTCGAGAACGCTCCCTATGTGGTCGGTTTCGAAGACGCCAAACTGCGCGGTACGCCGGGCGGAAAGGTGTATGCGCGTGACCTGGATAGCGCGACGCCGGGCCAGCGCTGGGCCATCGTGCGCCCGACCCACCGCTTCCGCGACCATGGCGACGACCCCGGCCACCTGGATGCGGTGAACGACCGCGAGCACGGCGCGTTCGTGGCCGACGACCTGGACAGCGATGTCTCGATGAACCCCAGCCCGTGGCGTGAAGACACCCTCCACGACACCCATAACGGCACCGGCCAGGATGCGGGCGTCGAAGTGTCGGTCATCGGTACGGCCGAAGTGCTGGCGACGAACGGCGACATTTCCAGCCTGGTCATCGTCGATTCCACGATGGAAATCCGTAAGGGCGACCGTTTCATGTCGGTCGATGACAAGCCGTACGACCCCTACTTCTACCCGCACGCACCGAAGGCCATGCCGGCCGATCCGCGCGTCATCGGCCTGACCGATGCCCGCTACGGCGTGGGTAGCCGCCAGGTGGTATCGATTTCGGCGGGCACGGCCGATGGCGTGGACAATGGCACCACCTTCACCGTGATGAGCCAGGGCGAGGCCATTGCCGACGAAGTCAGCGGCAACTACAACCGCCGTTCCACGTCGCGCACGGCCCAGCTGCCGGACGAATTCGGCGGCCACCTCATGGTGTTCAAGGCGTTCGACCACGTGAGCTACGCGCTGGTGATGGACGCGCTGCGCCCGGTCCGCCGTGGCGACAAGCTGGTCCTGCCTGAGTAACGTTGCGGGCCATGCGGGTACGAAAAGGGAGGCTTCGGCCTCCCTTTTTTGTATCCGCAGGCCTACGCCAGGCGGCGGGCACGCCCCCGCCAGCGGCCCTCTAGACTGTGAGCATGACCGATTCCGAACTCCGCGACTGGCTGATCCTCATCCGTACCCCCGGCTTCGGTGGCCGCAAGCTGCGCGAGGGCCTGGCCATCCGTGGCGGGGCGCCGGCCCTCCTCGATTGGTTACGCAGGCACCCTGAATCGGTGGACCGCGATGCCCGCGCGTGGCTGGAGGCGCCGAACGAGGCCGACCTGGCACGGGACATGGCCTGGCTTCAGGGTGCCGACCAGCAGCTGCTCCTGTGCACGGACGAGGATTTCCCGCCGCAGCTGGAAGCCCTGTCAGATGCGCCTGCGGCCTTGTTCGTGAAGGGCGATGCATCGCTGCTGCTGCGCCCCCAAATTGGCATCGTGGGGGCCAGGCGGGCCCGGGCGCCGGGATTGGCGATCGCGCGCCGGTTCGCCGGCGAACTGGCGGCGAACGGCTTGCTGGTCACCAGTGGGCTGGCCGATGGCGTGGATGGGGTGGCGCACACGGGGGCGCTGGACGCGGGCGAACCCACTATCGCCGTCATTGGCACAGGGCCAGACCTGGTCTATCCGAGCAAGCACCATGCCCTGGCCCGGCGCATTGCCGCGCATGGCGCCATCGTCAGCGAGTTCGCGCCGGGCACGCCCTCCCGTGCCATGAACTTCCCCATGCGCAACCGGATCATCGCCGGGCTGAGCCTGGGGGTGCTGGTGATCGAGGCTGGCCTGAAGTCGGGATCCCTGATTACCGCCCGGTATGCGGGCGAGCAGGGACGGGAAGTGTTTGCCCTGCCGGGGTCCATTCATAATCCGCTGGCCGAGGGGTGCCATTCCCTCATCGCCGATGGGGCCAGGCTTGTCCAGCGCAGCGATGAGATCCTTGCTGTGCTTGGCCCGGCGGCCCTCGAACTGGGGGCCGAGCTCCAGGCCCGGCTGGACGGGAAGGGACAGGCGTCGGTCGGTCAAAAGCGCCCGAGGGGCCCATTCGACTGGCGTGAAGATGAGGAATATCGCCGCCTTCTCGACGCCATGGGTTACGATCCCGTCCTTTTGGACGCCCTTGTGGGCAGCACGGCCCTCTCCCCGGGAGCCTTGTCGTCGATGTTGCTGATGCTGGAGCTGGAGGGCGAGGTCGCTGCCCTCCCAGGGAACCGTTATCAGCGGGTCGTGCGGTAAACGCCGCTTGACAGACATCCCGGCGGTGTGTTTCCAACTAAATATATACATACGCTGGGGTCCACTCGCCCCAACGGACTTCGGAATCGCTAACGCATGGCAAAGAACCTCCTCATCGTCGAATCGCCGGCCAAGGCCAAGACGATCAACAAGTACCTGGGCGCCGATTTCCAGGTGCTGGCCTCGTATGGTCACGTCCGTGACCTGCGGCCGAAGGAGGGCGCGGTCGATCCGGACCACGGCTTTGCCATGGCTTACGAGGTGATCGACCGCAACGAGAAACATGTCGATGCCATCGCCAAGGCGGCCAGCAAGGCCAGCAGCATCTACCTCGCGACCGACTTGGACCGCGAAGGTGAAGCCATCTCCTGGCATATCAGCGAGATCCTGAAGGAGCGCGGCCTGCTGGAGGGCAAGGATGTCCAGCGGGTGGTCTTCAGCGAGATCACGCCCAAGGCCATCAAGGAGGCCGTGGCGAACCCGCGCAAGCTCTCCCACGATCTGGTCGATGCCCAGCAGGCGCGCCGCGCCCTGGATTACTTGGTCGGTTTCAACCTCTCGCCCGTACTGTGGCGGAAGGTTCAGCGTGGCCTGTCCGCGGGCCGCGTGCAGTCGCCGGCCCTGCGTATGATTGTCGAGCGCGAGCTGGAGATCGAAGCCTTCCAGGCCCGCGAGTACTGGACCATCCAGGCCAACCTGACCCACGCTGACGGCGCCTTCGATGCCCGCCTGGTCAAGCTCGATGGCAAGAAGTTCGAGCAGTTCGACCTGACCAACGAAGGCGATGCCCACAAGGCACGCGCGGCGCTGGAGAAGGCCGCCGCCGGCCAGTTCACGGTTGGCGACGTGACCAGCCGCGAGCGCAAGCGCCGTCCGGCCCCGCCGTTCACCACCTCCACGCTGCAGCAGGAGGCGGCGCGCAAGCTCGGCTTCTCCACCAGCCGCACCATGCGTGTTGCCCAGGGGTTGTACGAGGGCGTGTCGATCGGCAGCGAGGGCAACGTCGGCCTCATCACCTACATGCGTACCGACTCGGTGGCCTTGTCGGACGACGCCACGGCTGAGCTGCGCGACCTGATCGGGCGCGAATACGGCAAGGGCGCGTTGCCTGAGGCGGTGCAGGTCTACAAATCCAAATCGAAAAACGCCCAGGAAGCGCATGAGGCCGTGCGCCCCACCTCGGCCATGCGCACGCCGCGTAGCGTGACGTCGTTCCTCAACGACGACCAGCGCAAGCTTTACGAGCTGATCTGGAAGCGCACCGTCGCCTGCCAGATGATCCACGCGACCATGAACACCGTGTCGGTGGAGTTCCCGGTCGGCAACTCGGCGTTCCGCTCCACCGGCACCACCATCATCGATCCGGGCTTCCTCGCCGTGTACGAGGAAGGCCGCGACCAGAAGAACGACGACGACGAAGAAAACCGCCGCCTGCCGCGCCTGGCCGTGGGCGATCGCGTTCCGGTGTCGGCGATTGTCGCGGACCAGCATTTCACCGAGCCGCCGCCCCGTTACTCCGAAGCCAGCCTGGTCAAGGCGCTCGAGGAGTACGGCATTGGCCGTCCGTCCACGTACGCCAGCATCATCCAGGTGCTGATCAGCCGTGAGTACGTCATGCTCGATAGCCGCCGGTTCAAGCCGACGGATGTGGGCCGCGCGGTCAGCCAGTTTCTCTCCGGCCACTTCTCGCAGTACGTGGATTACGACTTCACGGCAAAGCTGGAAGACGAGCTCGATGCCGTCAGCCGGGGCGAGGAGCAGTGGGTGCCGCTGCTCGAGCGTTTCTGGCAGCCGTTCAAGACCCTCGTGGACGACAAGACCGAGAGCGTCGATCGCAGCGAAGCGACCGGCGCGCGCGAACTGGGTACCGACCCGAAGTCGGGCAAGCCGGTTTCCGTTCGCCTTGGCCGCTACGGTGCCTACGCACAGATCGGCACGAAGGACGACGAAGACAAACCGACTTACGCCAGCCTGCGCCCCGGCCAGAGCATGCACACCATCACGCTCGACGACGCGATGGAACTGTTCAAGCTGCCGCGTAACCTGGGTAAGTCCGACGAGGGTGACGACGTTACGGTAGGCGTGGGCCGCTTTGGTCCGTTCGTGAAGCAGGGCAGTGTCTATGCCTCGCTCAAGGCTGAGGACGATCCGTACACCATCGAGCTGCCGCGCGCGCTGCAGCTGGTGCAGGAAAAGCTCGAAGCCATCGCCAATCGCACCATCCTCGATTTCGGCAACGGCATCCAGGTGCTCAACGGCCGCTATGGCCCGTACATCACCGATGGCGAGAAGAACGCGCGCATTCCGAAGGATCGCGAGCCGAAGACGCTGACCGAAGCCGAGTGCGTGGAACTGCTTGCCGCCGCTCCGGTGAAGAAGCCGCGCGGTGGCAAGGCGGCGAAGAAAACGGCAACGAAGAAAGCAGCGACCAAGAAGGTCGCGGCAAAGAAAGAGCCGGCGGCGAAGAAGGCCGCCGTAAAGAAGGCGGCCACGAAGAAGACCGCCGCCAAGAAGACGACGGCGAAAAAGGCGGCCACCAAGAAGACGGCGGCCAAGAAGGCCCCGGCGAAGAAAACGGCTGTGAAGAAGGCCGCGGCAAAGAAATCGCCGGCGGCCTGACGTGCGCCTGTTCGATCTGGCCGCCGTGGATGCTGCTGCCGCGCTCCTGCGCGGTGGTGGTGTCCTTGCTTACCCGACCGAGGCGGTGTTCGGCCTGGGTTGCGACCCACACGATCGCGTGGCGTTCGAGCGCCTTTTCGCGCTGAAGGAGCGCCCGGCCACGCAGGGCGTCCTGCTGATCGCCGCGGATTTCGCCCAGGTCGCCCCCTATATCGACCTTGCCGCCGTGCCTGCGGCGGTGATGGACCAGGTTCATGCCACGTGGCCCGGCCCGAATACCTGGGTATTCCCCCGTAGCGCTCGGGTACCGGACTGGGTCGCGGGCGGGCACGCAGGCATCGCGCTGCGAGTGACCTCGCACGCGCCGGCCGCCGCGCTGTGCAGCGCCTTTGGCGGCCCGCTGGTCTCCACGAGTGCCAACCCCCATGGCCAGCCGCCGGCGCGCGACGTGGCCACGTTGGCGCGGTATTTCGGCGACCGGCTTGAGGCCGCGCTCGATGCCCCGCTGGGTGGGCTTGACCGTCCCACCATCATCCGCGACGCCTTGACCGGCGCTATCATCCGCGCCTGAGGACGGGGGTAAACACATCTTGGTGACTGTCTACGAAGTGACCGGGCGCGAAAGCGCACCGAGGCTGCCGCTGCTGGTTGGCGCACCATCGCGCGCGGTGGCCTGGCGTGATGGGAACGCGGTGTCCGCCGCCACCTTCCTTGCCCATGTGCGCCAGGTTGCAGCACGGCTCCCGGACGCCGTCGGCGCGGTCAACCTCTGCGAAGATCGCTATGCGTTCCTCGTCGCCTTCACGGCCCTGGTCATGCGCGGCCAGGTGAACCTGCTTCCGCCGTCGCGCGCACCGCACGCCGTCGATGAAGTCATGGCGAACCACCCCGGTTGCTACGCGATCGGCGAGCTGGCGCTGGATCCCGCGCCAGCGGGTTACCTGCGTATGCCGGTACTGGACGACGCGTTGCCGGCGTACGGCGAAGTACCTGCCGTCGCGGCGGATGCGATCGTGGCCATCGGCTACACCTCCGGGTCCACCGGCAAGCCGAAGCCGAACATCAAGACATGGGGCAGCTTCCATGCGAGCAATGCCGGCAACATCCGCATGCTGGGTGGTGTGATCGGTGGCCCGTTCGATGTGGTGGCCACGGTGCCCCCGCAGCATATGTACGGCATGGAGATGTCGGTGGTCATGCCGCTGATGTCCGAGGTAAGCGTGCATTCGGGCCGTCCCTTCTTCCCGGCCGATGTCGCTACCGCGCTGGCCTCGATGCCCGAGCCGCGCGTGCTGGTCACGACCCCTGTTCACCTGCGCGCCCTGGTGGAATCCGGTGTGCAGTTGCCCTCGCTGGCCGCGTTTGTCTCCGCGACCGCACCCATGCCGGTCGAACTCGCCACCGAGGCCGAAAGGCGTTTTGGCGCGCCGTTGCAGGAAGTGTTTGGCTCGACGGAGACCTGCGTGTTCGCCAGCCGCCGTACAGCCGTGGATGAGGAGTGGTCGTTGTACGACGACGTGACGCTGCAGTCTCAACCCGATGGCACCCTGGTTGACGCGCCACAGCTGGACGAGCCCATGGCGCTGGCCGACATCGTCACCCTGCATGGCGGTGGCCGGCGTTTCCGTCTTTGCGGCCGCAATACCGATCTGCTGGAAATCGCGGGTAAGCGCGCTTCGCTGGGCGATCTCAACCGCCGCCTGCTTGCCATTGATGGTGTTGAGGACGGCGTGCTGTTCCAGCTGGACGAGCCGGACGCCGCGGGTGTGCGCCGCATCGCCGGCCTGGTCGTGGCCCCTGGCCTCACCACGGACGCCGTGCTGGGCGCGTTGCGTGCCGCCATGGACCCGGTCTTCCTGCCGCGCCCGTTGCGCCTTGTGGATGCCCTGCCGCGCAACGAAACGGGCAAACTGCCGCGCGGCGCCCTTCTGGCGCTGGTCCAGCGCTAGGGCGGGTTACAATCGCCGGTCCACGAACCGGAGATCCCCATGAAAGTCCTCGTCATCGGTAGCGGCGGCCGCGAACACGCCCTGGCCTGGAAACTCGGCCAGTCGCCGCGCGTCGATGAGGTGCTCGTGGCGCCGGGTAACGCCGGCACGGCCGTCGAGCCGGGCCTGCGCAACGCAAATGTCGCCGCCACCGACCTCGATGGCCTCGTCGCGCTGGCGAAGGCCGAGGGCGTAGGCCTCACGGTGGTTGGTCCCGAAGTGCCGCTCGTGGCAGGTGTGGTCGATCGCTTCACGGACGAGGGCTTGCGTTGCTTCGGCCCGCGCGCTGCTGCGGCTCAGCTCGAAGGCAGCAAGGCCTTCGCCAAGGATTTTCTTGCCCGGCACGCCATCCCCACGGCGCACTACGCCGTGTTCACCGATCTGGAACCGGCACTGGCGCATGTGCGCGGTACCGGTGCCCCCATCGTGATCAAGGCCGATGGCCTGGCCGCGGGCAAGGGCGTGGTGGTGGCCATGACCCTGGCCGAAGCCGAAGTGGCCCTGCGCGACATGCTGGGCGACAAGGCCTTCGGCGATGCCTCATCGCGCGTCGTGATCGAGGAATTCCTCGACGGCGAAGAAGCCAGCTTCATCGTGATCGCCGATGGTGCGCGCGCGCTGCCCATGGCCACCAGCCAGGACCATAAGCGCCGCGACGATGGCGACCAGGGCCCCAACACCGGCGGCATGGGCGCTTATTCGCCGGCACCGGTCGTGACCGATGAGGTCTCCGCCCGCGTGATGCGCGAGATCATCGAGCCGACCCTCGCGGGCATGGCAAAAGATGGCGCCCCATTCACCGGCTTCCTGTATGCCGGGCTGATGATCGACAAGGCCGGTGCGCCCAAGGTCATCGAGTTCAATGTCCGCTTCGGCGATCCGGAAACCCAGCCGATCATGCTGCGCCTGCAATCCGATCTGTTGGACCTGGTCGAAGCCGCGCTGGATGGTGACGTCGGCAAGGTTCAAGCCCAGTGGGACCCGCGCCCGTCGCTTGGCGTGGTGCTCGCCGCTGGCGGTTACCCTGGGAAGGTTCGCAACGGCGATGTGATCACGGGGGCGGATGCCGATTTCGACCCGGACGTGAAGGTGTTCCATGCGGGTACGGCGCTGGACCCCCAGGGCCGCCCCGTGAGCGCGGGCGGCCGTGTGCTTACCGTATGCGCGCTGGGCAGCGACCTGGTCGATGCGCGCGCGAAGGCTTACGCAGCGCTCGAGAAGGTCACCTTCGCGGATGCCTTCTTCCGCCACGATATCGCCCATCGCGCGCTCGCACGCGGGTAAGCACGGCTCGGCTACACTGCGGCCACACCGCCAGGATAGCCCACGGATGTCCCAGTTCTCACTGCTCGGCAAGCGCCGCTTCGCGCCGTTTTTCTGGACCCAGGCGCTGGGGGCGTTCAACGACAACGCATTCCGTAACGCCATGGTCATGCTGGTGGCGTTCCAGATGGGCCTGCCGGATAACCAGGTGTCGCTCTACACGAACCTGGCGCCTGCGTTGTTCATCCTGCCGTACTTTCTGTTCTCCGCCACGGCGGGGCAGCTTGCGGAAAAGTTCGAGAAAACCCGCATCACTCGTTATGTGAAACTGTTCGAGATCGCCGCCATGGCGATCGCGGCAGTGGGTTTCTACACGCACCATGTGTCGCTGCTTTTGCTCGTGCTGTTCCTGATGGGTGTGCATTCCACCGTGTTTGGCCCCATCAAGTACTCGATCCTGCCGCAGGCGCTGGAGCGCAGTGAGCTGGTGGGTGGCAATGCGCTGGTGGAAACGGGCACGCAGCTGGCCATGCTCACCGGCATGATCGTCGGCAACTCGCTCATGCTCATTGCGGGTTACGGGACCACGGCTGCTTCACTCACCACGATCGCCATCGCCGTGGCGGGCTATCTGGTGTGCCGCGCCATCCCGGCGGCGCCCGCGACCGCACCGGATCTTCGTTTCAACTGGAATCCGTTTTCCGAAACTTGGCGGGTGCTGAAGCTAACCCACGAAGACCGTGCGATCTTCAACGCGGTGCTGGGTATTTCGTGGTTCTGGTTCTTCGGCACGGTGATGATCGCCCAGCTGCCCAATTACACGCGCCATGTGCTTGGCGGCGATGGCTCGGTGAACACGCTGGTGCTGACGCTGTTTTCGCTGGGCACCGGTATCGGCTCGCTGCTGTGTGAGAAAATGTCGCGCAAACGTGTGGAGATTGGCCTGGTGCCGATGGGCGCCTTCGGCCTCACCGTCTTCGCGATTGACCTTTATTTCGCGCGCCCCACCATCGCCGCAGGATCCTCACTGACGTGGAGCGCGTTCCTCAGCGTGCCGGGAGCGTGGCGCGCGGCGATGGATCTCACCTTGATCGGCGCGTTCGCCGGCTTCTACGTGGTGCCCCTGTTCGCGTTCGTGCAAAGCCGTGCGCCGCGCGAGCGCCTTTCGCGCATCATCGCCGGCAACAACATCGTCAATGCCCTGCTGATCTGCATTGCATCCGGATTCGGCATCGGCCTTACCGCAGCGGGGCTCGACACGCCGACCATCTTCCTTGTGACGGGGGTGGTGAATATCGCGGTGGCGATATACATCTTCACGCTCGTTCCCGAGTTCATGATGCGGTTCATCACGTGGGTGCTCGTGAACACGCTTTACCGCGTGCGCGTGGACGGCCTCAAGAACGTACCGGATGAAGGAGCTGCGGTGGTGGTTTGCAACCACGTCAGCTTCATGGATCCGCTGATCCTGATGGCGTGCGTGCGCAGGCCGATGCGTTTCGTCATGTACTACAAGATCTTCAACATCCCCGTGCTGAATTTCGTGTTTCGTACGGCTAAGGCCATCCCTATTGCGGGCCGGAACGAGGATGCGGCGCTGATGGAAACAGCCTTCGAGGAGATCGATGCCGCACTCGCCGCCGGTGAGGTGGTGTGCATTTTCCCCGAAGGTGGCCTGACGGGCGACGGCGCGATCCAGGCGTTCCGGCCTGGCATTGATCGCATCCTGGCGCGCAGGCCGGTGCCCGTCGTGCCGCTCGCGTTGCGCGGCATGTGGGGCAGCATCTTCAGCCGCCGCGATGGCGCGTTGCGCCGCGCACGGTTACCGCGCCGGTTCTGGTCCCGGATCGAACTGGTCGGTGGTGCGCCGCTGCCGGTGGGCGCGGCGAGCGCCTCGGTGCTGGAGGCGCGCGTCAGCGAACTGCGTGGTGATAAAGCCTAGGGAAACGCTCAGGCGGCCAGCGCGGCCAGGACGATAATCGCGACGACCGCCAGCCACACCACCAGCACGCGGCGGATCACCCGTCGCGCGTCTTCAAGCGCGGCCACCGGGTCGCTTACGTCCTGCGCGTAGCCATCGCCGGCTTCCACATCGGCATCGACACCCGCGCGGGCCACGGCGCCCAGGAAATCGGGCTCAAGGCGCGAGCGCGGGCTGCCCGATTGGTGGTGCCAGGCTTTCCAGGCACCCATGACCGCATCGAAATCCGAGACCAGCGCCATGGCGAACACCATCAGGTGCGCGGGGAGCCAGTCCAGGGTGTCGGCAAGGCGCTGTGCCGCGGCACGTGTCGCACTATCCAGGGCAAGCGATACGTCGCGGCCAAGGGTTTGCGCAAGGCGGTAGCCGAGTGCACCAGCGGGGCCGAGCAGGAAGAACCAGAACAGCACGCCGAAACGGCGGCGCAGCGCCGAATAGAACGTGGCTTCCACGATAGCGGGGGCAAACCAGGGCAGCGGCTCGGCATCGACGCGCAGGGCGGCGACGGCTTCGTCGCGGCGAAGGACGTCTGGCGCGCGGACGACGTTATCGATATCCGCTTCGATTTCGCGTGGCCCCAGGCTGTAAACCAGCACTACCACGGCGAAGGCCAGCCAGGCCAGGTCGAACAGGGGCAACGCGCGGAGGATGCCAGCGATGATGGCGCACGCCAGCACCGGAACCAGCAGCACGATGGCGACGCGGCCGGCGCCGGACGTATCGCCCAGGCGGGTTACCCAGCCGCGGAACCAGCGCTCATCGCGCCAGCGGGCCAACTGCGGCACGCTCCAGGCGATAACGAGGGCGATGAGGACGGCGAGCAGTCGTAAGGCCATGGCATGCGCGTTTCAAACGGGACGTTGGCCCGATTGTAGGCGAAGCCTTAGCGCTTGGGCGCGCTCGCGATCAGTTCGGCCAGGCTGACGCCGCGAAGGCTGAGCCAATGCTCGATAAGCCGGTACGACACGGAGAGCGGTGGCGGCACGCCCAGCGTGCCCGACGCCATGCCCTGGACGATATCGTCGACCGTGAACCAGCGCGCATCTTCCAGTTCGTCATCGCGCAGGCGGATATCACGGTGCTTCGCCACGGCCGTGAAACCGACCATCAGCGAGGCGGGCAGGGGCCAGGGTTGCGATGAGTGGTAGGTGGCATGCAGCACTTCCACGCCGGACTCTTCACGCACCTCGCGCTTTACCGCGTCTTCGAGCGATTCACCGGGCTCGATAAAGCCAGCGAGCGTCGAATAGCGCCCCGCGGGCCAGCCGCGCTGCCGACCGAGCAGGCATGCATCGCCGTGCTCCACGATCACGATGATCGCCCCGTCGGTACGTGGGAAGTGGAGGTGGGCGCCATCCGGATTCGTGCATTGCACGCGATGGCCTGCCGCCACGACGACCGTGGGCGAGCCGCAGAGCGTGCAAAAACGGGTTTGCCGCTGCCAGTGCGTTACGCCCTTGGCGAATGCGAACAGCCCGGCTTCGAACGCATGGAACAACAGGCCGGCATCACGCAGCGACATGCGCCGCGCGCCCGTCATACTGGCAAAGAGTTCGGCGTGGGCTTCGTCGAGAACCAGCGTGAACCAAGCCTGGCCATCGGCCAGGCCAAGCAGCGTGGAGGGGACATCGCCAAAGCGCTCCTCGCGCATGGCGGGCAACATCCAGTGCGGCGCATCGGCATCGGGCGTGACGAAGGCCTGGCCTTCGGTATCGAGCACAAGGAAGCGCGTACTCGCGGCACGCTCGGTTTCCTCGACCCAGAGGCGGTCATCGCGCCGCTCCGCCATGCGATCGATATCGATGCCGGCGAAGACGTTTTCCCTGGCCCGGGTGGCGGCGGCCTTGTCGCGCTCCTGCTCTGCGCTCACGCGGCGGCGCCGGTCAGGCGCTGAACGACGAGCCGCAGCCGCAGGTCGTCTTCGCGTTGGGGTTGCGGATAACGAACTGCGAACCACTGAACGATTCGGCGTAATCGATCTCGGCGCCGGTGAGGTACTGCAGCGATAGCGGATCGACGACCAGCGTGACACCTTCGCGCGAGATGGCGAGGTCGTCCTCTGCCTGGTCTTCGTCGAAGGTGAAGCCGTACTGGAAGCCCGAGCAGCCGCCGCCGCTGATGTACACGCGCAGCTTGAGGCCGGGGTTACCTTCCTCTTCGATCAGCTCGTGCACCTTGCGGGCGGCCGCTTCGGTAAAGACCAGCGGAGCGCCGGCCGACCGGTAGTCCGGCGCGCCGGTCGGGGCCATGGGGAATGGGTTGTTCATACCACCCATAATGGCGCCGTTCGGCCGCAGGTCAAGCCTTTCAGCTCAGGGCCGGCGCCGCTTCGATCGCCTGCTGGGCAAGCTGGCGCACGGTAACCGGCGCCCGGTGGATCATCTTGCCGTTGACCTGGGCGCCCGCGGCCATTTCGAGCACCTGGTAGTGCACATCGCCCTCGATCCGGGCCAGCGGGGCAAGCTCAAGGCGTTCTGCGACATCGATATCGCCCGTGATCGCGCCGTTGATCACCGCGTGCGGCACCTCCACGCGGCCCACGACACGGCCGGTCTCACTCACCGTGAGTACGCCGTCGCTGCCCGGGTCGGCGTGGATCGAGCCCTCCACCGTGCCATCCAGGTGCAGGGCGCCGGAGAAGTGCACGTCGCCGCGCACAGTGACGCTCCGTGCGATGAGGCTGGTGGCCGCCGCGCCGACCGACGGCGTGGGGTTCTTACGGTTGCTGCTGAACATCGGTGACCTCATCGGTGCGAGTGGCGTCCGCCCAGGCCACCGTGGTGTTGGTGGCATCACCATCGCCCGCGCTGGCGTTAAAGCGCAGGCGCGTGGGGCGAAAGCCCGTCGGGACGGTGAAGCTGGCCTGGACCTGCTGGAAATATTTGAACGAGAACGGGATGCCCGTAGAGGCGGCGGACTGGCCCAGGGCCGCGCCCTCGAGCGTGGCGACCTTGGCGCCCTGGATGCCCTCGACGGCCACCTTCAGGTCACCCTTGAGCAACTCGCCGCGGCGCGCGTTCTGGGTGAGGGTGACCACGAGGTTCCAGGCGTTGGGCATCCCGGGCACAGCGGTCACACGGGCGCCCTGGATCTTCAGGCCATCGCGTTGACCATTGCCGCCGACCAGGCGGGAGTAGAACGCCAGGTCGGTGCGCAGGCCGCTGATTTCTTCGTCGCGCTCGGCCAGGTTCTTCTTGAGCTCTTTCGTGGCGATATCCGCTACCTGGCCCGCCCGTTCCAGGTTGGCCACCTGCTGGCGCAGGTCCTCGTTGTCGGCGCGGAGCTGCCCCGTACTGGCCCGCGGTGCGCCAGGAGCGCCCACCTTGGGCGAGGCAAGTGCCCATGCCAGCCCAGCGGCGGCCACGATACTCGCCGCCCAACCGGCGCCCAGCAGCAGCAGGGTGCGGCGCTCGCGGGCGGCGTCGTGCGTGCGCACGACGAAGCGTGGCGGATGGCGTGGCGCCATGGAGGGTTCCGTGCAAGAAGCGTGAAGGGCCGATGGTATAGCCCCTGCGTTTCAGAATGGTCAAGGAACCCCGCCACGTTCCAACGAAAAAGGCCGCCTCGCGGCGGCCTTTCGTCGAATCAGTGTTCCAGGGGGCCGACCTTGCTGAGCATGTAGCGCTCGGGGCCGATATCCGAGATGAGGCTGAACTGCGTTTCCAGCCAGTCGATGTGCTCTTCTTCCTGGCCAAGGATGAACTTGAACAGGTCGCGGCTCACGAAATCATGGATGCCTTCGCTGTAGGCGATCGCCTCGCGCAGGTCCTTGGTCGCAAGCATTTCCAGGTCCAGGTCGCCCTGAAGGGCTTCGACGACGTTCTCGCCGATGCGCAGCTTGCCGAGGTGCTGCAGGTTGGGCAGGCCATCGAGGAACAGGATTCGCTCGATGAGCTTGTCCGCGTGCTTCATTTCCTCGATCGATTCCTCGTACTCATGCTTGGCCAGCTCGTTGTAGCCCCAGTCCTTGAACATCCTGTAATGCAGGAAGTACTGGTTGATGGCGGCCAGCTCGTTGTAGAGGACCTTGTTGAGGTATTCGATGACCTTAGCGTCGCCCTTCATGTGGCGTCTCCCTGGGAATTCAGCCACGACTATACGTCGCCCGTAAAAGCGATGACGTAACGAGAATGAAGACGGTTTGCGTCCGCGTCTGGCGGCCGCTGAGACGCGTAACGGGGGTGCGCAACGGGTGCGGCCTGTAGGAGCGCGCTTGCGCGCGATCCGGCCCTCAGGCCGGCAACCCCGCCTCAGGCCGTGGCAGGCAGAAACGAGAGCACGGAAGGCTGCGCCGCGATGGCCTCCCGCAAACACTGCCGGGCCTCAGGCTCGCAGGCGCCGCAGCAATCCGAACAGCCTGTACGGGCCTGGAGCTCGGCAAAGGTCTGCACGCCCTCGGCCGCGTGGCGGCGGATGGCGTGGTCGGTGACGGCGTTGCACATGCAGATGTACATGGTGCGAATTCGAACGCGAATGCGAACGATTGTCAACTGCGCGATTGTGAAGGCCGTTCAGCCAGCCGTTCAGCCCTGGCCGGCCGCTTCCCGTGCCAGGCGCAGGAGCTCGGCCTGCTGGGGGCAGGTGCCGATCTCGACCCGGCACACGGTCTCGACCGTGGGGGCGAACTGGCGCAGAGCGCGCTCATACACCTGGCGCTTGAAGTTGACCACGTGGTTGGCCGGGTACCAAAAGTCCACCCAGCGCCAGAGGTCGAACTCGGGCTTTTCGCAGGCATCCAGGCGCAGGGCATCCTCGCCACCGGTCAGGCGCAGCAGGAACCAGACCTGTTTCTGGCCGATGCAGGTGGGGCGCTGGTGATGGCGCACAAAACGGTTAGGCAGGCGGTAACGCAGCCAGCCGCGCGTCTCGGCCAGCACCTCGACGTGTTGGGCGCCCAGGCCAGTCTCTTCCTCCAGCTCGCGGTACATGGCTTCCAGCGGCGTTTCGTCGCTGCGCATGCCGCCCTGGGGGAACTGCCAGCCGTCCCGGTTCACCCGGCGCGCCCAGAACAGGCGGCCGTCGGCGTTGAGGAGGACAATCCCCACGTTCGGTCGATAGCCATCTGCGTCGATCATTCAGCCTCCGCGAACCTTTCGCGTTACGGTCGATTCAACCACACCGCGAGAAGCCGCTTCAAGGCGCCCCTTGCTTGGTGAGCCAGCCCCGATTAAACTGCCCGGCCTTCGCGAGCCACCTCGCGGACGACCAGGTTTCATGGCTAGGTAGCTCAGCTGGTCAGAGCGCGGCACTCATAATGCTGAGGTCGGCGGTTCGAGCCCGCCTCTAGCCACCAGGAAAAAGAAAGCCGCTCCGGCCTGCCGGGGCGGCTTTTTTCTTGCCTGCGTTATGCCCCTGTAGGAGCGCGCTTGCGCGCGATAGGTGCTTGCGGCAACGCCCGGATCGCGCGCAAGCGCGCTCCTACAAAGGTGCGGCTTCGAGTTCGGAGGGTGCGGCATCCAGCACCACGCGGGCTAGCTCTACCACGTTGTGCACGCGCAGTTTGGTCATCAGGTTGGAGCGGTGCAGTTCCACGGTCTTCGGGCTGATCTTCAGCTCACTGGCAATCACCTTGTTGAGCTTGCCCAGCATGATCCCGTCCAGCACCTGGGATTCGCGGCGGGTCAGTGCGACCCCTGGGCGCAGGCTGGTGAGCGTGTTCGGTTCCGCCTCGGCCGTTGAGGGCTCATCGCCAAGTGGCATCAGGAACACCGCCTGGAACGTGATCGGCGCCATGTCGAGTGTCTGCCGGGTGACCCGGTAGCGGCGCGGGGCCGCGTGGCGGTCGCGGAACAGGTACTCGTCGGGTTGCCCGGTGGGGGCCAGGTGGGCGTCGAGCCACGCCGGCCCGGCCCTGCCACGGCTAATGCCGAACTCGCGCTGGAAGGCGCTGTTGACCATGACCGCACGGCCGCCCTGGCTGGGCCAGACCACGCAGGGCCACGGTAAGGCGGAAAACACTCCCTCGGCCAGCGCGCAGGGTTGCGGCTGGTCGACAGACTCACGACCAAGGCACATCGATGCCTCCTTCGGTGAACCGATGCCGGTGTCGGCGGGCGCCCCCTCGCGCCGCCTGTGTAGTTACCACTGCAACCGTTACGCCATGAAAAGTCCATGAACCGGCCGGTTGGATCGGCCAAAGTGCGATCTGCGTCGTGAAGGTTCCTTGCGGCCAGTCAGATTCGTGCGGTCGGCTACAATGGCGCCATGCGTATCTTCAAGACCTTCAATATCGAGGCCGCCCACCGGCTGCCGAACGTGCCCGAAGGGCACAAATGCTCACGCCTGCACGGCCACTCGTTCCGCGTTGAACTGCACGTGGAAGGCCCGCTGGACCCCGTGTTCGGCTGGGTCATGGATTTCAGCGACCTCAAGGCCCGGTTCAAGCCCCTGTACGAGCGCCTGGACCACCACTACCTCAACGACATCGAGGGGCTCGAGAACCCCACCAGCGAAAACCTCGCCCGGTGGATCTTCGAAAACCTCAGCCCCGAGGTGCCGCTGCTGTGCAAGGTCGTGGTCCACGAGACCTGCACGTCGGGCGCTGAATACACCCCGTAAGCCAGGCGCCGATTCGGCAAGACAAAAGCTGTCATCGCAACAAATTATGGTTGCTGCCTTGCAGCAGGCGGGTCTACACTCCGGCACCTCCCCGTTTCCCCGACGGAACACGATGCCGCACGTAAACGCTTACGCTGATCTTGCTCGGTTCGTCGAACAGGCTACCGCCGCACAGGCCGTGGCCTGGCGTGGCATGGAGCGGGTGGCTGATCTGCAGCTACAGGCGCTTGAAGGGCATGCACGTGCGGCGACGGGACTCATGGCCGATGCCATGGTGGCCCAGGATGCCGACGCTGTGCGCGCCATGTTCGTGCGTGGCGGCGATCTGCAGCGGGAGGGCGTCGAGCGGGCCGCAACGGCCGCCGGCGACATCATGGGTGTGGCCGTGGAAACGGCGACATCGCTGGGCGCACTGGTGGGCACGCCCGCCAGGGCCTGATCCATCGCCGCTCCTCGCCAACGACGCGACGGATCGTCGCGCCGGCGGGTGGTTATGGACTTTCGTCGCTTGTCCGGTTGTTTACGGCACTGGTATACTTTTCCAGATTAAACCGTGGCCCGTTGAACCATCTGGTGCCGCCTTCGAGCGAAACCACGGGAGCCTCGCGTTGCTCAACAGTCTTGCAGCCGGTCGTCACCTTGCTATGCGCGTGGTTATCACGCAGCTCGCGGTGGCCGTCGTCGCGGGACTCGCTTTTTGCCTGCAGGGGCGCGCCGCCGGACTGGCCGCTTTCGCAGGTGCCCTGATCGTCGCTATCGCCACCGCGCTGCTTGCCGCGCGAGCGTTCAGCGCGCTGGGCGGGGCAGGGGCAACGTTCATGCGGTTCCTGGTGGGCATGATCCTTCGCTGGATCATTCTGATCGGGGGCCTGCTGCTCATTCTGGTTCAGTGGAAGCTGCCACCCTTGCCGGCATTGGTCGGCCTGGTAGCGGCATACGCGGTCAACATATTTGCATTCAGATTCAAGGGTTGAGGCATGGCTAGCGAACCGCAGGGCGGTCTAACCGAATACATCCAGCACCATCTGGAACACATGACGGTGAATTTCAGCGCCGATCATTTCTGGTTCTGGAATCTCCGTGCCGACTCCATCGTCGTCTCGTTCGTCCTTGGTGCCGCGTTCTGCCTGTGGTTCTGGCTGTTCGCCCGCAAGGCCACCTCGGGCGTGCCGTCCAAGGGCCAGGCCCTGGTCGAGCTGGCCATCGAGTTCGTCGATACCCAGGTGAAGGACACCTTCCACGGCGACCGTCGCACGGTCACGCCGCTGGCGCTGTCCATCTTCATGTGGGTGTTCCTCATGAACGCCATGGATCTGCTGCCGGTCGACCTGGCTGGCTGGCTCGTCCACACCTTCGCGGGTGATGAAGTAGCGCACCACACCTACTTCCGCATGGTGCCCACCGCGGACATCAACACCACCGTGGGCCTCTCGGTCGCCGTGCTGTTCATCGTCATCGGCCATGGCATCAAGGCCAAGGGCGGCTTCGGTTTCGGCAAGGAACTGATGACCGCGCCGTTCCACGCGGAAAACCCGATCGCCAAGCTGGTGCTGGTGATCCCCAACTTCCTTCTTAACGTCGTCGAAACCCTGTCGAAGCCCGTGTCGCTCGCCATGCGACTGTTCGGCAACATGTACGGCGGCGAACTGGTGTTCATGCTGATTGCCGGTCTGATGGTGAGCTGGATCAGCTTCGTGCCTGGCGTCGTGTTCAACACGGCCTGGGCGATCTTCCACATCCTGATCATCGCCCTGCAGGCGTTCATCTTCATGATGCTGACGATCGTCTACATCGCCACGGCGCGGGAACACCACTAACTCACCGCCCGACGCTAAAAACTTCAGTTTTTAATCGTTTCGTTTCCAACCTTTCGTTATTTGTATATCCCAGGAGAACACCATGGAACTCGCATCGCTTCTCGCCCACGTCCAGGGCATGACCGCCATCGCCATCGGCGTGATCATCGGCCTCGGTGCGCTCGGCGCCTGCCTCGGTATCGCCATCATGGGCTCGAAGTTCCTCGAGTCGGCCGCTCGCCAGCCTGAGCTGGTCCCGCTGCTCCAGGGCCGCATGTTCCTGCTCGCCGGCCTGATCGACGCGGCGTTCATTATCGGCCTCGCCGTGGCGCTGCTCTTCGCGTTCTCGAACCCGCTGGTTGGCGTCGTCCGCGCCGCCATCGGCGGCTAAGAAGCCGTTCGTTCGTCTTGCCGCCGCGGCGCTAAGCGCTGCGGCGGCCGTCAGTACACACGCGTTCGGAGTCTTTCGGAGAGATCATGGAAATCAACATGACCTTCCTGGGCCAGATGATCTCTTTTGCGATCCTGGTCTGGTTTACCACCAAGTTCATCTGGCCCCAGCTCAATGGTGCCATCGAAGAGCGCCAGAAGAAGGTGGCCGAGGGCCTTGCCGCCGCTGAGCGCGCCCGTGCGGAGCTCAAGGACGCCGACGCCAAGGTCGCGGCCGAGATCAAGCAGGCTCGCGTCCAGTCCACCGAGATCATCGACAAGGCCCAGGCCCAGGCCAACGCCATCGTCGAGAAGGCTCGCGTGGAAGCCATTGACGAGATCAACCGTCTGAAGGCCCAGGCCCAGGACGAGATCGCATCGATGGCCCAGCGTGCACGCGAACAGCTGCGTGAGCAGGTGGGTGCGCTCGCTATCCAGGGTGCAGAAAAGATCGTCCAGCGTGAAATCGATCCGGCGGCCCACAAGGCGCTGCTCGACCAGCTCGCTGCCGAGATCTGATCATGGCCCAGGCGCTCACCCTCGCCCGTCCGTACGCGCGCGCTGCCTTTGAGGTAGCGCACGCGTCCGGTGCGCTCGCCGATTGGTCGGCAGCGCTGAATTTTGCCGCCGCGGTCGCGGTCGACCCCCAGGTCGCCGGCCTCGGCTCCGATCCGCGCGTGCAGCCAAAGCAGCTCGTCGCGATCCACCTTCCGCAAGGCATGGCCGCCGATGCGCCGTTCGCCCGCTTCCTCGAGGAGCTGGCGGAGAACGGCCGCATGGCCCTGCTGCCGGAAATCGCTGCGCTCTACGACCAGTACAAGCTGGAGTCGGAGTCGACCCTGAAGGTCAAGGTCACCAGCGCACTGGATCTCGATAACGCCCAGGCGGATGCGCTGCGCGCGTCGCTCAAGCGCCGCTTCAAGCGTGAGATCGAACTGGATACGCACGTCGATGCGGCGTTGCTTGGCGGTGTCATCATCGACACGGGCGAGCAGGTCATCGACGGTTCGGCGCGCGGCCGCCTGCAGCGGCTGGCCAGCGTGCTGACGCACTGATTACGAGCTTCTCATACCACCGGGTGCCGTGAGAGCGGCGCAACCCAAGGAACCGACCATGTCCAGCACCACTCTGAACCCGTCCGAGATCAGTGAGCTGATCAAGAGCCGCATCGAGCAGTTCAAGCTCGGTGCCGAGGCACGCAACGAAGGCACCATCATCAGCGTGTCCGACGGCATCGTGCGCATCCACGGCCTGGCCGATGTGATGCAGGGCGAAATGATCGAGCTGCCGAACGACACCTACGCCCTCGCGCTCAACCTCGAGCGTGACTCGGTGGGTGCCGTGGTGCTCGGTGAGTACCAGCACCTGCGCGAAGGCGATACCGCCAAGACCACCGGCCGCATCCTCGAAGTGCCGGTCGGCCCGGGCCTGCTGGGCCGCGTTGTCGATGCGCTGGGCAACCCGATCGACGGCAAGGGCCCGATCGATGCCGCCGGCACCTCGCCGATCGAAAAGGTCGCGCCGGGCGTGATCTGGCGCCAGTCGGTCGACCAGCCGATGCAGACCGGCTACAAGTCCATCGATTCGATGATCCCGATCGGCCGTGGCCAGCGCGAGCTGATCATCGGCGACCGCCAGACCGGTAAGACGGCTGTCGCGATCGACGCCATCATCAACCAGAAGCACTCTGGCATTAAGTGCATCTACGTGGCCATCGGCCAGAAGCGCAGCTCCATCGCGAACGTGGTGCGCAAGCTGGAAGAGAACGGCGCGCTGGCCAACACCATCGTCGTCGTGGCTTCGGCCTCCGAAGCGGCTGCCCTGCAGTACGTTGCGCCGTACTCCGGCTGCGCCATGGGCGAGTACTTCCGCGATCGCGGCGAAGACGCGCTGATCGTGTACGACGATCTTTCCAAGCAGGCCGTGGCCTACCGCCAGATCTCGCTGCTGCTCAAGCGCCCGCCGGGCCGCGAAGCCTACCCGGGTGACGTGTTCTATCTCCACTCGCGTCTGCTCGAGCGCGCCTCGCGCGTCAGCGCCGAATACGTCGAGAAGATGACCAACGGCGAAGTGAAGGGCAAGACCGGTTCGCTCACTGCGCTGCCGATCATCGAGACCCAGGCGGGTGACGTTTCGGCCTTCGTGCCGACCAACGTCATCTCCATCACCGATGGCCAGATCTTCCTGGAAACCGACCTGTTCAACGCGGGCATCCGTCCGCCGGTGAACGCCGGTATCTCGGTGTCGCGCGTCGGCGGTGCCGCCCAGACCAAGATCATCAAGAAGCTCTCCGGTGGCGTGAAGCTCGCCCTGGCGCAGTACCGTGAGCTGGCGGCGTTCGCGCAGTTCGCTTCCGATCTCGATGCCGCTACCCGCGCCCAGCTCGATCGTGGCCAGCGCGTCACCGAACTGATGAAGCAGCCGCAGTACTCGCCGCTGTCCATCGCCGAGCTCGGCCTGTCGGTGTTCGCTGCCGAGAAGGGCTACCTCGATGACCTGCCGGTCAACAAGGTGCTGGCGTTCGAGAAGGGCCTGCACGCCTTCTTCCACCAGAACAATGCCGAGTTGATGAAGAAGATCGACGAGACCGGCGACTGGGACAAGGACATCGAGGCCACCTTCAAGGCGGGCACCGACGAGTTCAAGAAGACCGGTAGCTGGTAAGCAGTACCCACGCGGGGCGGTACGCCGCCCCGCTGCGTTACCCATCAAAGACGAGTAAGCCATGGCAAGCGGCCGCGAAATCAAAACCAAGATCAAGAGCACGCAGAACATGCGCAAGGTGACGCGTGCGCTCGAAATGGTCTCGGCGTCGAAGATCCGCAAGGCGCAGGACCTGATGAAGGCCTCGCGCCCGTATGCGCGCCTTATGCGCAAGGTTATCGCCCACGTCGCCCAGGCCAGCACCGACTTCACCCACCCGTTCCTGACCGAGCGCGAGAACGTCGCGCGCGTCGCGTTCATCGTGGTGTCGACCGATCGTGGCCTGGCCGGTGGCCTCAACTCGAACCTGTTCCGCCGCATGCTCGTGGCTATCCGCGAGTGGCAGGGCAAGGGCGTCGAGGTCGATATCGTGGCCGTGGGCCAGAAGGCCGTGCAGTTCTTCCGCCGCATCAAGGGCGTGAACCTGATCGGCACCGCCACGCACCTGGGTGAGAAGCCGAAGCTCGAAGACCTGATCGGCGTGATCAAGGTCGTGCTCGATGCTTACAGCGACAACAAGCTCGATCGCGTTTTCCTGACCTACAACGATTTCGTGAACACGATCGTGCAGAAGCCGACCATTGAGGCGCTGCTGCCGGTGTCGCTGGTCGCGAAGGAACTGGAAGACGCCAAGGGTGCCGCGGCCGAGGGCGTGAAGGTCGAGCAGACCCACGACTGGGATTACATCTACGAACCGGATGCGCGCACGGTGCTCGAGCACCTGATGACGCGTTACATCGAGTCGGTGGTGTACCAGGCGGCGCTTGAAAACCTGGCCAGCGAACATGCCGCGCGCATGGTCGCCATGAAGGCCGCGTCCGATAACGCCACCAAGGTCATCGGCGAGCTCACGCTCAGCTACAACAAGGCCCGCCAGGCCGCGATTACCCAGGAAATCTCGGAAATCGTGGGCGGCGCAGCCGCAGTCTGACGAAATAAAGCGATGGCGACGCGAAGCGCGGCGCTGCTACGAAACACTATTGAAGATTCATCCGGAGCACATTCATGAGCCAGGGTAAAGTTGTCCAGATCATCGGCGCGGTCGTCGACGTCGAGTTCCCGCGTGACCAGGTCCCCGAGATCTACGACGCACTGAAGGTCGAAGGCACCGAGATCACGCTTGAAGTGCAGCAGCAGCTTGGCGACGGCATTGTCCGTTGCATCGCCCTCGGTTCCACCGATGGCCTGCGCCGCAACCTCATCGCCGTGAACACCGGCGAAGGCATCAAGGTGCCGGTCGGCAAGGCTACGCTCGGCCGCATCATGGATGTGCTCGGCAACCCCATTGACGAAGCCGGCCCGATCGGCGAGCAGGAAAAGTGGGTCATCCACCGCGAAGCCCCGTCGTATGACGACCAGGCCGCCGCGAGCGAGCTGCTGGAAACCGGTATCAAGGTTATCGACCTGATGTGCCCGTTCGCCAAGGGCGGCAAGGTTGGCCTGTTCGGCGGCGCCGGCGTCGGCAAGACCGTCAACATGATGGAACTCATCAACAACATCGCCAAGGCGCACTCGGGTCTTTCCGTGTTCGCCGGCGTGGGCGAGCGTACCCGCGAGGGCAACGACTTCTACCACGAGATGAAGGACTCCAACGTTCTCGACAAGGTCGCGATGGTGTACGGCCAGATGAACGAGCCGCCGGGCAACCGCCTGCGCGTCGCGCTCACCGGCCTGACCATGGCTGAGTACTTCCGCGACGAGAAGGACGAGTCGGGCAAGGGCAAGGACGTGCTGCTGTTCGTCGACAACATCTACCGCTACACGCTGGCCGGTACCGAAGTCTCGGCACTGCTGGGCCGTATGCCGTCCGCCGTGGGTTACCAGCCCACCCTGGCTGAGGAAATGGGCGTCCTGCAGGAGCGCATCACCTCGACCAAGACCGGTTCGATCACCTCGATCCAGGCCGTGTACGTGCCCGCGGATGACCTTACCGATCCGTCGCCGGCCACCACCTTCGCGCATCTCGATGCGACCGTGACGCTGAGCCGTAACATCGCCTCGTTGGGTATTTACCCGGCCGTGGATCCGCTCGATTCCTCCAGCCGTCAGCTGGACCCGGCCGTCATCGGCCAGGAACACTACGACACCGCGCGCCGCGTGCAGGTCACCCTGCAGCGTTACAAGGAGCTGAAGGACATCATCGCCATCCTCGGCATGGACGAGCTGTCGCAGGAAGACAAGGAAGCCGTGTCGCGCGCCCGCAAGATCGAGCGCTTCTTCTCGCAGCCGTTCCACGTGGCCGAAGTGTTCACCGGCTCGCCGGGCAAGTACGTCCCGCTGAAGGAAACCATCCGCGGCTTCAAGATGATCGTGGACGGCGACGTGGACCACCTGCCGGAGCAGGCCTTCTACATGGTTGGCGGCATCGACGAAGCCATCAAGAAGGGCGAAGAGATGGGTGCGAAGAAGGCCGCGTAAGCGCCTTCATCGCCCCTTCCCCAACGCACGGAACCCAAGCCCATGACCCATACCATCCGCGTCGACATCGTCAGTGCCGAAGCCGAGATCTTCTCCGGTGAAGCCACGCTCGTGGTCGCCACCGGTGAGCTTGGCGAGCTGGGCATCGCGCCGCGCCATGCACCGCTCATCACCCGCCTTAAGCCGGGCCACGTGGACGTCGTCGGCACCAACGGTGACCGCCAGCAGTTCTACGTATCCGGTGGCATCCTCGAGGTGCAGCCGCAGGTTGTCACGATCCTCGCCGATACGGCCGCCCGCGCGGCCGACCTGGACGAGGCCGCGGCCCTGAAGGCGAAGGAAGAAGCGGAGGCCGCCCTGGCCAATCGTGGTGAGCAGCTCGATGTGGCCGAGGCCCAGGCCAAGCTGGCCGAAGCCCTCGCACAGCTCCAGGCGCTGGAGCGCCTGCGCAAGACGCTGAAGCACTAAGCGCCTCGTTACCAGAGCACCCCAGGAAACCCCGCCCCATGGCGGGGTTTTTTTGCGCCCCGTCTTCATCCCGTGATGACCTCGCGACGGCCACACTGCCGGATATGCATGTCCGTTACCGCCGTAGCCTGTGGATCCTCCTCGCCCTCGCGATCGTCCTGATCGCGGCGCGCATCGCGTTGCCCTTCATCGTCCTTGGGCAGCTCAACGCACGGTTGGCCAACATGGGTTCCTATGCCGGGCACATCGACGATATCGACATCCACCTGTGGCGCGGTGCGTACTCCATAGACAATCTGCGCATCACCAAGGTCGACGGCAAGCTGCCGGTACCGTTGTTCGATGCGGAACGCACCGATATCTCCCTTAGCTGGCCTGCACTCACCCGTGGCCACCTGCGTGGCAAGGTCGAGTTCTACGAGCCGACACTCAACTTCGTCGACGGCAAGGGCGAGGGCGATACACAGACCGGCAAGGGCGTGGATTGGCGCGCACAGCTCCGGGCGATCGTGCCTACGCGCATCGACGAGTTGCACGTGATCAATGGCACCGTCACGTTCCACAACTTCGTCTCCAGTCCGAAGGTGGACCTGAAGATGACCGACGTGAACGGCACGATTACCAACCTTACGAATGTCCAGCGCGAGGGCGGTTCGCGCGTGGCGCATATGGATGCCACCGCGCACATCCTGGGCGATGCGCCGCTGCAGACGAAGGCTGAGTTCGATCCTTTGCAGGAAGCGGGTGACTTCCGCTACGAACTCACCGTGCACAACATCAAGCTGGTTCGCGCAAACGACCTGGTTCGCGCCTATTCGGGTCTCGACTTCGCGGCGGGCGAGGGCGACTTCGTCATGGAGCTGCAGGCAAAGGATCGCAAGCTTGAGGGCTACGCCAAACCCCTCTTCCGCGGGCTGAAGATCTTCAGCTGGAAGCAGGATGTGGAGCAGGAGAAGAAGAACCCGCTGAAACTGGCGTACGAGGCCGTGGCAGAGGGCGTCACCAAGGTGTTCAAGAACCAGTCGAAGGATCAGTTCGCCACGCGCGTGCCCATATCCGGCACGATCGATAACCGCAGCATGTCGACCAGCCAGGCCGTCATCGGCATCCTGCATAACGCGTTCGTGGAAGCATATAAGCCCAATCTGGAGCACCTCACGGCGCGTCCGGACGATGACAAGGACTGAGCAGGCGCACGGTTAGTGCGGACGGTGGACTTGGCACGGGAACCCCAAACGCGCGAAAGTGCGGACCTGACAAACTGGCAGGCAAGCCCATGTCCCATCCGCTGCACGTCCTGATCCTCGCCGCTGGCGAGGGCAAGCGCATGAAATCCGCCTCGGCCAAGGTACTGATGCCGCTTGCCGGCCGGCCGCTCCTGGCGCATGTGATCGAGGCGGCGCGCGCCCTGGGGCCGGCCGGCGTCCACGTGGTGTACGGGCACAACGGCGACCAGGTACGCCAGGCCTTCGCGGCCGATACCGCCTTGGGCTGGATCGAGCAGCGCGAGCGCCTGGGCACAGGCCACGCGGTACGCACAGCGCTCGAAGCCTTGAAGGCCGATGGCAAGCTCGAGGGCAGGGTGCTCGTGCTTTACGGCGATGTACCGCTGATCCGCAGTGATGTGCTCTCCGCCCTGGTCTCGGGCGAGGCCGGGTTGGCCATGTTGGCGACCCGGCTGCCCCATCCCACCGGATACGGGCGCGTGGTGCTCGATGCCGAGGGCATGGTGCGCCACATCGTGGAGGAGAAGGATGCGAGTGCGGCGCAGCGCGCCATCGATCTGGTCAACACGGGCATCGTGGCGGGCGATGCGGACCGCTTGCTCGCATGGACCCAGCAGTTGGGCAACAGCAATGCACAGGGCGAGTACTACCTCACGGACGTCTTCGAAATGGCATCAGCGGAAGGCACGCCAGCCGCATGCGTCGATTGCGACCCGGTCGATGCCTCCGGAGCCAACGATCCGTGGCAGCTAGCCGGTCTCGAGGCGATGTACCGCGAACGCATGGCGCGCCAGCTTGCGCTGGCCGGCGTTCGCATTGCCGATCCGGCGCGCATTGATATCCGTGGCACGGTCACGGCAGGCAGCGATGTCGAGATCGATGTGAACGTGATCCTCGAGGGCGATGTGGAACTGGGCAATAACGTGCGTATCGGCCCGTTCACGCGCGTACGCAACGCCACGCTCGCTGCGGGCACCGTCGTGCTCGCCCACTGCGACCTCGATGGCGTGGTCACGCACGGCCCCTGCACGATCGGGCCGTTCGCGCGCCTGCGTCCCGGTACGGATCTCGCCGAAGGTGTGCACATCGGCAATTTCGTGGAAACCAAGAACGCCGTCATTGCGGCCGGCTCGAAGGCCAACCACTTGTCCTACCTCGGTGACACGGTGATCGGCAGCAAGGTGAACATCGGTGCGGGCACCATCACCTGCAACTACGATGGCGTGAACAAGAGCCGCACTACGATTGGCGATGGCGTGTTCGTGGGGTCAAACAGCTCACTTGTCGCACCGGTCACGTTGGGCGATGGCGCCACGATTGGCGCGGGTTCGGTCATCACCAAGGATGCGCCGGCGGATGAGCTCACCCTGGCCCGCGCGCGACAGGCCACCATCGTTGGGTGGCATCGCCCCACCAAGAAATAAGGGCCACATGCCTGTGGAGGTCGCTGTTGGAGCGACCTCGGACGCGATTGCCCTTAGCGGTAACGCCAGCCGTCAATCTCAACCAGCAGTTCCTCACGGCAGATATCGCCGTGCAGGAGCACCAGTGGGGCCTGAGGCCAGTGCGCCTGAGCGAAGGCCAGCACCACGGCTGCATCGTCCGGGTGGCGCACATACGCCTTGAGCGGTGCACGCACGTCGAAGCCCTCAGGCAGGCCGCCATTTGACAGCAACGCATCGAGGTTCCGCTGGGTCTCGGCCAGCTGCGCGCCCAGGTCGCCCGTGTGGGCCGACGCGTGGCCGACCACGGCCGCCGTACCCGAGATGGCCAGGACGTCATCCGCCGGCAGCAGCGTGGCGCGCGCGAAGCTGGGCGGCGTGCGGCCGTACTGGCGTGGGTACTGCCATGCGCTCACCTGGCGCGGGTTCTCTACCCGGGTGCCCTCGCGGTCGGTCGCCAGCAGGTATACCTGCAGCAGGCCCTTGCGTGCGTGATGGCCGATCGCCGATGCCGCAGGAAACCCCTGCGCGAACACATCGCCCATACCCGCGATGCGGCCGGTGCAGAACTGCTTGTAGCGCTCATCGTCGCCGGCCCCGGCGTTGATATCGCCCAGGTAGTTCCAGATGCGCTGAACGTGGTGCTCCGGTGCCTGGGCGACGAACGCCGAGAGCAGCTCGTAAGCATGCTTCGCCGCGCCCTCGGGGCCGCCATGGTGGGCCTCGTCGCATTCAACGGCGGCGTACAGCCAGCCGCCACCGCGCGACCAGCTCAGGTCGCCCTCGCGCCCATAGGTGACCTCGCCCTCAATCGTCCAGAGTTCAGGCAGGGCCTCGGCCAGCGGCTCAAGCGCCACGCGCAGCCAGCGCGGATCATCCCCGGGCGACGTTGCCTGCGCGCCAAATCCAAACGCCGCCAGCGTGCCGGGCGGCAGGCTGCCTGCGGGCAGGTCGCTATAGGTCACCGTCGGGGACGGGCGGGCGGCAAGCGGGGATCGCTCGCGCATGTCGCTGGCTGGGCGCATCGAGGCTTCCATGTAAACGCTGGCGCACATCATATCCTGCGACCGCCGGGCGTTCGTGGCCGCGCCTTCACGTGGCTGAATGTAGGCTTCGAGGGGCATGAAAAGGCCTGTGTTACACTCCGCCGCCGCTGCCATCCGGGGGGAGGCAGGCATGATCCGGGGACCTGGAAACACCATGGCAACGCAGACCGAAGCACAAAAAGAACTTGCAGAACTGATCGTCACCAGCCTGAACCTGGAAAGCGTGAAGCCTGCCGACATCGAGCCTGAGGCGCCCCTGTTTGGCGGCGACCTGGGCCTGGATTCCATTGACGCACTGGAGATCGCCCTGGCGGTGTCCAAACGCTATGGCTTCCAGCTGAAGTCGGATAACCCCGATAACCGCACCATCTTCACCAGCCTGCGCACCCTGTCCGAGCACATCGAACAGCACCGCGCGGCGGCCTGACGGCCTGTTCAGGTCACGCTGATCCCTGCCGTGGTTTGCTTTCCCGCAAACCCGGTATCCCGAGCATGACCGACGCCGCCATGACCCATAGCCAGCCCTTCCGCTTTGCGGCGGACCACCCGAGCTTTGCCGGCCATTTCCCCGGGCGGCCCATCGTGGCCGGCGTGCTGATCCTTGAGCAGGCGGCGCAGGCGCTCCATGCGTGGCGCAGGGCGTCGCTGCGCCAGGTGATCGACGCCAAATTCCTCGCTCCCCTGCTACCCGGCCAGGATGCCGTGGTGGAACTCACTGACGCCGGCGACCGGCGGTATCGCCTGTTGGTTCGCCGCGGCGACGATATCCTGCTGCGCGGCACACTGGAGGGCAGCGCATGAGCCACTGGCAGCAACGCGAAGGTGGCGGTTTCTTCGCCATCTGGCTCATTCGTACCGTCGGCCTTGGCCTGGGCCGGCGCACCGCCAGGCTGCTGCTCTGGCCCATCGCGCTTTACTTCTTCCTGCGCCGGGCGACCGAGCGCGCCGCATCGCGCCTGTACCTGGCGCGCGTGCTGGGCCGCGAGGTAACGAACCGCGATGTGTTCCATCACATCCATATGTTCGCCTCGACGCTGCTTGACCGGATGTTCTTCCTCGCTCGCGGCGAGCGTGACTTCCAGGTGGAGGTCGAAGGCCTTCCTGCGCTTGATCGCTGGCTCGATGCACGGACGGGTGTGCTGCTGCTCGGCTCGCACCAGGGTAGTTTTGAAGCGTTGCGGGCGCTGGGCCAGCGGCGCCCCGATGTGTCATTGCGCGTCGTGCTGGACAAGCAGAAGACGCCTGCGCTCACCACCCTACTCGAAGCCCTCGCACCGGATGTCGGTGCCGCCGTCATCGATGCGTCGCTGGGTGGCGCCTCTGTCGCGCTCGCCATGGCCGAAGGCGCCGCCGAGGGTGGCATGGTGGCCCTGCTCGCCGACCGCGGGCATCGGCTCGAGGTATCGCGTACGGCGCCTTTCATCGGCACGCCCGCGTCGTTCCCGGTGGGCCCGTGGCTGCTCGCCTCCGCGCTGAAGATTCCCGTGGTGCTGTGCTTTGGAATTTATCTTGGCGGCAATCGCTACAGGCTGATTTTCGAAGCGTTTTCGGACGGTATCAATATTCCCCGTGCGAATCGCGCCGAAGCATTGGACGCGATCATCGCCCACTACGCGGCGCGCATTGAGCACTACTGCCGCGTGTACCCGTTCAACTGGTTCAATTTCTACGATTTCTGGCAGGAAATGGATGGCGCGCACGCCGCAGCCACTTCCGCGCCGCCGCCGGTGCAGCATGCCGATGCCTGATCACTCGCCCGCGCCCATGCTGGCGAAGGCCGACTTCGTCGCGCTGGTCCCGCATGCGGGCGACATGTGCCTGCTTGACGGGGTGATCGCCCACGACGACACCACGATCCACGCGATTAGCACCTCCCACGTTGCGCCAGCACACCCGCTGCGTGGGACCAGCGGCCTCCATGCGGTTCACCTGGCCGAGTACGGCGCGCAGGCAACCGCCGTACACGGCGCCCTGCATGCGAAGGCGAACGGTGCGACGCAGCCGCGCCCAGGCATGCTGGTAAGCCTGCGCGGCGTGAAGCTGGCCGTCGAGCGGATCGACGACCTTGCCGGCCGCCTCGACGTCTTCGCCGAATGCCTCCTCGCCGACGACGCGGGCGCGCAGTACACCTTCCGTATCGAACACGCCGGCCGGGAGATCGCCAGTGGCCGCGCCGCGGTGATCCACCCGGCCTGAGCGGTCAGGCGACCAGATCGAATAGCTTCGTCCGGTCGCCTTCGATATCCGTCAGCGCCTCGCTGCCTTCCTTGAGCGAAGGGTGATCCGCGGCGGCGCGCTCGATGATGCTGGCGGCGAGTAGCCGCATCATGTTCACGTTGTTGGACAGGCGCTCGGCAAGCGTGTCGTCGTCCAGCACATCGTGCAGCGTGCGGTTCATATCGGCGAACCAGGTCAGGTCGCGCTGATCGAGCATCACCTTGCGGTTTCGTTTCTCCGATACGGCGTGCCAGCGCTGGAAGAAAACCTGCATCTGTGTGTTCAGCTCGGCACCGGCGAGAAGCTCGGGGCCCATGCGCGCGATGAACGGTGCATCACCCAGGCGTTTCTGGAAAACGATCTGGCACAGCACGCCCCAGTAGTACGCGTAATCCCAGATCACCTTGATCGGCAGAACTTCCGGGTCATCGAACAGGTTGTACTGGCCGCGATACATGCGCAGCGTGCTTTCGTAGAACGAGAAGAACAGCCGCTCGAACAGGCGCGCATGCGGTGCCAGCATGTCGCCGCGGCGATCCATGCCCACCAGCTGCGTAATGTACGTGTTGGAGATGCTGATGAAGTCGCTGCCGGGCGAATAGAACGGATCGAGGAACGCACCCGCCTCGCCCGTCAAAGCCCACCGGTCTGACGAGAACATCCGCGCACAGCCGTAGGAGAAGTGGCGGAAGAAGGCGAAATCGAGCAGCTTGTCCTTGCGCGAATCGACCTGGCGGGCGAGAACCGGCTGGTGTTCCCACAACCACGCCAGCGCCTTGTCGAAGGTATTCATCGTTTCGAGCGGATGCATATTTGCATCGGCGACGATGCCGACCGAATGTGCGCCGGAGGCAAGGGGAATCAGCCACGCCCAGTAGCCGGGGCCGACCAGGTGATTCGTGGAGCGCCAACGCTCGGGCGGGTGGCATCGATCCTTCCACTCGGCATCGTCACACCACTGGTCGATTTCAAGACGATCATCGACCCGGAACCACACGGCATTGGCATGGTGGCCGTTGTCGCGCGTGAGATCGAGCTTGCGGCGGATAAGGCCGGCACGCCCACTCGCATCGAGCAGCCAGCGTGCGCTCAGTTCGCCATCGCCCGCCTCGCTGCGAAAACGCACGGTATGCGGCGCATCACCGCTGCCGATGTCGAAGCCGCGCACGGTGATGCCTTCGCGGAAATCGATGCCACGACGCAGGGCTTCCTCGCCAAGGAAGTTCTCGAGGATGCCGCGGTCAATCTGGTAGCTCGGCGTGGGCAGTACCGCGCTGACACCCAGTTCGGTCACATCGGCAAGATCGTCACGGCCATCGGAGAAAAAGAACCGAAAACCGAACTTGCGGATCTGCTCGGATTCCAGGTGGCCGAGCAGGCCAAGCGTATCGGCAAAGTAGTGTGCCGCGATCTCAACGGTGGATTCGCCCACCTTGAATGCTGCTTCCGGCAACGGTCGCGTATGCCGCTCCAGCACCACGATATCCATGTCCGGGTATTCACCCTTGAGCTGCATCGCCAGCGTAAGGCCGGCAAGGCCTCCGCCCATGATCACGGCATCGTATGGCTTGTGCTCCATTCCCTGCACCCCTTGGTTGGCTATGGCTAATGCGTAGTGCCGGCGCTGGCTTCGTTCCCGATGATCGTGGGCATTGCGCGTGAGCGCCGGTAGCTGTCGACGATATGGCCGTAGTGAATCAGGCGGCCAATGGTATAGGTGGTGATGCGCGTCACGTCGCGCACCGGGCTGAAGTGGCTGATGCGGAACTCGCCCTGGTAGCGTGATGCGATCGGGACGGAAACCACGCTGATGCCGCGCTCGCGGCAGGCAGTGATCAGCACGGCGGCTTCGAACACGAAGTCCTCCGCGGGTAGTTCCACCAGGTCGAGTGCTGCCCGCGGGTAGAAGCGCTGGCCGCTCTGCGTATCCGCAATCGGTCGCCCGCATGCCCATGAAATACCCCAGTCCGCCACGGCATTGGCGCGGCGGCGGCCGGGCGGCTGCTGCTCGCGCTCAAGCAGGCGCGCGCCAATAACAATGGCGCCTGGGTGTTGCTGGCTGGCATTGAGCATGGCGGGGATATCGCTCGCCAGGTGCTGGCCGTCGCCATCCATCGTGATCACGCCATCGAAGCCCTGGCGCAGCACTTCGCGAAAGCCTGTGCGAAGCGCCTCACCCTTGCCGCGCCGCGTTTCGTGACGCAACAAGGTAACCCCCATCGCACTGACGATGGCTGGCGTGCGATCGTCCGAGCCATCATCGACCACGATGACGGGCATGCCGAGCGACAACGCGTCCCTGACCACGCCTTCGATCGCCTGCTCCTCGTTAAGGCAGGGGATGAGCACGCAGAAACGGTTGCCGGCGGCGTTCATGGGACAGTATCCAGATCGATGTGCAAATCGAGCCCGCGTGCCGCGGGTACCCGCAAAGCGGCGGGGTGCGCCGCGGCCAGGGCGCGGAACAATGGCACCGCGACCGCCGACGGGTTGCTTGCGGCCACGCCATCCATCCAGGCATCCCCACTCGGCTCGCGGCCGCTGTTGCCCGGTTCCGGCGTGATGTCCAGCCGGATAGCCGCGCCATCGGCGCGGGGCGACAGCACGAGGGCGGAGGCGAATGGGCCGGTCGTGCTGGTCATGCCGCCGATCGGGCCGGTGCCGGCGATGTCGTAGCAGGCAAGCAATACATCGCGGTCATCAGCAACCGCCTGGCTGGCGGCTTCCAGCAGGCCCGCGCCGAAGCTTTCCTCGCCACCGGATACCGCGCTCGATGCCGCATGGCAGTGCGTGGCGATGGTCCAGTAGCCGGCGGGCGCGTTGTGCACGGAATTGTGGAACTTGGTCGGCGAGAGTTCTGCCGGTGCCGTCGCCAGCGTGGCGCACATGTAATCGGTAATCACCTGGTCGCCGTGAGCGGAGGCGAATACGCAGGGCAAGGTGGCCGCGCTGTGCCCACTCATGGCCACCGCTTGCCCGGCGGCGGCGGTGGCGAGCAGCACACTCTCGGGAGCGCGGCGGCGCTCATTCGCGGGCAGCACATCGGCAACAGGACGCTCGGCATCTCCCGGCGTCGCGTCGCCGGTCGCTACTTCGCGGAATGCATGCCACGTCGGCGTGCCCGGTGCCCACAGGCCGATGCCCTTTACCCATACGGTCAGCGCGGCACTCATGCGGCGCCTCCACGGCGAGCGAAGGCAAGGCAGGCATTGTTGCCGCCAAAGCCGAACGAGTTGCTCAGGGCGATGCGTACATCCGCACGCTCGGTCTGCCAGGCCATCTGCGGACCACATAACGGATCGGGGGTCGTCGCACCCAGGTTGCCCGGCACCACGCCATCGCGCATCGCAAGTAGGGCAAACACGGCTTCGAGGATGCCGGCGGCGCCCAGCGTGTGGCCGGTAAAGCCCTTGGTCGAGCTGGCACGGGTCGTCGCGGGGAAGCTCCGCGCCACGAGCGCGGCTTCCACGTCGTCGTTCTTCTGGCTCGCCGTGCCGTGCAGGTTGATGTAGTCGACATCGCCGGCCTCGATGCCCGCGCGCGCGAGCGTATCGCGCAAGGCCAGTTCCGCACCGAGGCCTTCCGGGTGCGGTGTGGACATATGGTGCGCGTCGCTGGCTTCACCATAGCCGATGAACAGCGGCGCATCGCCATGTTCGGTCGCGCGCTCGATCAGCGCGAACCCGCCCGCCTCACCCAGCGAGATGCCGTTACGCTGCGCATCGAACGGGCGGCATGGTTCGGTGGAGACGAGCTCCAGCGAGTTGAAGCCAAACAGCACGCTATCGCATAGCGTATCGACACCACCGACCACGGCCGCATCGATGAGGCCAAGCCGGATCATGCGCTCGGCATTGGCGAACACCTTGGCGCTGGATGAGCACGCCGTGGCAACGGTGAGGCAAGGTCCTTCCAGATCGAACGCGTGGGCAACGAAACCGGCCAGCGAATGGGGCGTGTGGATGGCCGGGCGATGCAGGTCGGCGGGCATCTCGCCGTTCTCAAGGCGGCGATAGCCCTCCTCGGTGGCACCGATGCTCGCGGTCGAGGTGCCCAGCAAGACGGCGACGCGTGAGGCGCCGTAGCGTGCACGGGCCGCGTGGACCGCTTCGCTAAAGCCGTCCTGGCGCAAGGCGATCCACGCCAGCCGGTTGTTCCGGCATTCCCACTGCGCATGTTCGCGCGGTAGTGGCTCGTCCTCGACGCCGTCCACCCGGCCGATCCAGCAGGCCAGCGGCTCGGTGGAAAAATCGTTGGGGCGCAGGCCGCCTGTCGAGGCAGCGATGGCGTGTGCGTGGGCATCCACGCCGCGGCCGAGGGCGGACGTGGCGGTGAACGCAGTGATGGCTAAGGGAGGCATGGGATGAGGCATGCCGCGAGCCTATCCTTTTTGCGCCGTAGCGTCGCGTGAACGAGATTTCGTGATTCAGGCGATTGCGTGGTTCCGTGCGATCCGCAAGACTGGCGCCCCCGAGGAAGCCAGCCACGCCATGACCGGGATCACCCAACCGATGCGTCGAGGCCCATGGCGTTACCTGGGCGATGGCGACATCCTCATCGCCGCCGGCGTCACACTGGTAGCGCTCGTGGCAAGCCTTGGCCTGCTGTATGTGGCGCACCTGGTCCGCGTCTGGCGCGTGGCGACGCGCAGCCCACTGCAGGCCGCGGCGCCGCGTACCTTGCTGGTGTTCGGGCGCAAGCTGGTCGATGGGCAGCCGGAAGCCGATTTCGTTGGGCGGCTGGATCGCGCCCGCGCCAACGCGTTTGAAGGGTTCGCGCCGCAGGTGTTGTTGTTGGGTGGCCGCAGCGATGGCGGCACCGTTAGCGAGGCCGAAGCGGGGCAGCAGTGGTTGCAGGGAGCGGGGTGGCCGGCCAGTGTGCCGCTGCTGCTTGAGCAAGAGTCGGTCGATTCGCTGGAGAACCTGCGCCATGCGCGCGACATCCTGCGCCGCGAGGGCCGCGTACCTTCCGTCGCGCTGGTTACCAGCCGTTACCACCTGGCCCGTTGCCTTTACCTGGCCCGGCGGCTGGCTTTTGATGCCATGCCCGTCGCGGCAGAGGCAACGTTCCCCGGCGGCTACCGCTATGTGCGCCGCATGGCGCTGGAGGCGGGCTACCTCATGTGGATCGATACCGGTTACCGCTGGGCGCGCCTTACCGGCAACCAGCGCGTGGTGGCGCGCCTGTCCTGACTGTCAGCACGACGCGGCCGCGTGCCGCAGCAGGCCCGGCGGGCGGCCTTGGTAAGCTTGCGCCAACTCATACAGGGGCCATGCGCCATCATGTCCAGACAAGCCGATATCGCCGAATCGTTCCTGCGCGGGCTCCAGGACCGCATCTGCGCCGCCCTGGAGCTTGCGGACGGGGAGGCACGTTTCGAAGAAGACGCATGGACCCGCCCGGCAGGCGGTGGTGGCCGCACACGCGTGCTGCGCGATGGCGCGGTATTCGAGCAAGCCGGCGTGAATTTCTCCCGGGTAGCGGGTTCGCCGCTGCCACCCAGCGCCACGGCCCATCGCCCCGACCTGGTGGGCGGCAGCTTCATCGCCACGGGCGTATCGCTGGTGATCCATCCGCGTAACCCGTACATCCCGACCACGCACGCCAACGTGCGCTACTTCGAGGCGTCGCGCGATGGCGCGGAGCCGGTGTGGTGGTTCGGCGGTGGTTTCGACCTGACGCCGTATTACCCGTTCGACGAGGACGTGCGCCACTGGCACACCGTGGCGAAGGACCTCTGCGCGCCCTACGGCGATGACGTGTACGACCGCTACAAGAAGTGGTGCGACGAATACTTCTATCTCAAGCACCGCGGCGAGACGCGCGGGGTGGGCGGCCTGTTCTACGACGATGTGAACGAGGGCGGCTTCGATCGCTGCATGGACTTCACCCGCGATGTTGGCCAGGGCTTTCTCGATGCGTTCCTGCCCATCGTCGAGCGCCGCAAGGACACGGCCTATGGCGAGCGTGAGCGCGAATTCCAGCTGTACCGCCGCGGACGCTACGTGGAATTTAACCTGGTGTACGACCGCGGCACGCTGTTCGGCCTGCAATCGGGCGGCCGCACCGAATCCATCCTGATGAGCCTGCCGCCGCGCGTGCGCTTTGAATACGCCTACACCCCGGCGCCGGAAAGCGCCGAGGCAAGGCTGTATGAATACCTGAAGCCCAGGGATTGGCTGTAGGAGCGCGCTTGCGCGCGATGGTAACTTGCCGCGTCTCCGCCTTGTTGGCGTTTCGCGCAAGCGCGCTCCTACATGGCGTCCATTACGGGGCGTTGCCGCTGAACGTCTTGGGCGTGGCACCTTCGATCTTGCCGACCTTGGCCGAGTCGCTTATGTAGAGCTGCACCTCGCGCTCGAATGTCATGGTGCCGGTGACTACCGCATGCGGCCCGATGATGATCGTGGGCGGCCGGCTGTCGCTGCTGCTCCAGCTCATGCGCGGCTTCTTCACCAGGATGCCGCCTGCGACCTGGGAGCCCTCGCCGACAGTGATGTTGGCGTTGACCGTTTCGATGCCGCCCCCGACATGCGCCCGCTGGAGCGTGATATCGCCATTGACGTTCGAAAGATGGCCGGCGACGTTCGCACCTTGCTCCAGCTTGACGCGTCCGTTGACGTTTTCCAGCTCGCCCTTGATCTGCGCGTGGTCGTTCAGCGTGACGCTTCCATTCACGGTGTGGACTTCATCAGCCGTCGCACCCTTGCCCAGTTCGACGGAGCCATTGACCGAATGGGCCTTTTCCACGATGGCCTGGTCACCGATCCGGACCGAGCCATTGACGGTGCCGACGTCACCGGCGCGCTGGCCGGCTTCGACGCTGGCCGTGCCGTTAACCTTGCTGATGTCCTCGGCCGCAAAGGCGGCACCAGCGAAGGACAGGGCGATAACAACTGAAAACAGGGTGCGACGCATGGTGTGCTGCTCCACGGGTGGACTGGACCCCTAGGATGCGCCATGGCGTCGCAAGGTTTAGCGTGACTTGCGGCAGGGGTCCGCAGTTGACGCCCCCGGGCCGCCGTTCCACCATGGGATTTTCCCCTCCCATCGTTGGATGCCATGTACAAGCTCGTGATGATCCGCCACGGCCAGTCGGCCTGGAACCTCGAAAACCGCTTCAGCGGCTGGGCCGATGTCGACCTCAGCGAGCAGGGCGTGGCCGAGGCCAAAGAGGCCGGCTGCCTGCTCAAGGACGCCGGTTTCAGCTTCAACATCGCCCACACCTCGTACCTGAAGCGCGCCGTGCGCACGCTTTGGCACGTACAGGATGAGATGGACCTGATGTGGATCCCGGTCGTGACCGACTGGCGCCTCAACGAGCGCCACTACGGCGCACTTACCGGCCTGAACAAGGCCGAGACCGCCGCCAAGTACGGCGATGACCAGGTCAAGATCTGGCGCCGCAGCTACGACACGCCGCCGCCGGCGCTGAAGCCGGGCGAGATGTCATTCGCCGACGACGCCCGTTACGAAGGCATCGCCGAGGTGCCGCTCACGGAGTGCCTTAAGGACACCGTGGCCCGCGTGCTGCCGTACTGGCACGACGTGCTGGCCCCGGCGATCAAGGCCGGCAACAACGTACTCATGGCCGCCCACGGCAACTCCATGCGCGCGCTGGTGAAGTACTTCGACGGCATCTCCGATGACGACATCGCGGAGCTGAACATCCCGAACGGCATCCCGCTGGTGTACGAGTTCGACGAAAACCTGAAGGCGGTCAAGCACTACTACCTCGGCGACGAAGCCGAAATCGCCGCCAAGATGGCCGCGGTGGCCAACCAGGGCAAGGCCAAGGCCTGACCCATGCCGGGCGCGCTCCTGTAGGAGCGCGCTCGCGCGCGATCCCCTGCCTGACAACCGTCACCCCCAAAGGGTGCCGGTTGCCCATAGGGGGCTCGCTGCCACGGCGCTAAGGTAAGCCCACACCGACAACCCGAGACCCCACCATGCTCGTCCAGGCCGCTGTCCAGTCCACGCCCGCCCTCGTTCCGGTCGCCATGGCCGGCCTCATGGTCTGGGTCGTCTACCGCCGCATCCGCCGGAACTTTGGCCGCCAGGTCATTCATACGAAGAAGATGGCGGTGCGTGTTGGGCTGTTCGCCCTGGTGTCGTGCCTGTTGATGACGGTGGGCTTTGCCAGCATCAGCCTGGCGGAAGGCGCCCTGGCCGGCCTGATCGTGGGTGCGGCGCTCGGCATGGTCGGGCTGAAGTTCACCCGCTTCGAACTCGGCACGGGCGATACCGATGCCTATATACCCAACCCGTGGATCGGCGGCGCCCTGACCGCCCTGCTGGTTGGCCGCCTGGCCTACCGGTTCATCGTGATGGGGGCTTTCATGCATAGCGGCGCAGCGGCACCGGCCCACGGCACGGCACCGGGCGATAGCCCGCTCACCATGGCGGTCATCGGCCTTACCCTGGGTTACTACCTGGCGTATTACGCCGGCATCCTGGTCCACCACCGCCGCTTCAAGCGGCAGGCGCTTGCCCAGGCGGCCTGAGCGCCTTAGAGCGCGTCGTTATCCAGCTCGCCGGTGCGGATGCGCACCACCTGCTCCAGCGAGCTGACGAAGATCTTGCCGTCGCCGATCTTGCCCGTGCGGGCCGCCTGCTGGATGGCCTCGACCACCCGCTCCAGCTGGTCGTCGGCCACGGCCACTTCCAGTTTGATCTTGGGCAGGAAATCCACCACGTACTCGGCCCCCCGGTAGAGCTCGGTGTGGCCCTTCTGGCGGCCAAAGCCCTTCACCTCCGTCACCGTGACTCCCTGCACGCCTACATCGGCGAGGGCCTCGCGGACATCGTCCAGCTTGAACGGCTTGATGATGGCGACCACCAGCTTCATGTCTTGAACTCCTTGGGGCGCACCGGCTGCAGGCACGCGGACCGCCATTGTGCCATAGGCCTGCGTCCCGACCGCCTTGGGTGGTTTGTAGGAAAAACCCTACACTACGTAGGGGCGAAGCCTGATAGCGCCTACAAATAGTTCACCTAGAATTTATTCCACGACGTCGGGGTTTGCAGGATGGATGTGAAGGGTATCGACCAACTCGCTGAGCGGTTGGCATCGTTGGTTCCGCCAGGGCTGGCGCAAGCGCGTGAGGATCTGCACGCCAACTTCAAAGATATCCTGGCTCAAGGATTGCGCCGCCTCGATCTCGTAACTCGAGAGGAATTCGACGTTCAGAGCCAGGTACTCGCACGGACCCGCGAAAGGCTCGAAAGTTTGGAAAAGCGGGTCGCCAGCCTGGAAGCCGGCGCCACGCCTAGCGGCCAGTAAACAAGGACGGCCGCAAGGTCCCGGGACCGCCCCCGATCCGTCACCCTCACCCCGAGAGCGGTCGGGGGCGGTTATTTCCCAAAACCTGCGCAAAGGAGTGCGTCATGCGAACCCGGTCCAGCACGGATCCAAGCTGTTCGCGGCCCCTTCCGATGCGTAAGCGGTTACGATTCCCCGCCTCATGAGCCTCGCTGTCACGCTCTCGCGCGCGCAGGAAGGTGTCGCGGCGCCCCAGGTGGTCGTCGAGGTCCACCTCTCCGGCGGGTTGCCATCCACGTCCATCGTTGGCCTGCCTGACTCGGCAGTGCGCGAGGCCCGCGATCGCGTCCGCGTCGCCATCCAGAACACCGCTTTTGAATACCCCAGCCGCCGCGTGACGGTGAACCTCGCGCCGGCCGAGTTGCCGAAAGATGGCGGCCGCTTCGACCTGGCCATCGCCTTGGGCATCCTGGCCGCCGGATCGCAGATACCCCGCGAGCGGCTGGATGATTGCGAATTCCTGGGTGAGCTGGCGCTTTCCGGCGAACTGCGTCCGGTCCCGGGCATCCTTCCCGCCCTTATCCGCGCCCGCCGCTGCGGCCGCCGCATTGTCGTGCCCCGGGCGAACGCGGCCGAGGCCGCCTTGATCGGCGAAGGCGACATCCTGCTTGCCGACAGCCTGGCCGAGGTATGCGCCTGGCTGCGCGGGAGCAGTGAGCTGGCCAGCCCGAATGCGCCTGACTTCTACGATGTGCCCATTGGCGGTGCCGACATGGGCGATGTGCGCGGCCAGCACCAGGCGCGCCGCGCGCTCGAGATCGCCGCGGCGGGCCGCCACCACCTGCTGATGATCGGGCCGCCAGGTACCGGCAAGACCATGCTCGCCGAGCGCCTGCCCGGCATCCTCCCTTCGATGACCGAATCGGAGGCGCTGGAGAGCTGCGCCATCCGTTCGCTGGCAGGGGAGGGCATCGATCCGACCGGCTGGCGCCGCCGGCCGTTCCGGGCGCCGCACCACACCGCGTCGGGCCCTGCCTTGGTCGGGGGTGGTTCCTCGCCACGCCCCGGCGAGATTTCGCTCGCGCACAACGGCGTGTTGTTCCTCGATGAACTGCCCGAGTTCAGCCGCCACGTGCTCGAAGTGCTGCGCGAGCCGCTGGAGTCGGGCCAGATCGTCATTTCGCGCGCCGCGCGCCAGTCGACCTTCCCGGCCGAATTCCAGCTGGTCGCCGCGATGAACCCGTGCCCGTGTGGTTACCAGGGCGATCCGCTGCACGAGTGCCGCTGCACGCCGGACCAGGTGGCACGGTATCGCGCAAAGATTTCTGGACCGCTGCTCGATCGCATCGACCTGTGCGTGGAAGTACCGCGTGTATCCATCGCGGAACTTTCCGCGGTGCGTGGCCCGCATGACGATGACAGCACCACGGTCCGTAAACGCGTCGTGGCGGCGCGCGAAAAGGCCTTGCTTCGCGCGGGCCAACCGAATGCCGAACTCAGTGTCGTGAACCTCGAGCGTGACTGTGCATTGCCCTCCGCCGAGCGCGATTGGCTGGAAGGTGCGCTCGACAAGCTCGGCGCCTCGGCGCGGGCGTATCACCGCATCCTGCGCGTGGCGCGGACGATCGCCGACCTTGAAGGCGGCAGTGGGTGCGTCGAGCAGGTGCATCTTGCCGAGGCGATGCATTACCGGCGGTTTTGAGCCGGGCGGCCGAAGCAAGGCCAGCCACGCAAGAACAAGAATCCGTTCGAACTCGCAGGCCGCTGGCGGCGATGCTTTTCAACGCAACCTGCCAACGGCGGAAATCCACCCGCTCGATGCAGGGCACTTCGCCCTGGACGAGAAGGTGGATGAGATCGCATCACTTATCCTGCGGTTTCTCGGGGGGCTTCGGGACTGAGCGCCATTCACGCGCCAGATCCTCGTTGAGGTCGAGTACCCAGTCCGGAGGAGGGAAGGTCGGTGGTGGGTTGTAGTTGAGGCGCCAGTACTCACGCGGAACAGGGTCGACCTTCTTTTTCCATATCATTCGGTTTCTCTTTTAAGGAACTCGATGTGAGTGACATCGGACACATTGATGAGAATGCCCTCAGGTTTCTCTGTGCCTTGCTCGCCCGCTGTGCGATGCCAGGTGCTTCTCGTGAGGTAAAAGTGCCCTTTTTCAGCGCTTCTTGGCCAGACACTCGGCCAGCCAATGACGCGTGTTCCATCTTTTAGATTCAGGATAACGAAGCGAGGGTTCTTGTAAAACACGCCGACCCATTCAGTCGGATGAGACGTTCGGCGGGTTGCTCCGATGCGACGAAGCCACGAGTGCACGGTATCCATATTGAATGCCGCACTCACGGTGAACCCGATGATCGACGCGGTGACAATGCTTGCAACGAGGGTGCTCTCGTCTGTCCATGTCCCGAGCACGATTAGCCGTCCGATCGACGTAGCCAGAAGACGTTCCATCGCAACAGCGGCACGTACAACGACGGTGAGCATCAATGCCTGGATCACGCGTTCGAACTGCGTTGGTTTCGAGTGCGTCGTTGTCGCGTAGAAGATGCCTGCTGCGATGAAGCCTGGCGCGAGGTACTGGAGTACGGCGACCAGTTCGGGTGCGAGTTCGGGCATGGGCGCTGTCCGTGACTGACTCAGGGACGCTCCATGCTAGGGACCGTGCTGACCCTCCGATGTCGGGTTCGGCTGCATCCCCTGTCGGAGTTAATACTTATTTCATGTACTGACTAGTTGACAAATGGGGGTGGGGAGGCGGAGAATTCTGTACCAGGCGGTTCGCTAATGGCTGCCTGCCCCGTCCCGGTGCTGGCTACCCCTCCCTCCCCCCGCGTCAGCACCGGGACCGGCCTTTAGCTTCACATCCCCTTCTATAAGCTTCTCACTTAGTCGGCCCACCGTTTTGGTGCAGGCCGATTCTTTTTATGGGCCAGGGGTTTATATGCATTTAGAGCTGGGGATGCTGCTGACGTTGATGCTGGGCATCGGGTTCGGATGCCAATGGCTGGCCTGGCGGGTGCGGCTGCCGGCCATCCTGTTCCTGCTGCTCGCGGGCATCCTTGCCGGGCCGGTCACCGGCCTGCTGCAGCCGGACAAGGTCATGGGCGACCTGCTGTTTCCGGTCGTCTCCCTGGCCGTCGCGATCATCCTCTTCGAGGGCAGCCTTACCCTCCGCTTCCACGAGCTGAAGGGCATTGGGCATGCCGTACGCGGCCTGGTTACCTACGGCGCGGTGTTCGCCCTATTGATGCTGGCTGCGGCAGCGCACTTTATCGGAGGGCTGGGCTGGGAGCTGTCGTTCCTGTTTGGCGCGCTGACCTGTGTGACAGGGCCTACCGTGATCGCGCCGATGTTGCGCACCGTACGGCCCAACGCGCGCATCGCAAACGTACTTCGCTGGGAAGGCATCGTCATCGATCCGGTGGGCGCGCTGTTCGCCGTGCTGGTGTACGAAGCGATCGCATCGCATCGTGAAGGGCATTCGTTGCAGGTATTCCTCGGCACGGTGGCGTGCGGTGCGGCTGTCGGTGCCGTCGCGGCCCTCATTCACGGCAACCTGTTGCGGCGTCACTGGATCCCCGAATACCTGCAGAACTTCGGCACGCTCGCGGCCGTGCTCATCGCGTTCAGCGCATCCAATGCGATTGCCCATGAATCGGGCCTGCTCGCCGTGACCATCATGGGCATCGCGCTTGGCAACATGCGCGATGTACACATCGATGACATCATGGATTTCAAGGAGCACCTGACTACGTTGTTGGTGTCCACGTTGTTCATCCTGCTCGCTGCGCGCCTGGATTGGCCGCTCCCACAGGGCACACTGTTCGCGGGGCTCATGATTTTCGCCGCTGCACAGCTCATCATTCGTCCGCTCTCGGTATGGATATCCAGCCTCGGCAGTGGCCTGACCTGGCGAGAGCGTGCGTTGGTAGCGTGGGTGGCGCCGCGCGGCATCGTGGCCGCGTCGGTATCGGCGCTGTTCGCTATTCGTCTTGAAGGTGCCGGCATGGCGGGCGCCGACAAACTCGTGCCATTGGTGTTTCTCATGATCATCGGCACGGTGGTGTTCCAGGGTGCCACTGCGCGGCCCTTGGCCCGGTGGCTGCGTGTTGCCGAGCCGGAGCCGCGTGGGGTGCTTGTGTACGGTGCGAACGCTGTGGCGCTGGAGGTTGCGCGTGCGCTGCACGCGATCGAGGGGCTGCGCGTCGTGGTCGCCGACGACGACTGGCATGGCATCCGCATTGCGCGGATGGAGGGTTTGCCTACGTTCTTCGGCAACCCCGCATCGCAGGCGGCCGATCGCAGCCTCGATCTCGCGGGCATCGGCCACCTCATGGCCATGTCCACCCATCGCGAACTCAACTCATTGGTGAGCGTGCATTACCGCGAGGAGTTTGGTCGCGAGAGGGTGTTCCGCTTGCGCAACCTCTCGCCGGAGGAGAGCCATGGGCGGGTGTCGCTCGCCGGCAGCCTGCTCGCACCGGCGCTATTCGCGGAAGACATGACGCACTCGCGCTTCGACGATCTGCTGCGTGAAGGCTGGCGGATCAAATCGACGCGCTTGAGTGAGACCTTTGACTGGTCACGATTCACCGAGCAATACGGCGAGAACGTCGTTCCCCTGTTTGGCGTGGAGGCCCGTGGCGATCTGCGTATCGCCACGGGCCAGCGGCCGCTCGAGCCGAAGCCGGGTTGGACAGTCATCGCGCTCGTACCACCCGCGGCGTGATCGCCCGGGGCGATCACGCCGCCGAAGCCGGATGGAACTGGCTTTCTTCTGTCGAGCCCGAAAGGGCTGACAAGGAACTCAGCGAGCCCGAAATGACCTGGTTCACCTTGTCAAAATAGCCGGTGCCGACTTCGCGCTGGTGCTTGGCCGCGGTGTAGCCATCCTTTTCTGCCGCGAACTCGGCTTCCTGGAGTGCCACGTACGCCTCCATCTGGTGATCGCGGTACCCGCGCGCCAGCTGGAACATGGAGTAGTTCAGGGCGTGGAAGCCGGCCAGCGTGATGAATTGGAAGGCATAACCCAGCTTTCCCAGGTCGTTCTGGAAGCTGGCGATGGTCTTCTCGTCCAGGTTCTTCTTCCAGTTGAAGCTTGGCGAGCAGTTGTAGGCAAGCTTCTTGCCGGGGAACTTCGCGTGGATGGCCTCGGCGAAGCGGCGTGCTTCGTCCATGTCCGGTGTGGAGGTTTCGCACCAGATCAGGTCAGCGTATGGCGCATAGGCCACGCCGCGGCTGATCGCCTGTTCAATGCCCTGTTCGCTCTCGTAGAAGCCTTCCACCGTACGCTTGCCGGTGAGGAACGGCTTGTCGTAGTCGTCGACATCCGAGGTGACAAGGCCGGCGCCCATCGCGTCCGTGCGCGCCACGATGAGGGTCGGCACGCCAGCGACATCCGCAGCCAGGCGAGCGGCCACCAGCTTCTGCACGGCTTCCTGGGTTGGCACGAGTACCTTGCCGCCCATGTGGCCACACTTTTTCGCGCTGGCCAGCTGGTCTTCGAAATGCACGCCGGCAGCGCCCGCTTCGATCATGTGCATCATCAGCTCATAGGCGTTCAGCACGCCGCCGAAGCCCGCTTCCGCATCGGCGACGATCGGCACCAGCCAGTCCAGGCCGTCCTTGCCTTCGGCGTGGTGGATCTGGTCGGCGCGCAGCAGCGTCTTGTTGATCTTGCGCACCACGTTGGGCACTGAGTCCACCGGATACAGCGACTGGTCCGGGTACATCGTGCCAGCGGTATTCGCATCGGCAGCCACCTGCCAGCCCGACAGGTAGATGGCCTGCAGGCCGGCCTTCACCTGCTGCATGGCCTGGTTGCCGGTGAGTGCGCCCAGCGCATTCACGTAGGGGCGCTCGTGCATGGAGCGCCACAGGCGATCGGCGCCACGGCGTGCCAGCGTGTACTCGACCTGGACGGTGCCACGCAGGCGCAGTACATCGTCGGCGGTATACGGGCGCTCGACGCCGTTCCAGCGTTCGTTGTTCTTCCAGTCGAGCGTGATTTGTTCGGCGGTGTGCGTCTTCATCGTCGTACTCCTTAAGGAATGCATCAGGCCAGGTGTTCGTAGGCGGGCAGGGTGAGGAAGTCGCGCAGTTCGCTTGCGTGCGTCAGTGCCTTGATCAATGCGGCGGCCTGGTCGGCGCGTGCCGCTCCGGGGTGGTTCGATGCACGAAGCCGGTGGGTATGAGCGGAAAGTGCCTGGTCGAACAGCGGCAGGGTGATCGGCGCGTGGTCGCTGAACTCGACCGGGCCGTGATGCAACCATTGCCACAACTGCGCACGCGCGATCTCCGCCGTAGCCGCGTCCTCCATCAGGTTGTGGATGGGCACGCAACCCTGGCCGTCGAGCCATGCCGCCGTGTAGCGCAGGCACACCTCCACGTTGTTATCGAAGCCGGCGCGGGTCACGGTGCCGTTAGCGGGTGCGATCAGCACATCGCGGCTGGCGGTGACATCCTCACGGGTGACGTGCAGCTGATTCGGTGTCGGCATGTGTTCGTCGAAGATTGCCTTGGCGACTGGCACGAGCGCGGGGTGTGCGACCCACGTGCCGTCATGGCCTGCGGTCACTTCACGCAGCTTGTCCGCGCGAACCTTTGCCATCGCCGCTTCGTTGGCCTGGTCATCGCCGCGGATCGGGATCTGCGCGGCCATGCCGCCCATGGCGAAGGCACCGCGCCGATGGCAGGTCTTGATCAGCAGCTCCGAGTAGGCCTTGAGGAACGGCACCGTCATGACCACCTGGCCGCGTTCCGGGAGCAGGCGGTCGGCGTGGGCACGGAATGTCTTCAGGTACGAGAAGATGTAGTCCCAGCGGCCGCAGTTGAGGCCGACGACGCGTGTGCGCAACGCGTGCAGGATCTCGTCCATCTGGAACACGGCGGGGAGCGTCTCGATCAGTACCGTGGCTTTCATGCAGCCGCGCGGCAGCTCGAGCGTATCTTCCGCGTGTGCCATCACGTCATCCCACAGCGCCGCTTCTTCCATCGACTGCAGCTTCGGCAGGTAGAAATACGGGCCGCGGTCGCGAGCGTGGAGGGACGTCGCGTTGTGGAACGCGAACAAACCGAAGTCGAGTAGCGAGCCGGCCAGCACATCGCCGTCGATTTCCACGTGGCGTTCCGGCAAGTGCCAGCCGCGGGGACGAACCACGAGCACGGCCGGATCGGCGCCGACGACGTAGCGCTTGCCCCCGGCGTTGGTGAACTCGATGGTGCCTGCGACGGCGTCGCGCAGGTTGCGCTGGCCTTCGATCTGGTTGCCCCACGTGGGCGCGCTGGAATCTTCGAAGTCGGCCATGAACACCTTTGCGCCGGAATTCAGCGCGTTGATGATCATCTTCCGTTCGACGGGGCCGGTGATTTCGACGCGGCGATCCTGCAGCGCGGCCGGGATCGGCGCGATTTCCCATTCGCCCTCGCGAATCGCCTGGGTGTCCGCGCGGAAGTCTGGCAGCTCGCCGCCGTCATAACGCAGTTGGCGAGCCGTCCGCTCGGCCAGCAGGGTCAGGCGGCGGCTATCAAAGCGGCGGTGCAGGTCGGCGACAAAGGCCAGGGCGGCTGGCGTAAGCACGTCGGCATAGGCTTCGTCGGCACCGTGCAGACGGACGCCAGCCAGGGGATTCATCACGCTCTTCGGAACGGCCATCGGTCCTGCCTCCAGCTCTGGGTCTGGACCTCAAGCTACGGCCGGGCGCCGTGTGTTGACAAAGCATATGTTTCAATCCATATCATTAACAAAGCTAATGCCGCATGTAGATCACTGGTTTTGAAGAGGAAATATCCATGCCGGGGAAGCTGAATACGCCAAGAAAGCAGCCCCAGAAGCCGGCAGCGGGCCGGCGTGCGGCCAAAGCGGTGGTATCCGATGCCGACCCGGTCAACCGGTTCTACTACAAGGGCAACCGGCTGAAGCAGCTGCGCGCGTTCGTGTACATCACCCGCCTGGGTACCTTAAGCCGGGCTGCGGAGGCGCTTTTCCTGTCTCAGCCATCGGTGAGCCTCCAGCTTCAGGCGCTTGAACGAGAACTGGGCGTGCCGCTCGTTGAGCGCACCCGACGCCGCATTACCCTGACGGATGCGGGCGAAGTGCTCTATGAGATGGCCCGCCCGCTCGTCGAGGGGTTCGAGAACCTGGACCGCGAGTTCGCCACGAAGACCCGCGGCAAGCAGTCGGGGCGCCTGACGGTCGCCGCTGGCGCCTCGACCATCCAGTACCTGCTTCCTGATCTGGTGAAGGCGTACCGGGAGCGCTACCCCGAAGTACAGCTTCAGCTAGCCAATGTCACCGGCAAGGACGGCATGGCGTTGTTGCGCGCCGATGAAGCGGATATCGCGATCGGCTCGATGCTCGACGTGCCCAACGACATTGCGTGGGCGCCCGTGTACCACTACGACCCGATGCTGATCATGCCGCCGGACCATCCCCTGGCATCGAAGGATGCGATCCGGCTGGAAGACCTCTCGCCTTACGGACTGATCCTTCCGCCGCAGCGTCTCACCACATTCCGTCTTGTGGATATGGTGTTCCAGCAACGCCGGGTGCCGTACACCGTGGCGATCGAAGTCGGTGGCTGGGATGTGATCAAACAGTACGTGGCCATGGGGCTGGGCATTTCCATTGTCACCGGCATCTGCATCACCGATGCAGACCGCGAACGCCTCGTCGTGCGCAATCTTCGTCAGTACTTTCCACAACGAAGCTATGGCGTGGTGATGAGGAAGGGCAAGTTTCTCAGCCCGGAGGCCAGGGCGTTTATTGACTTGATCAAACCAGGCTTACTTACGCATCGCGATTACGATGAATCGGGGCATTCGGAGCGGTAGCCCACTATGCCCATCCGCTGAAGACGGGGCGGTGCAGTCGCGCCGTTGAATCGAGCCAGTGAACGAATCGAGCCATGCCAACGTAGTAGGCGGCGCACCCCGACCCTGGTACGTATTGCTGAAACCCGGCGGCAAACGTGACCCCCGATTCGATGGTCCCAACGAGATCAAGCGGGCTGTCGTCGACGTCCGCGGCGTACGGCTTTCTGATGATGCAAAGCTCAAGCTTCTGCGCGTCACTGATGGCGCCATCTCTATGGAGGCTCTCAGCCAATCCCCGCAATTCGCTTGGGCGAACGGATCGTGGATCGATGCGATCGACAATCCTTCGCGACTCAATAGAGAGGCCGATATACGAGGGTGGGGGCTTCGCATAAAGCAATGGCTGGCTCGTCAGGCGCATTTGGTCCTCCTCTTGGCGCTTGACGATGATCCATGGCTTCCGTGATCAGTGTAGGAGGACTGCTTGAGTGTGCGTCGTCCTTGGACGAAAAGCGCGCTGGGCGTGCGGGCGAAGCCGAAATGTGTGTAGGGGATACGCTCGACCGTGCGAGGACATAGCAACGGTAACCCGCGGCGTTGTTAGCGTCGGCACTCCATCAACCGCAGGAGTGGAAATGCGAAACATCACTTTGGTAGCGCTTGGTCTTGTTGCTGCGGCGTCGGCATGCAACGCCCACGCAAGCAACTGTCGAGCGTACTCAGCACGCTTGAGCTACAACGGAAAGCTCGCCATCGGCGAGTCGAAGCACGTGACGCAATGGCACAGTCCCTGCGATGGCGCGATCAACGCGTCCGCGGCGAAGGGGCGTCTTACGCTATTAGTCCAGGATGGCGGAGTCTGGCGAGAGATCAAGACCGGAATCTCCACCATCTTCCCAAGGCTGCCTTCCGGTACCTATCGTCTGATCGTCAGCAATCCCTACGGCATCCCCACCGACTACAAGGTCAGCCTGAAATACGGCACCGGCTGATCAGGCGTCGTGGCGTTTGCCGTGGTAGCCCACGAACATGGCGCGGATCCGTGACATGTCGGCGTCCGGGTCGTCCGTTGTGTGGACCAGTGGGCCCAGCGTGAACGTCTTCGTCGGGTAATCGATGAAGACGGGCTGGATGGGCACCTGTGCGGCACGGGCAATGCGGAGGAAACCGGATTTCCAGTGTTCCACTTTTTTGCGTGTGCCCTCGGGCGCGATACCCAGCCACAACTTGTCGGCGCTGGCGAAGCGCTCGACCATCTGGTCCACGATGTTGGTAGCCGCCTTGCGATCGATCGGTATGAGGCGCAGGCGCCGAACGATCGGCGCGAGCGGGCCATCGAACACCTCGCGCTTGATCATCACGCCGAGATCCAGCCGGATCGCCTGCAACATCATCAGACCGTATACGCCATCCCAGTTCGATGAGTGCGGTGCGCCGATCAGCACCAGCTTTTTCTCATTGGGCATGTCGCCCACCAGCCGCCACCCGGTGCGCTTTATGGTCCAGCGGCAAAGGCGCCGAAACCACGACTCCGGCAGGCGTGGGACGTTGGGTGGAAAATCGACAGGCACGCCGCTCATTCACGGCTCCAGTCGCGTGAGCGCGTGCGCTTGGTCTGGCCGCGCTGTGCCTTGCCGGCCAGGCGGCGTTCCTTCGACGCCCGCGTCGGCTTCGTGGCCAAGCGCTTTTTCGCGACGATCGTCGCCGCGTGGATGATGTCAACAAGCCGTTCGCGTGCGTCGTCGCGGTTGCGGGCCTGGTCGCGGAAGCGGCGTGCCTGGATTACCAGCGTGCCCGCATCCGTCATGCGTCGGTCCCGGCGGGCGAGCAGGCGCTCGCGCACGTCCTCCGGCAACGAGGGTGAGCTGGCGACATCGAACCGCAGCTCAACCGCACTTTCGGTGCGATTGACGTGCTGGCCCCCCGGGCCGTCGGCGCGCGTGAAGCGCTCGATGAGCTCGTTTTCGGGGATCGAGATGGTTGGGCTGACGATAAGCATGACGGTGGCGGATTCTAGCAGTGTCGAACCTACCGTCATGACGCAGCGCGATTGGTGTGGGCGCCGCCTACGTGCCACGGCGGAATCGGCCGACTTTCAGTACGAGAGACCTTTGAGATCGTAGTGCTCCCGTCCTGGCTTGGAGCTCTTACATGTTTAACGTTAAACTTCACCTCGTGCCCGCATCCGACAAGGCCATCGGTTTCGAAGTGGAAAACGCCATCAAACTGCCCAAGCTTCGATCGCTTGTCGCCGCCGATCTCGTCGGTGACGTCGAAGTGGTCGGCCGTCGTGGTGGTTGGGTTATTCGGGTCATCACAGGTGAGGCTAGTCCACCCGTGCTGGCTGCGGCGACGGGCGCCATACGTGTGTTCACCACAGCCGACAGCGCCATCCAGCAGCTTATCCGTCTGGGCGTCACCCGCTTTCTGGTCATCGCCGATGAGTACGAAAGCGGCACGCTTCGAGCGTCCCGTCCCGATCGGGCGGTCGCCCTCACGCAGATGGCGGAATACGATGCCTGGCTCAAAGCGAAGCTCGATGGCGTCGATGCTGGTATGAGTGCGGGCACTGAGGGGATGCTTTCCTCTGACGAAGCGCGGCGGCGCGTTCACGAAAGGCTCTTGCACTACAAGGCGGGGCGCCATAAGGGCTGATAGCCGTGGCTGTGTGGCTACTTACCGAAGCCGCCGAGCGTGATCTTGACTCCGTCATGTCCTACCTTGCGCAGAACCGCGGTCTATCGTGCATCGATAGCGTGATCGAGGTCATCCTCGATCACTTTGACCTGCTGGCCGCGCATCCATTCGCGTTCTCCGCTGACGGGAATGATCGGCGGCATAGCGTGATTCCGCGCATGCCGTACCGAATCACCTATCGTTACGTAGGCGAAGCGGACGAGGTCCGCATCATGGCGGTGACGCACACCCGGCGCCGCTTGCCTCGTCACAAACCCCACCTGTGACGAGCGCTTGCACGGCGTCGTCCCACGCGAAGCGCGCAACCAACCGTTGCCACGTATCGTCAAGGTTGGCGCTGATCGCGATGGGGTGCTGCGTCATGGGGTGCGTGAAGGTCAACCGTTCGGCATGCAGCAACAACCGGTGCGAACTGAAGTGCTGCTTGAAAAGGCGGTTGTGGTCACCGCGCCCGTGCTGGCTATCCCCCACGATCGGGTGGTGGATATGCGCGAAGTGCTTGCGGATCTGGCGGAAACGACCTGTCCGCGGCTCGGCGACGACCAGCGCGTAGCGCTGCTTCTCATAACGGCCCAGCGGGATGTCGACCTCCACGGTGGCTAGACGGCGGTAGTCCGTCGTGGCATCACGTCGCGGTCCGGTATCACGGGAGCCGGGTAACGGGTAATCGATCGTGCCCTCGGCGGGGTCGGGCCAGCCGCGGACGACGGCGAGGTAACGCTTGCTTACGGTGCGGCCCATGAACTGCTCGCCGAGCGCGCTCGCCATCTCCGGGGAGCGGGCTACCAGCAGCACGCCCGAGGTCGCGCGGTCGAGCCGGTGCGCCAGGTGCAGGCGACCGTCGACCTGCTCGCGGAGCAGGTCGATCAGGAACGCATCATCGGGGCCGACGAACTTGGAGCGATGGACCGCCAGGTTGGCAGGTTTGTTGACGGCGACGATGTCGTCGTCCTGGTAAAGAATCTCAAGCACGGCAGGGCTCAGGCGTGGCGCCGCGGCCAGCCGGCAATAAAGGCCACCACACCGAGCACGGCCACCACCACAGCTGGCCACAGACCACGCGGTGCTAGCGTGCCGACCAGCGCGGCGCAGATGAACAGCGACGACCCCAGCATGCCGAAGGCCAGCAGGCGGCGGGTGCGGCGAGCCTCTTCCTGCGCTTGTACCAGCGCGCGTGGGTCTGCGACCTCACGGCGTTCGCCGCTGGCGACCTGGCGCAATGCATCGCGCACCAGTTCCGGCACGCGCGGTGCGGTATGGATCCACTCGGGCAGCCGGCGGCGTACATCGCGAAACGTGGCGCGCACGCTGTAGCGCTCGCGCAGGATGCGGCGGAGCACCGGGTGCGCCACGGCCCAGATATCGATCTCCGGATCGAGCATGCGACCGACGCCTTCGATGTTCAGCAGCGTCTTTTGCAACAGGATGAGCTGCGGCTGCAGGGTCAACTCGAAACGGCGCGCGGTCTGGAACAACTTCACCACCAGTTCCGCGATAGAGATCTGCGAGAGCGGGCGGGTAAAGTAAGGCTCGCACACGGTGCGCACCGCGGCCTCGAGTTCATCCAGGCGGATCGTGGAAGGCATCCAGCCGGCGGCGACATGGAGCTGGGCAATGCGGGCGTAATCGCGTTCGAACAGGGCGATGAAGTTCTCGGCCAGCCAGTATTGGTCGGCTTCAGGCAGCGAGCCCATGATGCCGAAATCGAGCGCAATGAAGCGCGGCTCATCCACCCGCGATGTATCGACCCAGATATTCCCGGGGTGGGCATCGGCGTGGAAGAAGTTGTCGCGGAACACCTGTTCGTAGAACAGCCGCACGCCCTTCTCGGCGAGATGCTTTCGATCCAGTCCGGCGGCGTCGATGGCGGCGATGTCATCGGCGCTCACGCCGCGCACGCGCTCGAGCGTCAGGGCACGCTCGGTGCTGAGGTCCCAGTGCACTTCGGGCACATACAGGTCCACGCCGCTGGCGAAGTTCCGACGGAGCAGGCTGGCGCTCGCGCCTTCGCGCTGGAGATCGAGCTCGTTGTCGAGCATTTTCTCCACTTCGGCGACCACTTCGAGCGGGCGGATCTTGTCGGCGTTGGGGTGCCAGCGCTGGGCCAGTTCGCCCAGCGAGTGCAGCAGGTCGATGTCCCGTGCGATGCGCTTGTCGATGCCGGGGCGCAACACCTTCACCACGACCTCGCGGCCATCGTGCAGCGTGGCCGCATGCACCTGGGCGATGGATGCCGAGGCCAGTGGCACCTCATCGAAGCTGGCGAACAGCGTGGTGACCGGCGCCTTCAGTTCGCGCTCGATAATGGCGCGTGCTTCGGCACCCGGGAACGGCGGCACCTGGTCCTGCAGCAGCGCCAGTTCATCGGCCACATCGGAGGGGACAAGGTCACGGCGGGTGGAGAGCACCTGGCCCGCCTTGACGAAGATGGGCCCAAGCTCGGTCAGCGCCAGGCGCAGGCGGGCGCCGCGCGGCAGCTTGCGGACGTCGAGCGGTGCCTGGGGGAAGAACAGCCGAACCAGCTTCAGCGGGCGGTAGAGATGCGCGCCATCGACAAGTTCATCGAGCTGGTACTTCAACAAGATGGCGGCGACGCGCAGCAGCCGCGGTGCAAGATGCAGCGGCGTCATGCGCCGGTCCCCTTGCGGCTGCGCTCAAGGCGGGCAAGGCGTGCTTCCAGCCGTTCGGTGCGTTCGCGCACGGCATCCACGCCATCGAGGAACGCTTCCGCTTCGCCGGGGGCGACCGCCACCCGGCCTTCATCACGCAACCAGTCGGCACCGTCCTCTACCAGGTGGCGGCCGGATTCGCGGGCATGGGCAAGGCCTTCGCGCAGCGCCCTGGCCAGCGCCACGCCCAGGGTGTCGCCAAAGGTCTTCGCGAAGGCCTCTTCAACATCGGGTGCGTATTGCCGGGCCAGGCGCTCAAGGCGGCGGGCAAGCTCGGCGTCGCCGGCGATATCGACCTTGCCGGGCGCCACGCCGTCGTCATCGCGGCGCAGGGCCATGGCGAGCAGGCTGCCGGGTGAGGCCGTGACGCGCAGGCTGCCACCGTCTTCCGGCGGCCCCACCCGCAGGCGGCCCTTTTCCACGGTGATCCGTAGCGCCAGTTCCGGCCCGGTCATATGGACCTGGACGCTCCGGCCATCGAGCACATCGAGGCGGGTGCGCGTATCCGGGTCGAGATCGACCGCGCGGTTGAGCGCCGCCTCCATCGCGCGGCCGGCGAGGGCGCGCAGGGGGCGGGGCAGGAAACGGTTGGGGCCAGCGTCGGCCGAGGAACGGTCGGGGGTCATGCCACGATTGTAGCCCGTGGCCCTCCACGCGACGTATCCACGATGTCGCGGCTAGCCGGCGCCCGCGAATCCCGCCTGGCGCCAGACCTCAAAAACGGCGACAGCCACGGCATTGGAAAGGTTGAGGCTGCGGTTGCCCGGGCGCATCGGCAGCCGGATACGCTGCGGCTCCGGGATGCTGTCGAGCACGTCATCGGGCAGGCCGGCCGTTTCGCAGCCGAAAAGCAGCGCATCGGTGTCGGTGTAGGTCACGTCGGTGTGCAGGTGCTTGCCACGCGTCGAGAAGGCAAAGACGCGGGGCTGGCCCAGGGCGGCAAGGCAGGCGGCGAGGTCGTCGTGCACATTGACCGAGGCGAACTCGTGGTAATCCAGGCCCGCGCGGCGCAGCCGGGTGTCGTCCAGCTCGAAGCCCAGGGGGCGGATCAGGTGAAGCGTCGCGCCGGTGTTGGCGCAGAGGCGAATCACATTGCCCGTGTTGGGCGGTATTTCAGGTCGGAACAGGATGACGTGGGGCATGCCCCCATTATGACGCCGCGCGCGGGCAAACGATGCCATCGGGCGGCAGGGCGCAGCTACTGGCGGTGACCAGGCTCAAAGCGCCCGGGGCCACCTTGGCATCGCCGGCCAACTGCACCGGGTTGCCCTGATAGGTGAGCATGTTGCCCAGGATCAGGCCGCAAACCAGTAGCGAGGCGACCAGCAGGCTGCGCAGGACGAGGAGTTCGTGCTTCATGACATCGGTTCCTTTGATGATGCGATAGGGGGTGTTACGCCATGCCGCCGAGCACGAGGGCGCAGAGCAGCATGGAGGTGGCAAGCAGGGTGGCCAGCATGGGCAGTTCGTACTTCATGGCGTTCTCCTTAGGTTTGTGTTGCCGGGGCGGTGGTTCCCGGGGCGTGTCTAGTAACGCAAACGCCGTGCCAGCTTTTCAGAGGCGCCAATCAGCTGATTCGTATGAGATTTGTCAGGTCGCACGATGCTGCGGTGTCTGTCCGCGGACACTGTCCTGCGAAAAGCGGACACCGTCCGCGTACACGGGCAGCTACCGATTGCGCGGGGAGGACCGCAGCGGCTAGCCTCAGGGAGCCATGGGCCATGAAGGCCCCGAGGAGCCGTGCATGAAGAAACGCCTCGCCCTGTTCGCCGCAGGGCTGATGACCGTCGTTGGAGCCGCGTCGGCGGCATCCACCTCCCCCGATGCGATCCCCGACATCCCCTACACCCGTTTTCAGCTGCCCAACGGCCTGACCGTGGTCGTGCATGAAGACCACAAGGCGCCCGTTGTCGCGGTCAGCGTCTGGTACCACGTGGGCTCGGCGGATGAGCCCGCCGGCAAGACCGGCTTCGCGCACCTCTTCGAGCACCTGATGTTCTCCGGCTCGGAGAACCACAAGGGCACCTACTTCCAGCCGTTCGAGCTAGCGGGTGCCACCGATCTGAACGGCACCACCTGGTTCGATCGCACGAACTACTTTGAAACCGTGCCCACCACCGCGCTCGACATGGCGTTGTGGATGGAATCGGACCGCATGGGCCATCTGCTCGGCGCCATCGGCCAGAAGGAGCTGGATACCCAGCGCGGCGTGGTGCAGAACGAAAAGCGCCAGGATGAAAACCGCCCATACGGTCGAACGGATGAGAACATCCTGCTCAACGCGTATCCGGCAAACCACCCATACCACCACGAAACCATCGGTTCCATGACCGATCTGGACGCGGCCTCGCTGGCCGATGTGAAGAAGTGGTTCCACGATTACTACGGTGCCGCCAACACCACACTGGTGCTGGCCGGCGACATCACGGTGGCGCAGGCGAAGGAAAAGGCCGCGAAATACTTTGGCGACATCCCGGCGGGACCGCCGGTGCCGCGTCAGCAGGCGTGGATCACCCCGCTGGAGAAGAACACCACCGCCGTCCAGCACGATCAGGTCGCGCAGGCGCGCATCATCCGCACGTGGATTGCCCCGCAGCTGGGCACCGACGATTCGGTGGGCCTGGATCTCGCCACGACGGTACTCGGTGGCGGCAAGACGTCGCGCCTGTACCAGCGCCTGGTTTACCAGGACAAGCTGGCAGACGACGTCAGCGTAGGTATCTCCCCGTTCGCCTTGTCGAGCCAGGTACAGCTCTCCGTCGACGTGAAGAAGGGCGTGGATCCGAAGAAGGTCGAAGCGGCCATCGCCGAGGTCTGGAATGATTTCCTCGCCAAGGGCCCGACCGAGGACGAACTCGAACGTGCCAAGGTGACCAACCGCGCGGGCTTCGTGCGTGGCCTTGAAAAGGTCGGCGGCCGGGGCGGCGGCAAGGCCACCATCCTGGCCGAGGGCCAGGTCTACCGGAACGATCCCGGCGCCTACAAGAAAGATCTCGAGCGCGCACAGGCTGCCACCGTTGCGTCCGTGCTCGCTACCTCAAAGGAATGGCTGGGCAAGGGCAGCTACACGCTGACCGTGTTGCCGGCCGCGCCCGGCTTTGATCCCGCCGCGGAAGACAAGGCGGTAAAGGGCCTCGCCGACGCGCAGGGCCGCCCGGCGGCCGTACTGCCGCCCGCCAAAACCTACACCGTCGATGAATCCACGGTGGATCGCGCCAGCGGCGTGCCGGCGGTGACCACGTTCCCCGACCTCACCTTCCCGAAACTGCAGCGCGGCAAGCTGAAGAACGGCATCGAAGTGGTGCTGGCCGAGCGCCACACCATACCGGTGACCCAGGTGCAGCTGCTGTTCAATGCCGGCTATGCCGCCGACCAGGGGCGCAAGCTCGGCACGGCCGCCTTCACCGCGCAGCTGCTCGATGAGAGCACCAAATCGCTCGATTCAGTGGAAGTGGCACGCCGCAAGGAGCGCCTCGGCGCCATCATCGGTGCCAGCTGCTCGCTGGATAACTGCAGCGTGGGCCTGAATGCGCTGAACACCGACCTGAAGCCGTCGCTGGAGCTCTTCGCCGATATCGTCCGCAACCCGGCGTTCAAGGCCGACGATATCGAGCGCGTGCGCGGGCAGTGGATCGCCGGCATCGCCCAGGAAAAGACCGAGCCCGAAGGCATCGCGCTGCGTTCGCTGCCGCCGCTGCTGTACGGCCCGAACCACGCGTACGGTATCCCGTTCACCGGTAGCGGCACGGAGAAGGCCATCGCCTCGCTCACCGCGGCGGACCTGGCAACGTTCCAGGCCGACTACCTGCGTCCGGATAACGTGCGCATCCTGGTCGCGGGGGATACGACGCTGGCCGCGATCCTCCCGCAGCTCGAAGCCGTATTTGGCGACTGGACGCCGCCAGCAAGCGCCATTCCGAAGAAGAACGTGGCCGAAGTCGCCATCCAGGCGAAGCCGCGCGTGTTCCTGGTGAACCGTACCGATGCGCAGCAGTCGCTCGTGCTCGCCGGCTTGCTGGCGCCCCCGACCAAGGCGAAGGATGCGCTGGACCTCGGCATCGCGAACGGTGCATTCGGTGGCAGCTTCACCTCGCGCCTCAACATGAATCTGCGCGAGGACAAGCGCTGGGCGTACGGTGCGGGCAGCATCCTCACCGATGCCCAGGGCCAGCGCCCGATGCTGCTGTACGCACCGGTGCAGACGGATAAGACCGCCGAATCGGCTGCGGAGATTCTTAAAGAAGCGCGTGGCCTGGTCGGCGACAAACCGTTGACCGCGGATGAGATCGCCAAGGTGCGTTCGCAGCGCGTTCGTGCATTGCCGGGCAGCTTTGAATCGACCTCGGCGGTGATGTCGGCCATGAATGGCATCCTCATCTACGATCGCCCGGACGATTACGTGCAGACGCTCAAGGCACGTATCGACGGCGTGGACCAGAAGGATGCCGAAGCCGCCATTTCCGCGGTGGTGAAGCCGGATGCGCTCACCTGGGTGATCGTGGGCGACCTGCGCAAGATCGAGGCCCCGGTGCGTGCACTGAACCTTGGCGAGGTGCATGTGATCGATGCGGATGGCAACCCGGTGAAGGAAGGTAAGGCGAAGGCCGCGCCTGCCACCAAGGCAACGAAACCGGCTGGCAAGTGACTGATGGCGAAGGCGCGGTGAGGATTCTCATCGCGCCTTCGCTTTCATCGGGCTAGCATTGGCCGCGAACGCGATACCTCCCGGAGCCACCCATGCGCAAAGCTGTCCTTTTACTCATTCCCCTCGCCACCTTCGCGCTTAGTGCGTGCGACTGGGGCATCAAGCTCGACGACAAGGCGCGTAACGTGCGCACGGCGTGGAACGGTGATGTCGGCAGCTGCAAAGAGCAAGGCAAGGTGAGCGTCTCCGTCACCAGCCGCGTCGGCCCTGTCGATCGTAACGACCTGAAGGTGCGCGACGAGCTTGAAGTGCTCGCCCGCAACGAGGCCGCCAAGCTCGGTGCCGATACGGTCAAACCCATGGGCGAGCCGCACGATGGCTCGCAGGATTGGGGTGCCTACACCTGTGGCAGCCGCGTCGTGGGCCCGCAGGGCAACAACCCGCCGCCCCCGCCGGCGCAGGGCGCCGCACCCCAGGGTGGTTTTGAAACCGTCCCGCTGAAGAACTGATTCAAAGCATGCGTACCCCTTCGCCCGCTCGCGCGGCGAAGGTGGTGGCCACCCAGTCGATGAATACGCGCACGCGCGGCGAGAGCTGACGGTTGTGCGGGTAAAGCAGCGATACCGGTGTTTCCGTGGGTGGGTAATCCGGCAGCACCTCGACCAGCCGACCCGCGGCGAGGTCTTCCACCACGTTGTAGTACGGCACCTGGATCAGGCCCAGGCCAAGCCGTGCGAGCGCCTTGTTCGTATCGGCGCCGGTCACCGTCACCACGGACGGCAACTGCACCTGGCGCACCTCCCCATTGACGACGAACTCCAGTGGCAGCGTGCCGCCGGTGGCGCTCGAGAAGAACCCGATGGCCTGGTGGCCATCCAGATCGTCAGGGGTCGCGGGCACGCCGTGCCTTTCCAGGTAGTCCGGGCTGGCCAGGGTCACCTCGCGCAGCATGGCGATCCGCCGTCCGGCCATGCTGCTATCCGCCAGGTCACCCGCGCGCAGCACGCAGTCGACGCCTTCGCGAACCAGATCCACCCACCGGTCGCCTTCACCGACATGCACACGCAGGCCAGGGTAACGTTCCAGGAAGGCAGGTAAGGCCGGCAGCACGAACCGCCGGGCGAGAATGCCGTGCATATCCACGCGGAGCAGGCCGGTGGGGCGGGCATCGGTGAACGCCGCCTCGGCATCCTCCACATCGGCCAGGATCGCAACGCAGCGGCGGTGGTAGGCCTCGCCATCGAGCGTGGGGCTCACCTGGCGGGTGGTGCGCTGGAGCAGCCGGACCCCAAGACGGGCCTCCAGCCGCTTGATGGCCTGGGTGACGGTGGAGCGGGGCAGGTCCAGATCCGCGGCGGCCGCCGTAAAGCTGCGCCGTTCCACGATCCGGACGAACAAGCGCATGGTGTCGAAACGGTCCATGGTCATCGTTTGTTCCACCGCAAGGAATAGTGAAGCCTAATTTAGCTGGATTATCCGGTGACCGACAACGCGCATGCTTTCTTCGCCCGGCACTGTCGCCGGATCCGGAGATTCCAAATGAGCGAGCAAGCGAACAACAACGTTGCCATCGTGACGGGCGCCTCGCGGGGCATCGGCGCGGCGGTGGCGAAGCGGTTGGCGGAAGACGGCTTTACGGTGGTGGTGAACTACGCTGGCAGCGCCAAGGCCGCCGATGAGGTGGTGAAGGCCATCGAAGCCGCCGGCGGCACGGCCATTACGGCCCAGGCTGATGTATCGAAGCCGGCGGACGCCCGCCGCCTGTTTGACCAGGCCGAAGAAGTCTACGGCGGCGTGGATGTGCTGGTGAACAACGCCGGCGTGATGAGCCTGTCGCCCATCGCCGACATGAAGGACGATGATTTCGACCGCCTGTTCGATATCAACGTGAAGGGCAGCTACAACACCATGCGCGAGGCCGCGAAGCGACTGCGCAAGGGCGGCCGCATCATCAACTTCTCATCGAGCGTGGTGGGCCTCCTGCAACCGGGTTATGCCCCGTACGCCGCGACCAAGGCTGCCATCGAAGCCACCACGGTGGTGCTGGCGCGTGAGCTGCGCGGTAAGGAGATCACCGTTAACGCGGTCGCCCCCGGCCCGACCGCGACCGAACTGTTCCTCAACGGTAAGTCGGATGAGCTGGTGAGCCACCTCGCGAAGCTGGCGCCGCTGGAGCGCCTGGGTACGCCGGAAGACATCGCCGCTGCCGTCGCCTTCCTTGCCGGCCCCGATGGTGGCTGGATCAACGGCCAGGTGCTTCGCGCCAACGGCGGCATCATCTGACTCGCGCCCAGGCCCAAGGAGAAACCTCATGAAACAGATCATCCTGATCACGGGCGCGTCCAGCGGATTCGGCCTGCTCACCGCGCGCGCCCTGGCCGATGCCGGCCACACCGTTTACGCCAGCATGCGCGATATCGCCGGCCGCAACGCGAAGCAGGCCGAAGCCGTGCTGGCCGAAGCGCGTGAGCGCCATGTCGATCTTCGCGTGGTTGAACTCGATGTCACGTCCGATGATTCGGCCCGGGCCGCCATCGACAGCGTGCTGCGCGAAGCCGGCCGTCTCGACGTGCTCGTGCACAACGCGGGTCACATGGTGTTCGGCCCGGCCGAAGCCTTCACGGCCGAGCAGTACGCACAGCTCTACGACGTGAACGTGCTGGGCACGCAGCGGGTGAACCGCGCCGCGTTGCCGGCGATGCGCAAGCAAGGCAAGGGCCTGCTCCTGTGGGTCTCCTCCAGCAGTACGCGCGGCGGTACGCCACCGTTCCTTGCACCGTACTTCGCGGCCAAGGCCGCGATGGATTCGCTCGCCGTCAGCTATGCGGGTGAACTCACCCGCTGGGGCATTGAAACGTCGATCATGGTCCCGGGTGCCTTCACCAAAGGCACCAATCACTTTGCGCATTCGGGGAAGCCATCGGATACCGCGGTGGAAGCGGAGTACATGGAAGGTCCGTACGCGGGCATGCCGGACCGTATCCTGAAGGGCCTGGCATCGCTGGAGCCCGCCGATGCGGACGCCGCCGAGGTTGCCACGAAGATCGTTGAGGTGGTGGATATGCCGTTCGGCAAGCGCCCCTTCCGCGTGCACGTCGATCCGTCACAGGATGGCGCCGAGATCGTCAACGGGGTGGCCGATCGTGTGCGCCGTGAGCTGTTCTTCCGTGCGGGTATCGATGAATTGCTGACAACGAAGCAGGCTTGATACACCGAAAATGTAGGAGCGGGGGGGGGGGGGGGGGGGGGGGGGGGGGGGGGGGGCCGGGGGGGCGGGGGGGCGGGGGGGGGGGGGGGGGGGGTGGCCGGGGGGGGGGGCGGGGGGGGGGGGGGCCGGGGGCGGGGGGCGCGGGGCCGGCCACCCCCGCGCCCCCCCCCCCCCCCCCCCCCCCCCCCCCCCCCCCCCCGCCCCCCCCCCCCCCCCCCCCCCCCCCCCCCCCCCCGCCCCCCCCCCCCCCCCGCCCGCGGCCCCCCCGCCCCCCCCCCCCCCCCCCCCCCCCCCCCCCCCCCCCCCCCGCTCCTACAGGGCGAAAAGCTTGTTCCAGCCTTCGATGCCGAGTTTGTCCAGTGTTTCCATGTTCGCCTCGAAGATCTTCGAGGCATCCGGGAACGCCGCAACCGCCTTATCGATGCTCGCCTCGCGCAGCAGGTGCAGCGTAGGGAAGGGCGAACGGTTGGTGTAATTGGTGATGTCGTCGCTGCCGGTGCCCTCGAACTGGAAATCCGGGTGGAAGCTGGCGACCTGAATCTCACCCTCCAGTTCGAGATCGGCGACGGTATCGTCCGCGACTTCGAGAAACTCGTTGAAGTCCATGAAATCGGCCAGCACCCCGGGATGGATCAACAAGGTGGTGTCGATCTGTTCCGGGTCGGTATCGCGCAGGAGCTCGAGTTCACGCACCAGATCTTCGTGCAGCTGAAGCGGCTGGGTGGCATCGCTCACGACGTAGCGGACCTGGCCCTTCTTGTGCACCGCCTTGGCGAACGGGCAGAGGTTCAGGCCGATGACGGCACGTTCGAGCCACGTTCGCGTCGCGTCGATGGCTTCCTCGTGTGAGGGAAGGGTATCCATGGGGGGTTCCTAAAGACTCAGGGCGCGAGCCATTCGGCGAGTTCTGCCTCGCTGAACGTGCCCATCTTGCGGCGCAGGATACGCCCATCCGGGCCAACCAGGACGCTGTATGGCAGCACCTGGCGGGTGTTGCCGAACGAGAGCGAGCCGCCGGGGGCGTCACTGGCACCGATGACGATGGGGTACGCCACGGGATCCCTGGCCAGGTGGGTTCGGACTGCCGGTGCGAGGTCCTCGGCGACGCCGAGGATCACGACGCCATGTCGGCCGGCCTCTCTGGCGGCGGCGCTCAGCATCGGCATTTCCTGCCGGCACGGCCCGCACCAGGTGGCCCAGAAGTTGATGAGCACCTTCTTGCCGCGCCAGTCCTTCAACGGTCGCGGTTTGCCATCCGTGCTGAGCCAGACGGCATCGGGTGCCATGTCACCCACGACCGCGATCGTGACGCCGTTGATTTCCGCCGGGTGCTGGCGCCTGTGTTCAAGCCACAGGCCCAGCACTGCCGCCGCCACCGCAAGCAGGACGATCCAGAGCGTGGGCCCACGCCTCATGGGCCCGAGGCGGCATCCAGCGCCTGCCGCACCGTGTCCTGGGTCAGCACGGTGGAAAGCTTTTTCCCATCGCCGCCGCCCTTGGGGTAAACCACGTAGAGCGGCACGCCGACCGAGTGCCACTGCTCAAGGAATGCGGCGATGGTGGTGTTCACGTCGGTCCAGTCGCCCTTCATATAGACGGTGCCGGTGCGCTTGAGCAGGTCACGGAAGGCATCGGTATCCAGCACGGCGCGCTCGTTGGCCTTGCAGGTGATGCACCAGTCGGCGGTCATGTCGACCAGCACCGGCGTCCCGGCGGCGCGGAGTTCGGCGAGTTTCGCGGGCGAATACGGCACGGAACCGTCCGACGCCACCTGGGCGGTGGTCGGCGCGGGCAACCCATGCACCGTCCATAGAGCGGCCACGGCGCCGATTCCGAGTGCCGCCGTGAACACCCAGGCGACCCGGCCACCACGGCTACGCCCGTACCACCACAGGGCCATGGCCAGCAGCACGCCACCACCCAGCACCAGCGCTGCGGCATCGGCGCCACGCTGCTTGGCCAGCACCCACAGCAGCCAGACGGCCGTGAGATACATGGGGAATGCGAGGGCCTGCTTCAGCGTCTCCATCCACCGGCCCGGGCGGGGCAGCATGCGCGCCACGGCGGGAACGAAGCCCATCAGCAGGAACGGCAGGGCAAGCCCAAGACCCAGCGCCACGAAGATGAGGAACGCCACATAGAGCGGCGCCGCAAACGCGAACGCGATGGCCGAGCCCATGAACGGCGCGGTGCATGGGCTGGCGACCACGACGGCGAGCACGCCGGTGAAAAAGTCGCCGGTGGGGCCCGAGCGCGAGGCCAGGCCGCTGCCGACGTTGCCCAGCGAGCCGCCCACTTCGAACACGCCCGACATGGAAAGGCCGATCGCCAGCATGACGTAAACGAGGGCGCCCACGATGACGGGCTGCTGGAACTGTGCACCCCACTGCAGGCCGTGCCCGGCCGCGCGGATGCCGACCACCACCAGGCCCAGCAGGATGAAGGCCAGCATGACCCCGGCGGTGTACCACAGCGCATGCTTGCGGGCAGCCGCGGGGCTCTCACCACTTTCCAGCACGGTGATCGCCTTCAGCGAGAGCACCGGCAACACGCAAGGCATCAGGTTGAGGATGAGGCCGCCCAGCAAGGCCAGGCCGATGGCGGCGATGAAGCCCACCTTCGCTTCGCCACCCGGCATCAGGTTGGCCGGCGGTGGGGTCGGTGCCACCTCGGCAGGCGCGGCGGTGGCCGGGGCCGATTCGCCGGCGTTGCCCACGGTCACGGCGCCCGAGGCGAGGTCCGCGCTCAGGTGCCGCGTCATCACCGGGTAGCAGATGCCGTTTTCCAGGCAGCCCTGGTAGGCGACATCCAGTTCCACTTTGTTCGAGGCGGCCGCACCATTGAGCGGCACCGGTACTTCCACCTGGTCGAAATAGACGATGGTGTCGCCAAAGTGTTCGTCGTGATGGGCGATGCCACTGGGCCAATCCGGCTCGCCCGCGGTCACGCCTGCCGGCGAAGTCACCTTGATCTCGGTCTTGTCGCGGTAGAGGTAGTAGTCCTTGGGCATCGTCCAGCGCAGGAGCAGGCTCTTGCCGTCCTTCGCCAGAGCTTCGAAGCGAAACGCCTGGTCGGCCGGGAGAGCCTGCGCATCCGTACCCGGGGTGGCGGCCGGAGCGCCGAGCAGCGCAGCGCCATTGCCCTTAGCGGCCGGGGCGGCGGGCGGGGCATCGGTCGGGATGGTCGACGGGGCGCCGATGGCGAGCTTCAGGTGCTCGGTGTTGGGCGGGTAGCAGATCTTCGGCTCCACCTCGTGGCAACCCTGGTACTGCACATCCAGGGCCAGCGTCTTGTTTGCCGCATCAGCCAGGGTGTAAGGCAGGGTGGCCTCGATATCGCCGTGGTAGATCTCCACGTCGCCCAGGTATTCGTCGTGCTTCTTGATGCCATCGGGCAGCGCCGGCTCGCCGAGCTTCACCGCGGCAGCATCGGCTGCCTTGATCTTGATCCGGCCACGGTAGAGGTAATAATCCGGCGCAATGCGCCAGTGCAGCTTCACCACGCCCGGCTGGCTGGGATCGGAGGTCAGGTGGAAAGCCTGGGTGACCGGCAGCAGGTTGTCGTCGTCCTGCGCCAGGGCGGGCAGGGCGAACAGGCTAAGCGTGGCCACGGCGGCCAGGCTCCGGATCAGGCGGGCAAACGACGGCATGGTGGCTCCATGGATCAGGGCGTCGATGATTATGACCGGGTGAGTGCGGATTAGCTTGCAGCCGCGTTGCCACACTTCCGGATTAGCTTTTTTGTACCGCCGGCCCTTGAACGGTTTCGGTACGCCGCCATGTCTGCGCCATCCAAAGCTCTTCCGATTAGGGGCGTGCTTTGGCTAGAATTCTGGCACTCACCCCGGCCAAGTGCTAACGGGGTGGCCATTTTCTTATTCATATCAATCACCTGCTTGGAGTTACCATGAGCAAGCTGCGCCCGTTGCACGATCGCGTCATCGTCAAGCGCCTGGAAGAGGAGCGCGTCTCCGCCGGCGGTATCGTCATTCCGGACAGCGCCACCGAAAAGCCCACCCGCGGCAAGGTCATCGCTGCTGGTAATGGCCGCATCCAGGAAGACGGCAAGGTCCGTCCGATGTCGGTGAAGGAAGGCGATACGGTCCTGTTCGGCAAGTACGCCGGCCAGGAAATCAAGATCGACGGCGAAGAGCTGGTCTTCCTGAAGGAAGACGACATCGTGGCGGTCATCGAAGGCTGAGCTTCGCTCGCCTGACCCCTCGCTCTCCCTTTTCAAACTAAATTCCAAAGGATTTATCCCATGGCATCGAAAGAAGTCCGCTTCGGCGAAGACGTCCGCGCGCGCATGCTGAAGGGTGTCAACACCCTCGCCAACGCCGTCAAGGTCACCCTGGGCCCGAAGGGCCGCAATGTCGTGCTCGAGAAGAGCTTCGGCACCCCGACCGTCACGAAGGACGGTGTCTCGGTCGCCAAGGAAATCGAACTGGCCGACAAGTACGAGAACATCGGCGCCCAGATCGTGAAGGAAGCCGCCTCGAAGACCTCCGACGTGGCCGGTGACGGCACCACGACGGCTACCGTCCTCGCCCAGGCGTTCATCCAGGAAGGCCTCAAGGCCGTGGCCGCCGGCATCAACCCGATGGACCTCAAGCGCGGTATCGACCAGGCCGTCGTGGCCGCCGTCGGCGAGCTGAAGTCCCTCTCCAAGCCCACCGCTGATGACAAGGCCATCGCCCAGGTCGGCACCATCTCGGCCAACTCCGATGCCAACATCGGCGACATCATCGCTACCGCGATGAAGAAGGTCGGCAAGGAAGGCGTGATCACGGTTGAAGAAGGCTCGGGCCTCGAGAACGAGCTCGACGTCGTCGAAGGCATGCAGTTCGATCGCGGCTACCTGTCGCCGTACTTCATCAACAACCAGCAGTCGCAGCAGGTTGAACTGGACGACCCGTTCATCCTCATCCACGACAAGAAGATCTCGAACGTGCGCGAGCTGCTCCCGGCGCTCGAAGCCGTCGCCAAGGCTGGCAAGCCGCTGCTGATCGTGGCTGAAGAAGTGGAAGGCGAAGCCCTCGCCACCCTCGTCGTCAACACCATCCGTGGCATCGTCAAGGTCGCCGCCGTCAAGGCGCCGGGCTTTGGTGATCGTCGCAAGGCCATCCTGGAAGATATCGCCGTCCTCACCAACGGTACGGTCGTCTCCGAGGAAGTGGGCCTGGCTCTGGACAAGGCCACCATCAATGATCTCGGCCGCGCCAAGCGCGTCGTCATCACCAAGGAAAACACCACCATCATCGATGGTGCAGGCGAAGCCGGGCTGATCCAGTCGCGCATCGGCCAGATCAAGGCGCAGATCGAAGAGACCTCTTCGGACTACGACCGCGAGAAGCTGCAGGAGCGCGTGGCCAAGCTGGCTGGCGGCGTGGCCGTCATCAAGGTCGGTGCTGCCACCGAAGTCGAGATGAAGGAAAAGAAGGCCCGCGTCGAAGACGCCCTGCACGCCACGCGTGCGGCCGTTGAAGAAGGCGTGGTCCCGGGCGGCGGCGTCGCCCTGATCCGTGCGCTCAAGGCGCTGGAAGGCCTGAAGGGTGCCAACCAGGACCAGGACCTCGGCATCGCGATCACCCGCCGTACGCTGGAAGCCCCGCTGCGCGCCATCGTCACCAATGCCGGCGAAGAAGCGTCGGTCGTGGTGAACAAGGTGAAGGAAGGCTCGGGTAACTTCGGTTACAACGCTGCCAATGGTGAATTCGGTGACATGATCGCCTTCGGCATCCTGGACCCGACCAAGGTCACCCGCTCGGCCCTGCAGTTCGCTGCCTCGGTCGCCGGCTCGATCATCACCACCGAAGCTGCCGTGACCGAAGTGCCGAAGAAGGACGACGGCGCTGGCCACGGTGCCCCGGGTGGCATGGGCGGCATGGGTGGCATGGACTTCTAAGTCCACGCCTTCCAGGCACCTGCACCAAGAAAAAGGGCCCCGCCAACGCGGGGCCCTTTTTTGTTAATCGAAGGCCTTTGTAGGAGCGCGCTTGCGCGCGATCGGCCTCAGTAAGAAATCGTAGCGGAAGTCGCTGTCGTACTCAGTCCGTAATTGCACTGCGGATTGATGCTGGATGTATCACTACCCTGCCACGGCGGATTCGAAACCCGCGTGTTGTTCCGATCGTACACCTGGATATTGCTGAAAGTGATCGGCCCTCCGGGATACTCGCCACACGTTGAGACGTTGTAGACCTCAAGCACACCACCAAATACCCACGTCAGGTCCGCGTACGGGTTCGTGGTCAAGCTACTTGTCTGGCCGGTGGTGGTATTCCGCGAATCGATCTTCCATGTCGAACACGCCTGCCCCGCGGCGCAGGTCGAGTACGTATCGCCTACGACGACATCCCCTGCCTTCGCTGGGACGGGATCACTGTGGAACGTGGTGCCGTCCACGCAGCAGTTCCAACTGGCGAGCGTCCAGGCTTTGTCGCCATAGCCGTTCCAGCCGAGCACCGGTTGCAGGATGGATTGCACCGTGGGAAGTTGCTCGAGCCCTGGGAAGAAGTAGATCACCTGGTCATCTTTCGTTGATGGCGCCGACGGAACGGTCCACGTTGCAACGATGCGGCCAATGGGCTTTGAACTCGAATAGTTCGCTGCCTGTACCCAACCGCTTTGTTCCGGCGGCGTGGCCGTGAGGCTGCGCCGACCGTTCGGTTCAATACGCTCACCTTGCAGCGAGAAGTTCGCCTTGCCGCAGGTTGGGGCCTTCTCGCTCACGCCGGAGGCGCGACGGATCAAGCCGTTGGCTTGTAATTCGTCACCCTGGTGAACTGTTGCGACGCAATCGGGTGAAAAGTAGCCATTGGGCGTGACGACGTAATCGTCGGGAACGCCTGAGGGCTTCGCTTGCGCGGGCATGCTCCCTACCCGCGTGAGTTCAGGCGTGGGTGCGCTGGCGCGCTGGTCGGCAGCGTGGGCTGCGAGGTTGAAGATGAGCATGGCGGCAATGGCGCTCGCGCGCGTCACTGCCTTGCTCAGTGAAGCGAAACTCTTCATGCGTGTGACTCCTGCCTTGGTGGGTAGAGTCCATGAAGTGCCGACCGACCCCGGCCAGCACGCGCCCCCGTTCCGCCACCCGGTTAGCGAGTGGAAGGACGAAGGCTAGTGGTGCGTGCCGGTGAGAACTGTGACGCGCGTGGCGTTAGCGGCGTTCATGCCGCGTGCGTGCTACTGCCCTGCGCCCGCAGCAGCTTCCTCTTCCGCGGAGCCCGCCTGGCGCGCAACCAGTGCAGGATCGGGCGTTGTGAACTGCGCCACCAGCGGATCCAGCTTGCGCTTGATACGCAACATGGCCACGTTGCCCATGGAGACATCGGTATACTTCAGCTGCCCATCTTCGGGCGCTGCCGGGGCATCTGGTGCATGCGTCAGCGAGGCGAGCTGCGGTGTGGCCACCAGCTGCGTCAGTGCGAAGTACGCATCATCGTGAATGCCTGCATCCTCCATCAGGCGTCCCGGCAGCATCCACGCGGCCAGATCACCCTGGCGCGGTGCGGGGCCGTCGCCGTGCGCATCGATGAGGATATAGGGCACCGTCTGCGTAAGCATGTCGCGGCCGTTCGTGAAGCCCGCCTTCGCGTAGGTCTCGGTAAGCGCAGGGAGGTGATCGCCGTAGAAGAGCAGCAACGTCGGGCGTTCGCGCTGCTTCAGCAGATCGGCCAGACGGCCCAGCTCCGCATCCGCGCGGCGCATATGGTAGATGTAGTTGCGCAGCTGCAGCTTCGCATCATCGCTGATGCCCTCAGGCACCGGAATGGCATCGCGTTCGGCCGTATCGGCGATCGCCGACTTATCGTACGGGCCATGCGCTTCCATGCTGATGGCGAATACAAAGCGCGGCGGGCCATCACTCTTCAGCTGCGACATGATCTCGTCGGTCATGGCGCTATCGGGCATGTACTCGCCGTTCTTCGTCGCGCCCGGCGGGAAATCCTTCTGCGATACGAAGCGATCGAAGCCGAGCGAGCGGAATGCTGACGTGCGGTTCCAGAAGCCGGGATCGTTGCCGTGCACGGCGATGGTTTCGTACCCATGCGAGCGAAGCGCGCGCACCATGCCAGGCATGACGCCCGCATGCATTTGCAGGTACGGGAACTGCATGGTGGGGAAGTAGCGCAGCGACAGGCCGGTCAGCACCTCGAATTCCGTGCGGATGGTGCCGCCGCCATAGGTGGGTACGTGCAGCTGGCCGGAGCTCGCATGCTCGGCGAGACGGTGCAGGTTCGGCGCCAGATCGGCGTGCTCCAGCCCCCTGATCACCGAGGGATCGAAGAACGACTCACTCTGGATCACCACGATATCGGGCGTCTGGCGCGTATTTGTTGCTGCCTGCGCCATATGCTCGCGCAGGCCGGCATCGCTGGCGCTGATGAAACGATTGGCTTCCGCGGGATCCGGCTTCATCTGCTTGCCCGCGTTCTGCAGGCGGAACTGCATGAGCGTAGTGACCACGCCGTTGTAGCCCGCGTTCGCCGACGCGGACCAGGGCTGCATGCCGAGCCGGTCCTTGTCGTACATGTGCGACCACGCGGGCATGCCAGCGAACAGGGTGGCGATGAGAGCGACGAGGGCCATGCCGCTTACCAGGCGGCGCCCATGCGTGCGGCGCGCGAAAAGGGGCGGCTCATAACGGGCGAGGGCCACGATCAGCGCGATGGTGGCCGCGATGGCGAGGTAGGGCAGGGGGGTGGCGGGCAGATAACCGCCCAGCAGGTGGAATCCACCGTTCTTCAGTTGCCCCACCATGCGGAAGTCGGCAGGCAGCAGGGGCGAACCCAGGTTCTTCATTTTGATGGCGCTTACCGCCAGCACGATGCCCTGGACAAGGAAGGCCAGGGCGAACGACAGGATGACCCGGCGAGTGAGTACCAGCAGCAGGGTGGCGCAGAGCAGGCCAGGGAAGGCATTGGCGAACAGATGCCAGGGGCGTTGGGCCCACTCGGACGTGGCAACGCCAGGGTTGCCATCAAGGAAGCCGGTATAGAGCACGAACGCCAGCGCCAGGCTCACCGGGAGGATGATCCGGCCAAGGGGCTCGCGCCAACCCGTTGAATTACCTTTCATAAAATCCCTCATGTCACGCCCCTGTCGCGAGGGGACACGAACTGTAACGAAGCGGACATGAACCGGTTGTCAGAAAAAGTCCCGCTTTTGCATACGATTTTTCGTACGCTTCTGCCGGAATTGCCTGCAAATGGCGTCGCAGCGTGCTTACGCCCGAGTCAGGCACAATGACTGCCCCATGAATGACTCCAACGCCGCCCCGCGCGAAAGCGCCGACCTCCGTGCCCTGATCGATCAGCGTTATGCGGACGTGATGGCCGCATGCCGAGCCGCCCGGATTCCCCTCCACGACGATGCCGGCGTGGCCGAGCGCGTGCGCCGCACGTTATTGGCTTCGGACTTCGCCTACGACGTGCTCCGGCGGCAACCGGAACTGCTGGCGCCAGCGGGCCTGGAGCGGTTACGTGCGAATACCGATGCCTCCACGCGCGGTGCGACGCTGGACCTGCCTGCGGACGAAGAGCGCTGCATGGCCGTGCTGCGCCGTTTCCGCCACGCGGAGGCGGTGCGCCTGGTGTTTCGCGACGTCAACGGCCTGGATGACATCGATGAAACGCTGGCCTCCACCAGCGCGCTGTACGAAACCCTGCTTGCGGTGGCATTGCGCTGGTCCGAAAGCGCGCTGCACGCGCGCTACGGCATGCCGCGCGATGCGGCGGGGAAAGAACAGCGCATGGTGGTGCTGGGCTTTGGCAAGCTCGGTGGCAATGAACTGAATTTCTCCTCCGATATCGATCTGGTGCTGGCGTATTCCTCGGGCGGTGAGACCGATGGGTCGCGGCCACTCGATAACGGCGAATACTTCGTGCGCGAAGGTCGCCAGCTCGTCCGCTTGATGGCAGAGCCGACTGTCGATGGCATCTGCGCGCGCGTGGACCTGCGCCTGCGGCCGTTTGGTAACGCAGGCCGCCTCGCGCTGCCCTTCGCAGCCATGGAGCAGTACTACCAGCGCGAAGGACGCGACTGGGAGCGTTACGCATGGATCAAGGCGCGCCCCGTGGCCGGCGATCGCACGGCAGGCCGTGAATTGCAGGATATGCTGCGGCCCTTCGTCTACCGCCGCTACCTGGATTACACCGCGTTCGCTGGCCTGCGCGAGATGAAGGCGCTGATCGACGCGGAGGTGGCGCGTAAAGACCTGGCGGGTAACCTGAAGCTCGGCCCGGGTGGCATCCGCGAGATCGAGTTCGTGGTGCAGCTCACGCAGATGATTCGTGGCGGGCGCGATCCCGCCTTGCGCGTGCGCGGCTTGTTACCGGCACTACGTGCCTGTGAATCGCGTGGGTATATTCCCAAGGCACGTGCAAAGCTGCTGCGCGACGCTTACATCTTCCTTCGACGCCTGGAAAATCGCGTACAGATGCTGCGCGATGCGCAGACGCACGATATTCCCGACGATGCACTATCGCGAGAGCGTCTCGCACTGGGGCTGGATTACGCCTCGTGGGATGCACTGGCCGTTGACCTGGCCACGCACCGTACGGCGGTATCCGCGGAGTTCGCCGCGGTGTTGGTGCCGCAGGCCGGGCAGACGGCGAGTGCGCCTGCGGCGGACGTGGAACTGTGGCAGGCGGCGCGCGACGAAACCCTCACCGCGGAAACGATGGCCGCATCGGGCTTTGTACCCGGGCATGAAGCGGCGGATGAACTTGGCAAGCTGCCGCGGGCGGCATCCGTGCGCTCCATGTCCGCACGCTCGGGCGAGCGCCTTGAGCGCCTGATGCCGCAACTTATTGGTGCGGCGCGCGCCAGCGCATCGCCGGTGCCAAGCTTGCTGCGCATGGTCCGCCTGGTCCAGGCGGTGGCGCGCCGTTCGTCTTATCTTGCCTTGCTCGATGAGCAGCCAAGTGCGCGCCGACGCGTTGCCAGTGTGTTCGCCGAAAGCGCGTTTCTCGCCGAACGGGTGATCGCCCAGCCCCTCCTGCTCGATGATGTGCTCGACCCCCGCATTGACCAGTTGCCCTTGAAGCGCGCGGATATCTCGGCCGAGATCGTCCGTTCGTTGGGTACGCTCGATGAGCGCGATGCCGAGCGTGAACTTGAGCGCATCAACGAATTTCGCTCCAGCATCGCGTTCCGGCTGGGCCTCGCGTTCAGTGATGGCCGTGCGGATGCGCCTGCGACGGCGCGCCGCCTTGCGGGATTGGCTGAAGCGGTCATCGGCGCTGTGCTTGCGCTGGCCGTGCGCGAGATGACCACGCAGCACGGACGTATCCCGGGCAATGGCATCGGTTTCGCTGTGCTTGGCTACGGCAGCCTGGGTGGCGAGGAGCTTGGTTTCGCCTCGGATCTCGATCTTGTCTTCGTGTACGACGGCAAGCGTGCGAATGCAATGAGCGATGGGGCGCGGCCAGTGGATGGCACGCGTTGGTATCAGCGCCTCGCGCAGCGCGTGATGCACTGGCTTGGTGCGCAAACGCACGCGGGCAGCCTTTACGACGTGGATACGCGCTTGCGTCCGGACGGCTCAAAGGGCCTGCTCGTGGCGAGTGTCGACGCCTTCGAGGCGTACCAGCGCGATCGTGCGTGGACCTGGGAGCACCAGGCCTTGCAGCGCGCGCGTTTCGTGGCCGGTGATGCGGCGGTGGGCGCCATGCTCGAAGCGGTACGCAGGGATATTCTCGCCACCGCTCGCGACAAGCCGCGCGTGTTCGCGGAAGTGGGTGCCATGCGCTCACGTTGGCGCGCAGAGCGCGACCGCTCCGATGCCGCCCACATTGACCTCAAGCAGGGGAAGGGCGCGCTCATCGATATCGAGTTCGTGCTGCAGGGGCTGGTGCTTGCGCATGCCGCCGAGCACCCCGGTATCCTGGAGACCACGGCGAACAGCATGCTCATCGATGAAATCCGTGCCGCGGGTCTCTTCACACAGGCCCAGGCCGATACCTTGCACGTCGCGCACGCGGACCTGTTGCAGATGGGCCTTACCTGCACGTTGGACCTGCGCCCGCGCGTAGCGGCACGCACGCCACAACTGGAGGCGCTGTGCATCGCCGTCGACCGGGTTATCAGTGAGCTGGGCTTCGATTTTGGCGCGGGGGCGGCGGTGGAAGCCAAGGCTGTCTGAACGTGCCCAGCAGCGCTATGCTGTCCGGCCATCCATGGATGCAACCGCAAGATGACACGACTGCCGCTGCTGATCGATACCGACCCGGGCGTGGATGACGCCCTCGCCATCCTCATGGCGCACGCGCATACCGATGTGGCCGCCCTGACGGTGGCCGCCGGTAACGTCGGCCTGAAGCACACAGTGCGCAACGCGCGCACGCTGGTGGATCTGGTGGGTGCGACCACGCCGGTATTCGCTGGGTGCCCGTCGCCGCTGGTCCGTGCGCCGGAAGAAGACGCGGCCTTCGTGCACGGCGAGGATGGCTTCGGCGACGTGGGCTTTCCCGAGCCGAAACACACCGCCGAGGCCGAGCATGCCGCGCTGGCGCTCATTCGCCTCACCAACGAGCGCCCGGGTGAACTGACCCTGGTGGCGCTCGGGCCCCTCACCAACCTCGCCCTGGCGGTGCGCCTGGATCCCGCCTTCCCGCAGCGCGTGAAGCGCCTGGTCATCATGGGCGGCGCGGTCACGGGCCACGGCAACACCGGCAAGGTACCGGCCGAATTCAACATCGGGTTCGATCCGGAAGCTGCGCACGTGGTGTTCGAGGCCTTCGAGATGTTCGACCTGGTGGATTGGGAGGCGACCGTTCGCCATGCATTCCCTGACGAGGTCTATGAGGAGTGGGTTGCGAACGGCGACAAGCGCGCCACCTTCTTCCACGATGTGTTCGCCACCGCGCGCCGCTTTAACGCCGAGCATGAGCGCACCGGCTTCATCGCGGCCGATGCCCTGGCCATGGCCGTGGCGCTGGATCCGGCGATGGTGACCCGCGCCGAGACCCGCCACGTGGCCATCGAACTGGATGGCCGCCTGACCCGCGGCGCCACCGTCGTGGACTGGCACAAGCGGCTGGGCGGCCGACCCAACGCCCGGATCGTCCTCGACGTGGACCAGGCCCGGTTCGGCCAGTTGATCGCCAGCGCCCTGGGCAACCCGGTCTGACCAGGGGCGGGGCGGGCTGGGGGTTGGTTGCGAAGTGACCAGCCCCCGGCTACAATGCCGCTCTTTTCACCCCGCCATTCAAGAAGTCACGATCATGAAAGAGAACATCCACCCGAAGTACCAGCCGGTTGTCTTCCAGGACCTGTCGTCGGAATTCGCGTTCCTGACGCGTTCGACCATGTCCTCCAAGGAAACCGTGAAGTGGGAAGACGGTAACGAATACCCGGTCATCAAGCTGGATATCTCCAGCCACTCGCACCCGTTCTACACGGGTAAGCAGAAGACCCTCGACGTGGGTGGCCGCGTCGACAAGTTCCGCCAGCGCTACGGCAAGAAGTAAGCCGTAAGCGATCCGCGCGCCGCCTGCGGGGTGGCGTTTCGCGAGGATAGACGGACACGGGGCGAGCCCATGGCTTGCCCCGTGTCTTTTTGCGTGCGTGTCTTTCACTTTGGTCGAACGGTCGTTCGAGCAGGCGATGTGCGATAATGGGGAACTTCGGTCGCCGCCGGCGGCCGGTACGGGGGCTTCCCCACGCCCTCGTTTCATCCACATCCCAAGCGCCGCCCTCCCCGGGTGGCGTGGTCCGAAAAAGTGATAGAGGAGCTCGCCGTGTCCGACGCCAAAACCGTCAAATTGGTCGATGAATCCAACAAGCCCGTAAGCGAACTGCCGGTCATCGGCGGCACGCTGGGTGCAGAGTGCGTTGATATCGGCACCCTGTACAAGGACACCGGTTACTTCACGTACGACCCGGGCTACGGCAGCACGGCCAGCACCAAGAGCGCCATCACCTACATCGACGGCGACAAGGGCGTGCTGCTGTACCGCGGCTACCCCATCGAGCAGCTGGCCGAGAAGTCCACCTTCCTCGAAACCTCGTACCTGCTGCTGAACGGCGAACTGCCGAGCAAGCCGGAGTTCGAGAAGTTCTCGAACGACATCACGCACCACTCGATGATGCACGAGAACCTGAAGGACTTCCTGAAGGGCTTCCACCACAACGCGCACCCGATGGCGATGCTGGCCGCGTCGGTGGCGTCGCTGTCGGCGTTCTACCACGACGATCTCAACGTCGAGAACCCGGAGCACCGCAAGCTGGCGGCCATCCGCCTTATCGCGAAGATGCCGACCATCGCTTCGGCCATCTATCGCCACTCCATCGGCTGGCCGAACCGCTACCCGCGCAACAACCTCGAGTACGTCACCCGCTTCCTGCACACCATGTTCGAAGTGCCGAGCGAGGCGTACCACGTGAACCCGGTCGTCGCGAAGGCGCTCGACCTGCTGTTCATCCTGCACGCCGACCACGAGCAGAACGCCTCGACGTCGACGGTTCGCCTGGTGGGCTCCACCGGTGCCAACCCGTACGCGTCCGTGGCCGCCGGCATTACTGCGCTTTGGGGCCCGGCCCACGGTGGCGCGAACGAAGCCGTGCTGCTGCAGCTTGAAGAGATCGGCACCGCCGACAAGGTCGAGAACGCGGTCAAGCGCGCGAAGGACAAGAACGATTCGTTCCGTCTCATGGGCTTCGGCCACCGCGTGTACAAGAACTTCGATCCGCGCGCCAAGATCATCCGCGAGGCGTGCCACAACGTGCTCAACGAGCTGGGTGTGAACGATCCGCTGCTCGAAGTGGCCATGAAGCTCGAAGAGGCGGCGCTGAAGGACGAGTACTTCGTCGAGCGCAAGCTGTACCCGAACGTCGATTTCTACTCGGGCATCATCTACAAGGCCCTGGGTATCCCGACCGAGATGTTCACCGTGATGTTCGCCATCGCGCGCACCTCCGGCTGGATCTCGCACTGGATCGAACAGCACGAAACCCCGGGATCGCGCATCGGCCGCCCGCGCCAGATCTACACCGGCGCAGATGTTCGTGATTACGTTTCGAGCGACAAGCGCTAAGAAAAAAAGCCCGCGAAAGCGGGCTTTTTTTTGTTGAGCGCTACAGGATGCAGATGGTAGGAGCGCGCTTGCGCGCGATGCGTGCTTTCCGCAATCCTGATCGCGCGCAAGCGCGCTCCTACAGAGTCTTAGCTGTTAAACGCCGCGATATCCTCTTCGGCGAGTAGTTCCTGGATCATCGCGCGCGTCGCCCGGCGCATGGGCCGTTCATCGACACGATCCAGTGGTGCCTGGCGCAATGCGTCCAGTGGAAGCACGGTGATATCGAACGGAATACCATCGGCGCCGAACAGCAGCACGGTATGTTCGCTTTGCTCATTGCCCGGCCAGCGCAAGCGGCGGGTCTGGGTTTCCAGGGGTATGCCCTGCTCGGTAAGAAACAGGCCCGGTGCTTCGGGGTCGTCGCTGTAAACATGCAGGCATACGGCGGAGTGCTCATCGGCCGTGCCCTCGAGCACCGCGCCTACCAACCGTGAATCGAACGTGCGAAGGAATCGCATGGCCTCGATAGCGGCCTCGCGACGTGCGCGCAGCGCCTGTGGCTGTGTATCGCCGTGGAAGATGCGCTGGTGCTCGCGCAGGGCATCTTCGATTTCCTGGTTACGGGGCAGGGCCTGTGTATCGACAATGCCAAGCCGCTCGGCGGCTTTCAGTTTCGCGTGGTGGAAGTCACGAATGCCATGCTCGCTCATCAGGCGTGCCGCTTCCTGGGCGACCAGGACGCGGTTGCGCTGCGTCCTGTCCTGGGCATGGATCCTGTGGTGTTCGCCTCGTGCCATGAATCACCCCCGTTGGTGATAAGAGTTGCCAATGGACGCACGGCTTTATCCCGTGCCGCGCGTCAGAAGATGTCGTAGGCGTGGTCCTGCTGCTCCTCCTGCTGCTTCTGCTGTGCCTGTTCGCGGAGACGGTCGACGTCCTCCACCTTCATGATTTCGTTCATGCCGCCGGGTGAGGGCAGGCCCGAGCCCGGATCGATCTGCACCGTGGCGATGCCCGGCGGCATGGCCAGCGTATGCGATGGCTTGTCCTTAAGCACGGCGCCCATGTAGTCCATCCAGATGGGAAGTGCCGCCTTGGCACCGAACTCACCCTTGCCCAGCGAACTGAAGTCATCGAAGCCCACCCACACCGCGGTGGACACATCGCCGTTGAAGCCCACGAACCAGGCATCGCGGTGATCATTCGTGGAGCCCGTCTTGCCAGCGATATCGTCGCGCCCCAGTGCCTTCGCGGCGGAGCCTGTGCCGCGCTTGACCACATCCTGCATGAGCGAGGTCACGAGGTAGTCGTTGCGTACGTCGATGACGTGCGGCGCAAGCTTGGGCGCCTGCGTGGCATTGTCGTGCGCATCGGCCGGCAGCACGGCATCGCCGGTGGCGGCGATACCTGCGCTGGCCGACGAAGCGGGCTTGGCCGGGATAAGCGCCGTGCTTGGCTGGTTGGGCGGCCCGGGTGGGGTCGGGTTGAGCAGGCGTTCCTGGCAATCCGCACAGGCACGCTCGGGGTTTGCCACGTAAACCGGGTTACCGTCGCGGTCGTCGATGCGCGAGATGAAATACGGCGTGACGAGGTAGCCGCCGTTCGCGAACACGGCATAGCCGCGCGCCATGCTCATCGGCGAGACCGAGGCCGTGCCAAGCGCCAGCGACAGATTCTGCGGCAATGCATCCGGCGTAAAGCCAAAGCGGGTCATGTAATCGCGTGCGTAGCGAACGCCGATCGCATCGAGCAGGCGCACAGAGACCAGGTTCTTCGATTGCACGAGCGCCTCACGCAGGCGCATCGGGCCGCTGAACTTGCCGTCATCATTTGATGGCGTCCACACGCCATCGGGGCGGCTCGGATCGGGGAAGGCAACCGGTGCATCGTTAACGATGGAGGCGGGCGTAAAGCCCCGCTCGAACGCCGACGAGTAAAGGTAGGGTTTGAAGCTCGAGCCCGGTTGGCGTGCCGCCATGACGGCGCGATTGAACTTGGAGCGCGCGAAGCTGAAGCCGCCGACGAGTGCGCGCACGGCGCCATCTTCCGGATCGACGGAGACGAGCGCGGCCTGGACCGCGGGGATCTGGGTAAGGCGCCACGGGCCCTTGTTTGAGTCGGGCTTGCCTTCGGTCGTGGTGGCGGCCGTATCGGAGGCCTTCGCGTCCTCGGAGATGTCATCCTTCTCGCTGCGAATCAGGCGAACGACGTCACCGCGCTTGAGCACGGCATCGACTCGTGTCGGTGCCGCGCCGGCGCGGCCCTCGTTGACGTACGGCCGGGCCCACGTGATGGACTCCAGGCTCAGCGTCGCCGATTCCTTCGCGTTGAGGTACACCGTGGCCTCCTTGGCGCCGGTTGCCGTGACGATGGCAGGCATCATGCCCGCGACCGGCGTGTAGCCTGCGAGAACGCGATCGAAGTCCTCCGGGCCCGCTCCGGCAGGGAGTTCTTCGTGGCCTTCCGGCCCACGGTAGCCGTGGCGGCGGTCGTACGCGGAGAGGCGGCCACGCAGGGCGTCGTTTGCCGCGGCCTGGCTCTCGCTCGGTACCGTGGTGTGCACCACGTAGCCTTCGGTGAGCGCATCATTGCCCAGCTTTTCCAGGGTCTGCTGGCGCACCATCTCGGCGAGGTACGGCGCATCCACTTCGATCTGCTGTTCGTGCGGGAACGCGTCGTTCGGCTCCTTGATAGCCTCGTCGTATTCCGCCTGGGTGATGAAGCGGTTGGAGAGCATCTGGCCCAGCACCCAGTCACGGCGCGCAATCATCCGCTTAGGGTTGTTCAGCGGATTGACGACGGAGGGCAGCTGGAATGTCGAGGCGATGGTGGCGCACTGGGCCACGGTGAGCTGGTCGAGGGTCTTGCCGTAGTAATACGACGCAGCGGCGGCCACGCCGTAGGCGCGGTGGCCCAGGAACATCTTGTTGAGATAAAGCTCGAGGATCTGGTCCTTGCTGAGCTCATTCTCCATGCGCAACGCGATGAACATTTCTGTCAGTTTGCGCGAATACAGCTTTTCAGGGCTGAGGAAGAAGTTGCGTGCCACCTGCTGGGTGATGGTCGAGCCGCCAGGCCCCTTGTCGCCACCCGACACGATGACGTGAATGCCTGCGCGGGCGATACCGTGCCAGTCGATGCCCGGGTGGCTATAGAAATCGCCATCTTCTGCCGATAAGACAGCATTCTTGAGGCGCGCCGGTACGTCGGCGATGCGCACGGGAATGCGTCGGGTCTCGCCGAACGACGCGATCAGCTTGCCGTCGGCGCTTAGGACGCGTAGGGGAACCTGCATGTGGTAATCGCGCAACACCGCCACGGAAGGCAGGCGTGGCGCCAACAGCCAGTAGGCGACGCCAATGGCGCCCGCGACGAACAGGATGCCGGCCAGGGCGAGGTACAGCGCGTAACGCAGCAGACGCTTGAGGATTCGCATGAAGGGGAGGGGTCACCGCCGTATAGGTCGTGGCGGAGTATAGAGCCTCACCACCCCCGGGGAGGGGTGGGCAAGGTTCGACCCGGTCTGAAGGGGGAACGCTAACCCAGCGTCAGGATTTGTGAATTAGTGCCGATAAGGGCCCCGACGGCCCGTTGCTTATCCGTTAAGTTTTAGATCTAATGCCTTCGCGCCGAAGACCAAATTCCGACAAGGCGCGGGGAAGGGGGACACAGTGGGGCTCTTTACACCCAAGGCGGCGCCGTTGATCGGTGTCGACATCAGTTCGACCGCAGTAAAGCTGCTACAGCTCAGCGAGGCAGGTGGGCGCTATCGCGTCGAACACTATGCCGTTGAGCCGTTGCCGCCCAATGCCGTCGTCGAAAAGAACATCGTCGAGGTCGAGGCCGTCGGCGAGGCCATCCGTCGCGCCCTGGCCCGTTCCGGCGCGAAGGTGAAGCACGCCGCCGCGGCAGTCGCGGGGTCGGCGGTTATTACCCGGATCATTCCCATGTCGGCCGACCTCTCCGAGGACGATCTCGAGGGGCAGATCCAGGTGGAGGCCAACCAGTACATTCCTTACCCGATCGAGGAAGTTAGCCTCGATTTCGAGGTATTGGGCCCCGTGCGCGACAACCCGGAGATGAACAACATCCTCCTGGCCGCCTCCCGCACGGAAAACGTCGACATGCGCATCGCTGCGCTGGATTTGGGCGGGTTGACCGCCCGGGTGATCGATGTCGAGGCGTTCGCCATGGAAAACGCCTTCGCCATGGTCGCTGACCAGCTCGCCGTTTCCCGCGATGCCCTGGTAGCGGTGGTCGATATCGGCGCCACGATGACGACCCTGGCGGTGCTGAAGAACCAGCGCACCATCTATTCGCGTGAACAGGTCTTCGGGGGCAAGCAGCTCACCGACGAGATCATGCGGCGGTATGGCCTGTCCTACGAGGAAGCGGGCCGGGCCAAGCGCAAGGGTGGCCTGCCCGAATCGTACGAGATGGAAGCCCTCGAGCCGTTCAAGGAATCGCTGGTTCAGCAGGTCAGCCGCTTGCTCCAGTTCTTCTTCGCCGGCAGCGAATACAGCCGCGTCGACCAGGTCGTCCTGGCCGGTGGCTGTGCTTCGATCGAAGGCATCACCGAGATCCTCGAGCAGCAACTGGGCGTACCGTGCGTGGTCGCCAACCCGCTGGCTCGCATGTCCCTGTCCAGCAAGGTCCAGGCACAGACCCTCGCCCAGGATGCCCCGGCACTGATGATCGCCGTCGGCCTGGCCATGCGGAGCTTCGACTGATGGCACGGATCAACCTACTTCCCTGGCGTGCCGAGCGCCGCAAGCAGCGCGAGCGTGAGTTCTACATGCAGCTGGGTGTCGCCTTCGCGGCGGCGCTGGTGGTGCTGATCGGCTGGTCGTACTGGATGGGCGCGCGCATCGATAACCAGACCGAGCGCAATACCTACCTGCAGGGCGAGATCAAGCAGCTGGACGATCGCATCGCGAAGATCAAGGACCTGGAAAAGGTCCGCGCCGGCCTGCTCCAGCGCAAGCAGATCATCGAGCAGCTGCAGGCCAACCGCTCGCAGATGGTCCACCTGTTCGACGAACTGGTTAAGACGATCCCGGGCAGTGCCCGGCTGGGCTCCATGAAGCAGTCGGGCGACTCCATGTCGCTGGACGGCGTGGCCCAGTCCAACTCCAGCGTGGCCGAGTACATGCGCAACATCGAGGCGTCGCCCTGGATGGGCCATGCGGACCTCCGCAAGACGGAAAACACTCACGACGATTCGCGCATGCCGTATTCCTTTGGCCTGGATGTGAAGCTGAATACGCCCAGCGCGGATGCACCCGCGTCGTCGTCGACCGTGGCCACGCCGCCCGCCGTAAGCGCCGCGCCTGCGGTGCCGGCACCGCTTGCCAACGCCGCCACGGCGGTGGCCGGTGCGCCCGCCCAGGCCGCTCCGCCCGCCGCCGCGCCCACCCCGGGCGCTGCCAAACCGGCCAGTGCCGCTGCCCCGGCAGGAGGCAAGCCATGAGCTTCCTGGACGATCTGCGCAACCTTGACCGTAACAACGTCGGTGGCTGGCCCAAGTCGGTAAAGATCTTCTTCACCGCCCTGGTCTTCATCGTCGTGGTGGGGATCGGCTGGTACGTGGAAATCAGCTCGCAGCAGGATGAGCTGGCCAGCGCCGAGTCGAAGGAGGTATCGCTGAAGGGCGAGTTCTCCCAGAAGCAGGCCAAGTCGGCGAACCTTGAGGCGCTGGAACAGCAGTTGGCCGAGATGCAGGACATGCTGCGCCAATTGCTCCGCCAGCTGCCCAGCCGGACCGAAATGCCGGAACTTCTCGTGGATATCTCGCAGACGGCCCTGGCCGCTGGCCTGGAATCCGATCTGTTCCAGCCGGGTCCGGAAACGCCGAAAGATTTCTATGCCGAGAAGCCGATCACGCTGCGCATGGTGGGTACCTACCATCAGTTTGGTACCTTCATCAGCGGCGTGGCATCGCTTCCCCGCGTCGTCATCCTGACGCTGCACGACGTGTCGCTGAAGCCGAAGGACACCGCGAAGGGCAGCACCTCGGGCCAGCTCGTACTGCAGGGTACCGTCAAGACTTATCGCTATCTTGAGGATGACGAGGCCGCGGCCCAGCAGAAGTCCCAGAATGCAGGGGGTGCCAAGTGACCAGCGTTCGTCACATTCACCTCCGCCTTGCGGCTGCCGGCCTTGCTCTCGTGGCCCTGGCTGGCTGCACCAAGGGGCAATCGGATCTGCGCGAGTGGGTCGATGCCGAGAAGCACAAGAAGGGCGAGCCGATTCCACCGTTGCCGGTGATCCGCACGTTCGAGACGTTCGCTTACCAGGACCAGACCGCGCGCGATCCGTTCAGCCCGAGCACGGCGGAAATGGAGAGCTCGGCGAGTAGCGGCCCGCGCCCGGACGAGAATCGTCCCAAGGAGCCGCTGGAGATGTTCTCCCTGGACACCCTGAAGATGGTTGGCACGTTAGGTGGTGGATCCAGCCTCGAGGCCCTTGTGAAGGATCCGGGCGGGGTCATCCATCGGGTCCATCGCAATGAGTACATGGGGCAGTCGTACGGCCGCGTCACGGCCGTGGGGGAAGACCGCATCGATCTGGTCGAGCTGGTGCCTAACGGTACCGGCGGCTGGATGGAGCGTCCGGCAAGCATCGCGGTCGGCGACAAATAAGAACTCGGGGATGAAGCACATGACGACCAATTCCAATCATCTGCCGGGTAGCTCGCGTCCTCGCACGCGGCGCTGGACCCTCGGCGTCGCGCTTGTCGCGGCGTTCGGGTTCGCCGGCAGCGCGGCGGCCGAGACGGCGCTAAAGAACGTCACCTACGATGCCCAGCCTGGCGGCCGTGTCGAGCTGACGCTCGCCTTTTCGGGCCACGCGCCGGAACCGAAGGTCTTCACGACCACGAATCCGCCGCGCATCGCCATTGACCTGCCGGATACCACCAACGCCTTCTCGACCCGACACCTTGACGTAAGCAAGGGTTCAACGTCAGGCGTCTCCGTGGTGTCGGCCGGTGGCCGCACCCGCGTCACGGTCGAGCTCTTCCGCGATTCGGCCTACAAGACCCGAGTGGATGGCAACAACCTGATCGTTACCGTGAACAACGGTCCGACGGGCGCCACGACGACCACGGCGATCGTTTCCGACCCGACCAAGGCGTTGCCGTCGAGCGCAGGCACCCCACTGTCGAATATCGACTTCCGCCGCGGCCAGAATGGCGAAGGCCGCGTGGTGGTGACCCTGGGTAGCGAAGGCACCACGCCGGAAATGCGCCGCGAGAGCGACAAAGTACTGGTCAGCTTCACGGGCGCGACGCTTCCCTCCAAGCTCGCCCAGCGCCTGGACGTGCTCGACTTCGCCACCCCGGTCCAGTCGATCCAGTCCTCGTCGGTGCCGGGCGGCACGCGCATGGAGATCCGTACCAAGGGCGACACGGACGTATCGGCCTACCAGAGCGGCACCGAGTACGTGATCGAGGTCGCGCCCAAGAAGGCCGCCCCGGTGACGGGCAAGGCCGCGAAGGGCCAGGAGCCGACCTACTCCGGTTCGCGCCTCACCTTCAATTTCCAGGACATTCCGGTCCGCTCCGCACTGCAGCTCATCGCCGACGAAGCCAAGCTCAACCTGGTGGCCTCCGATAGCGTGGGTGGCAGCGTGACGCTCCGCCTCGTCAACACCCCGTGGGACCAGGCGCTGGATGTGATCCTGCGTGCCAAGGGCCTCGACAAGCGCCGTAGTGGCAACGTGATCTGGATCGCGCCGCAGCAGGAACTGGCCAACTACGAGCAGAGCCTGGCTGATGCCCGCCAGAAGGCCGAGGACAACGCGGAACTCGTTGCTGACTACATCCCCATCAGCTACGGCAAGGCCGAAGACATCGCCAAGTTGCTGACCCAGGGTAGCCTGACCGGTGGCGGTGGTAGCAGCAGTGGCGCCGGCGGCGGTACTCGTGGCTTCCTGTCCGCGCGTGGCAGTGTTTCGTTCGACGAGCGCACCAACACGCTCCTGATCAACGATACGCCCGACAAGATCCGCGACCTGCGTGAGCTCATCGGCACGCTGGACCGGCCGGTGCAGCAGGTGCTGATCGAATCGCGCATCGTCGTCGCAACCGATACCTTCACCCGTGATCTCGGTGTGCGTTGGGGCGTCCAGGCGACCCAGACCAACTCGAGCGGCCAGGTGATCGGCACCACGCCGGACCTCACCAGCGGCACGGCCCCGAACCAGGGTACGGCCGGCCTGGCGACCCAGGTCTGGAACGCCAACCATGCCGCCGCCGGGACGACCAGCACCATCACGTATCCGGGTGGTTACAACGTCAACCTGCCTGTCTCCAACCCGGCCGGCAGCCTTGGCCTTGCGATCCTCGGCTCGAACTACCTGGTTGACCTGGAGCTCTCGGCTGCACAGACCGAAGGCCGCAGTGAAGTCATCAGCAGCCCGCGCGTCATCACGGCTAACCAGCAGGAAGCCGTGATCAAGCAGGGTACCGAGATCGGCTACGTCACCTACCAGGCCTCCGGTTCCGGTGGTGGTGCCCAGAACGCCACGGTGCAGTTCAAGGATGCCGTGCTCGAGCTGCGCGTCACGCCGACGATCACCGCCGACAGCCGCGTGTACCTGAAGATCAACGTGAAGAAGGATGCTCTGGCCGGCAACACGCCGTCGCCGGGCGGTGGCTTCGTCCCGTCGATCGACACCCGCGAAATCAACACCTCGGTGCTGGTGGATAACGGGCAGACGGTCGTGCTGGGTGGCATCTACGAGATCACCAAGGCCAACACCACCAAGAAGGTGCCTGGCCTGGGCGATATCCCCGGTATCGGCGTCCTGTTCCGCAATACCTCGCGCCAGAACGACAAGGCCGAACTGCTGATCTTCGTTACGCCGCGCATCCTCAGCAACACGCTGCAGTAACCGCGTCTTTCCGGCAGTACCCAAGGGCGGCCCCAGGGCCGCCCTTTTTTTGTCCCCAACTTCCGGGCCTAAACTTTAAGCGCCCGCTGTGGTCTTATCGGGCCTGTCGCCAGTTTTTTACGAGCCATTGCCATGCCCGAGACCCTGCCTGCCGCCACGACGCCCCTCCAGGAGGCTTTCGTCCGCCTGCGCGGAGAGCTATCCCGCGGGATCATCGGGCAGCCGCACCTGGTGGAATGCCTGCTTATCGCCCTGCTGGCCGATGGCCACCTATTGGTGGAAGGCGCCCCCGGCCTGGCCAAGACCACGGCGATCAAGGCGCTGGCCACGCGGGTCGAGGCAGACTTCCACCGTATTCAGTTCACGCCCGACCTGTTGCCGGCGGATCTGACCGGCACGGATATTTTCCGGCCGCAGACGGGGACGTTCGAATTTGAACGCGGCCCGCTGTTCCACAATATCGTGCTTGCCGACGAGATCAACCGCGCCCCCGCGAAAGTGCAGTCGGCGCTGCTCGAGGCCATGGCCGAGCGGCAAATTACGATCGGTCGCCGAACCTGGCCGCTTCCCGACCTGTTCATGGTCATGGCCACGCAAAACCCTATCGAGCAGGAAGGCACGTTTGCACTACCGGAAGCCCAGCTCGATCGCTTCCTCATGCACGTCACCATCGGTTACCCCGATGCGGAAGCGGAGCTGGCGATCCTTCGCCTCGCGCGGGAACAAGCGCGGGAAGCGATGCACCCGGTGCCGCCGCCGGCGCATGTGCTGCGCCCTGCCGATGTCTTTGCCGCGCGCGATGCCGTGCTGGCGGTGCACATGGCCGCCCCGCTCGAGCTCTACATCACGCAATTGGTGGTCGCCACCCGCGAGGCTGGCCACTACGGCGCCGAGCTGGCGCGCTGGATCGCATGGGGCGCGAGCCCGCGCGCGAGCATCGCGCTCGATCGCTGCGCCCGCGCGCACGCGTGGCTGGCCGGTCGCGACTATGCGTTGCCCGAAGACGTCCACGCGATAGCGCACGAGGTGCTGCGCCACCGTGTGCTGCCCAGCTACGAAGCCGAGGCGGAAGGCGTACGGGTGGATACGGTGATCGATCGCCTGCTGGATCTTGTGCCGCTGCCGTGAACGCCGTTTCTCACGCCGCGGATGCCCGCGTAAACGTCACGTTGCCGGAGCTGCTGGCGCTTCGCTCGCGGGTCATGCGTGCGCCGCCCCCACCGGTGGTGTCGCGCGCACCGCGCAGCGGCCAGCGGCCGGGGCGCCTGCATGGGCGTGGCATGGATTACGCGGAATCGCGCGTGTACCAGGCGGGCGACGACGTGCGCCGCATGGATTGGCGGCTCACCGCGCGCAGCGGCGTCGCCCACACCAAGCTGTTCCAGGAAGAACGTGAAGGCAGGCTACTCGTCCTTCTGGATACCAACGCAAGCATGCGTTTCGGAACGCGCACCCGCTTCAAATCGGTGCAGGCTGCGCGTGTCGCTGCCACCGCCGCCTGGTATGCGATCCGCGCTGGCGATCGCGTGGGCGTGCTTGCCTTTGGTGGCCAGCAACGCCTGCTACGCCCGCAGGGCGGCCCGCGTGGCGCCCTCGCGCTGTGCGGCGCGCTGGCAGCCTGGGATGCCCTGCCGCCTGGCGGTGATGAAAGTCTTTCGGCTGCGCTCCAGCGTGCCGGCCGCCTCATGCACGGTGCTTCGCGGGTGCTGCTGGTGAGCGATGGCTTCGCCGTGGACCAGGCCGCCTATGGCCGCATGCTTAGCCTGGTAAGCAAGGCGGAGGTGCGCATCATCACCGTATCCGATCCCCTGGAGATGGCTGAACCACCCGCCGGCCGCTATCCGTTTGCCCACGATGGCGTGCACTACGACATCGCGCTGCATGGCGAGCGCCAGCGTGCAGATTTCGCGCGCGCCCTTGGTGAGGGTCGGCAACGTCTTGCCGCGCTGGCCAGCCAACTGGGCCTTCTCCAACGCACGCTCGATACAACGGCAGATCCGCTCAATGCCATCATCGAGTTGCTTGGCCCAACGAGGGCCCGCTGATGCCGCAGCAAGGACCCGAGCTACGCGATGTCCACGTTCCGCACGTACCCTGGTGGCCGCTGGCCCCGGGGTGGTGGGGGTTGCTGCTGCTCGCGCTCGCCTTCGCCGTGTTCGCTGCATGGACCTGGCGCCAACGGATCCGGCGCGGGCGTTACATCGATAGCGTGCTTGCCGATCTACACATGGCCAGGGCACGCCATCGCGATGATGGCGATGACGCCGCGTTCGCCGCCAGTGCGCATCAGCTGATGCGCCGGGTTGCGCGCACGCGCGACGCTCATAGCGTCACCCTTGGCGAGGGCGATTGGCACGCCGCGCTCAAGGCGATGGCGCCAAAACGCGATGTATCGAACCTGGCCGTACTGGGTGAGGTGATGTACCGACCCAGGGCAACCCTGGATATCGATGCCGTCGCTGCCGATGTCGAAGGCTGGGTGCGGGATGTGCTCTCGAGCAAGCCTGCGCGCGGTTCGCGGAGGGCGCATGCACCTTCCTGAGTTTGCGTGGCCATGGCTTTTCCTCGCGCTGCCCTTGCCGTGGATCCTTCGCCGCGTGCTACGGCCGGTGCGCCCGGCGCAAGCGCTGAATCTTCCGCAGCCGGGCATTACATTGATGCCCGCCTCCGCCAATCGTGCATCGTTCGCCGCATCCGCACTCATGGTGTTGGCATGGGCCTGCCTGGTGGTCGCGGCTGCGCGCCCACAGCATCTGGGCCTGCCCGAACCACAAAAACGCAGCGGGCGCGCCACCATGCTCGCGGTCGATCTTTCGGGAAGCATGTCACTGGATGACATGCAGCTTGCCGGTCGGCAGGTAACGCGGTTTGCCGCTGTCGAGGCGATCGCTGGCGACTTTATCGACCGACGGGCGGGTGATGAGCTTGGGCTCGTCCTATTCGGTTCGCAGGCCTACCTCGTCACGCCCTTGACCTACGACCTGGATGCAGTGAGGGCTCAATTGCACGATGCCGTGGTGGGCTTGCCTGGACGCGAGACCGCTATCGGTGACGCGATCGCCGTGGCGGTCAAGCGGCTTGCGGATCTTCCGCAACAGGCTCGCGTACTCGTGTTGCTTACCGACGGCGTGAACAACGCAGGTTCCATCGCGCCGCGCGAGGCAGCCCGTGCAGCCAAGGCCGCGGGTGTGCGTGTTTATACGATCGGCATTGGCGCGACGGCCATGCGTGTTCCCGATTTCTTCGGGTCACGTATCGAAAACCCATCGGCGGATCTCGATGTAGGCATGCTCACCGATATAGCAAACCAGACCGGTGGCCGCTTCTTCCGTGCCACGGATACGGATGAGCTGGCCCAGGCTTACCGCCAGATCGACCAGCTGGAGCCCGTGCCACAACAAGGCGCCACCCTGCGCCCACGTGATGAACTCTTCCGCTGGCCGCTCCTCATGGGGCTGGTGCTACTGGTCGCCGCGCTGGCGCCACGCTGGCTGCCGGCGAGGGCGGTTGCATGACCACGTTCTTCACTCACTTTCATTTTCTCCAGCCGCACTGGCTGTGGTTGTTCACCCTGGTTCCGCTGCTGGCATGGGCGATGCTGCGCCGCTCACCGGAGATCCGCGTTCTTACGCGCCTTGCCGATCCGACGCTCTTGCCTTACCTGCTGGACGGCACGCCACGCGCGTCGCGCCTGCCTGCCTGGGCCGTGGTCGCCGCAGCGGCGCTGGCCATCGTCGCCTTGGCCGGCCCATCGTGGAGCCGGGCCTCGGAGCAACTCTTCAGCGAACGTGCCGCGCAGGTTGTCGTCGTCTCCATGTCGCCGCACATGCTGGCGCGCGACGTCGTGCCGGATCGCCTGAGCCGGGCACGCTACAAAGTACGCGAGCTCTATGCCGCGAACAGCGATGGCATGAATGCGCTGGTGGCCTATACCGGTGAGTCGTTCACCGTAGCGCCACTCACGACCGATGCACACAGCGTCGACGACCTGCTTGCGGCGCTTGCGCCGGATACCATGCCGGTGGGCGGCGACGACGCGGGCAAGGCGATTGATCAAGCGGTGGATCTTATCCACCACGCCGATGTACGTGGCGGTTCGATCGTCGTGGTTACAGATCGCGCCGACGCCGGTGCGCAGGCGGCAGCGCGTCGCGCCCTGGCCGCGGGGGACCGCGTTTCGGTGCTTGGTATTGGCACGCCGCGCGGTGGGCCGATTACCACGGACGACGGCCAGTTCCTGAAGGATGAACAGGGCAGCATCGTGATGGCGCCGCGCGATGATGCGTCGCTGCGGGCCCTGGCCGCCGCAGGTGGCGGGGCGTACGCGGTCGCCTCCGATGATCGATCCGACATCACCGCCATGGCCGCGATGTTGCGTGATGCGAGTGCCGCAAGGGCCGACGACAGCGCGACCGCTACGCAATGGGAGGATCGCGGCCCCTGGCTGTTGCTCCCGCTTTTGCCGCTCGTGGCGCTAGGGTTTCGGCGTGGCTGGCTGTTGCTGCTCGCGCTCGCGGTGCTCCCTGTCGCGCCATCGCACGCCGCTTCCGTGCGCGATGCGTTCCGTACACGCGACCAGCAGGCGGCGGATGCGCTCGCGGCAGGCGATGCAAAGAAAGCCCAGGCCGTCGCACAAAGTGCCGCGTTGCGCGGTGCCGCCGCGTATCGTGCCGGTGATTTCGCCGCCGCGGAGGAAGCGTTAACCCATGCGACCGACAGCGACGGCCAGTACAACCTCGGCAACGCACTTGCGAAGCAACAACACTACGAAGAGGCGATCGCCGCCTACGATCGGGCACTGAAGGCGAACCCGGCCAACGCGGATGCGACGGCAAACCGCAAAGCGGTCGAAGATTTCCTGAAGCAGCAACAGAAGCAAAAGCAGGATGACCAGGGCGCCAAGGGCCAGAAGGACGGCCAGCCCGACAAGAAGCCAGGCGAGCAAGGTAAGAATCAACAGGGTCAGCAGGGCCAGCAGAACGATCCGTCGAAGGGCCAGCAAGGCGGGCAGTCCGCGGGTGGTCAGGATCAGAAAGAACAACAGGGCGCACCAGGTCAGGCCGGCGAAGGCGAAGGGAAGGATAAAGGTACCGACGCAGGCAAGGCGCAACCGCCCCAGGGCGACGCGAGCGCCAAGTCCGCCGATGAGCGTGCACAGGCTGAGGCGGCCCAGCAGGCGCTGAAACAGAAGATGGATGCCGCGCTGGCAGGCAAGGGGAAGGACGGCGGCAAGGACGATCAGCACGACCTGGGTCAGTTGTCCGAATCCGAAGCGTCGTCGAAGCTGCCCCCCGATGTGCGGCGGCAGCTGCTGCGCGTTCCGGATGATCCGGGCGGCCTGTTGCGCCGCAAGTTCATGCTCGAATACCAGCGTCGCCATGGCGCGGAGCCGGAGGAATGATGATGCGCCATGCATGGCTGGCCCTGGCCCTGTCGCTGATGGTGGGAGTGACGTACGCGCAAGGTGCTGCGCCCGTGGCATCGCTCGATCGCACGCGCGTCGGTAATGGCGAAACGGTCACGCTCAACATCGAGGTAGGCGATGACAACCTGGGCAATCCCGATCTCTCGCCGCTGGCGGCAGATTTCATCGTGCTGGGCACATCCACCAATCACACGCTGAGCATCGTTAACGGCAGGCGTGAGGCGCACACCATTCTCGGTATCGCACTGCGGCCCAGGCACGAAGGGCAGCTCACCGTGCCGGCGCTCACCCTTGGCGGCCAGGCGACCCAGCCACTACCGCTCTCGGTCGAGGCTGCCAGCAACTCGCCCGCGGATGCCGCCAACCGGCCTGTGGTGCTCGAAGGCAAGGTCGACCCGGCGACTGGCTACGTGGGGCAGCAATTCGATTACACGTTGCGCCTGTATTTCGCGGTAAACCTGGCCGATGGCCAGCTGGGTGATCCCTCCGCCGAAGGCGCGGAGATCCGGCGGATTGGATCCGATGCGAACTACCAGACCGAACGCGGTGGCCGCCGCTTCAACGTCGTCGAGCGACACTACGCCATCATTCCCCAACACCCCGGCACGCTCGAGATCAAACCGCCCGGCTTCCAGGGCACGGCAGTCGATCCCACTGATGTGAACTCGTTCTTCGGCGCGGGCGAGCCCGTGAACGCGGTGGCGCAGCCAATAAGTGTGAATGTCCGCGGCCGCCCCGCCGGTGCCCCTGATGGCGCGTGGCTACCCGCGCGCGCATTGACGCTCACGCTGGACGGTTTCCCGGCCGATGGCAAAGCCCGTGTCGGGCAACCCATGACCCTTGGGATGCGCCTCGACGCCACGGGCCTGCCCTTCGAGGCGTTGCCTGCGCTATCGCTGCCGAAGATCGATGGCGCGGACGTCTATCCTGACAAGGCCGTGACCGGCAGCAGCACGAACGGGCCATGGATTACCGGTCGCCGGCAGCAGGGCTTTGCGGTCGTGCCGACGCGTCCTGGCACGTTGCATATTCCGGAGACCACGCTGCACTGGTGGAATGTGGCGACCGATAAGCCCGAAACGGCCACGCTGCCCGCGCGCGATATCGAGGTGGCGCCGGGTGGGGCCGCGCCGGTGACGTTGCCGGGCACGAGTGCGGTTCAACCGCAATCGAGCCCCACGCCGGTCGTTGCCACAGCGGTACCGGCATCAGGCACGCCATGGCGGGCCGTGGCCTTTGCCGTTGGCCTGCTCTGGTTGTTCACGGTGGTGGGCTGGTTCGTATGGGCGAAACGCCGGCGGCCCGCCAGTGGCCTGGTGCCACCCCCGGCGCCTCGGGAATCACCCCGCCCGGCTGCCGCGCGTGAGGATTTCCTCAGGGCTGTGGCGAGCGGCGACCTGCTCAGCATCGAACGCACACTGCTCATTTGGGGCCGTTCGGTTCGTCCACGCATCCGCTCCCTGGGCGACCTGGCCGGGGCCCTTCGCCCGGGACACCAGCGCGACGCGATCGCCGGACTGCAGCGTGCCCGCTTCGCGGATGGCCACCTGGATACCGCCAGCTGGCGCGAGGTGTTCGCGGCGGGGCTGGATTGGGCGCCACCGGCCGGGCCAGCCGACACGGGCGGGCTGCCACCGCTTTACCCGCGCTAGGCGCCGAGTGCGTCGCGGTAGTGCCCGGCCATGGCTTGGCCAAATGCACAGAAGACCACCTGCGGCGGTGCCCAGGGCGCATCGCGCACGGTACGCACGGCGACCTGGGCGGCGAGACTGGCGGGATAGCCGTAAACACCGGCACTTATGGCCGGAAACGCCACACTATCAAGGCCCAGTTCATGGGCCAGGGCCAGGCTGGCCCGGTAGCAGGCGGCTAACAACGCGGGCTCACCGCTGGCGCCGCCGTGCCACACCGGGCCTACGGTATGGATGACCCAGCGGGCGGGCAGGCCAAAGCCGGGGGTGAGGCGCGCCTCACCGGTGGGGCAGCGTACCCCCGGGAGCGTTTCCGGCAACGCACGGCAGGCCGCCAGCAGCTCAGTGCCTGCCGCCCTGTGGATCGCCCCATCGACGCCGCCGCCACCCAACAGGGACTCGTTGGCAGCGTTCACGATGGCATCGACGGCCAGCGTGGTGATATCAGCCTCGATGACTTCCAGCGCCATGCTGCATCCTCGCTTGTGACGGGTGGGCACAGGTGGATACGATGCGATCCCAACCGCAAGAAAAGCCGACCACCCTTCCCGCCATGGCCGACCAGCTCAAAGTCGAAGATATCTCGTTTGGTTACCTGCTCAACGACGTCACGCTGCTTTTCCGGAAGCACTTTGACCGCCGGGCGGTGACGTTCGGGCTGACCCGCGCCCAGTGGCGCGCCCTCAAGTGGCTGCACCGCCGGCCCGGCATGCGCCAGAACGAACTGGCCGAGCAGCTGGACATGGAGCCCATCGCCGTCGGCCGGGTGATCGACCGCCTGCAGGCGGCCGGCTTCGTGGAGCGCCGCCCCGACCCGAAGGACCGCCGTGCCTGGCGCCTGCACGATACCGAGCAGGCACGTAGTGTCATCGATGACATGGAAGATATCTCGCGCGGCCTGCGCCGCGATGCCACCCAGGGCATTGCCTACGGCGACCTCGAAAAGATGCTCGCCGTTCTGGAGCGCATCAAGGATAACCTCCAGGCGCTGGATGAGCCTTCCGGAGAAGACTGAACGGTTGTCAACGCAACACGGGGGCCTGCGTTTCCTACACGGATGTCCCGACTAAACCCATGTCCGCGCTATCCCCGGCGCGGCGACCGAACCCAACGGTTTCGGCCGGAGTAGCCATGCAACGTTCCCCAGGGAAGAAACTCGTCCTCATCGCTGGATTGGTCGCGCTCGCCGCCGTCGGCGTGGGGGTGTGGCGCCACGGCGCAGACGGCAAGGACGCGCAGAAGCCGTCCCGTGCCGCTCCGGCGGCGGGTACCCCGGTCAACACGGCCGTCGCCACGCGCGGCGAGATCGATCTTTCACTGAAGATCATCGGCCGTGCCGAGGCGTATTCCACGGTAAATATCCGCTCGCGCGTGAATGGGCAGCTCGAAGCGCTCGCCTTTACGCCGGGAGCGCACGTGAAGAAGGGAGAGTTGCTCGCCCAGGTCGATCCGCGGCCACTGAAGGCGGCACTCGACGAGGCGCAGGGCAAGGTGGCGAGCGACCAGGCGCAGCTCACCAAGGCCGAGGCCGATCTGGCGCGTTACCAGAATATGCTCGGCAAGGGATTCGTCAGCCGCGCCGATTTCGATCTGTACAAGGCCAACCTCGGCGTGGCTCGCGCCGCACTCGAGAGCGACCGCGCCGCCGCCCGCGCCGCGCAGGTCCAGCTCGATTTCACCACGATCACGGCGCCCTTCGATGGCATCACCGGCGCGCCGCTCGCCTACCCAGGCGCGACGCTCACGGCGGATACCACCGATATCGTGGTGTTGAACGAAGTGGACCCGATCCGCGTGGCATTCGCGATCCCGGAGGACAGCCTGTCGGCCGTGCGTGCAAGCCAGCGCCGCGGCGCGCTTCCGGTGGAGGCAAAGATTCCTGGTGATACCGGCGGCCCGTTGAAGGGCGAGCTGGAGTTCGTCGATAACGCGGTGGATGCCACCACCGGCACCATCGTGTTGAAGGGGCGGTTCGCCAATGCCGATGGCCGGCTGACGGCCGGCCAGTTCGCCGAAGTGACGTTGCCCACCACTCGCCTGGCCGATGCCGTGAGCATCCCGGTCATCGCATTGCAGAGCTCCACGTCGGGCACGTTCGTGTTCGTCGTAAAGCCTGACCAGACAGTGGAACAGCGCAATGTCACGACAGGCGCCAGTACCGCGACGCGCGTCGTGATCGATAAGGGGCTCGCCGAGGGCGAGCGCGTGGTGACCGAAGGCCAGATGCTGCTGGTGGACGGCGCACGCGTACGCATCGACAAGGGCTGAGGAGAACTGCGGCGTGAACCTGCCTGAACTGTGCATCCGCCGCCCGGTGATGACTACGCTGCTGATGGCGGCGCTGGTGATCTTCGGCATCGCGGCTTACCCCAAGCTCCCGGTCAACGAGCTGCCGAACGTCGATTTCCCCACGATTAACATCAGCGCGAGCCTGCCAGGCGCCTCACCGGAGACCATGGCCTCGTCCGTGGCCACGCCGCTGGAAGCGCAGCTGTCGACGATCGCGGGTATCGATTCGCTCACATCATCCAGCTCGCTGGGTTCCACCACGATCACGGTGACGTTCGCCCTCGATCGCAGTATCGATGGCGCGGCGCAGGACGTGCAGGCGGCCATTTCTGCCGCGCAGCGCCAGTTGCCGCAGGATATGCCGACACCGCCGACGTACCGCAAGGTGAACCCGGCGGATGCGCCCATCCTGTTCCTTACCATGCAATCGTCCACGCTTCCGCTATCCACCGTGGATGACTACGCGGAGACCGAACTGGCGCAGCGCCTTTCCATGGTCGAGGGCGTTGCGCAGGTCAATGTATACGGCTCACAGAAGTACGCCGTGCGTATCGCCGTGAATCCCGATCGCCTGGCAGCCACGGGTATCGGTGTGGACCAGATGGCCAGTGCGATCGCCGCAGCGAACGTCAACAAGGCCACTGGCGCGCTCAATGGCAGCCGCCAGCTGCTGTCCATTCGCTCGGATGGCCAGTTGATGCGCGCCGCGGACTACAACCAGGTGGTACTCGCCTACCGCAACGGTGCGCCGGTTCGCCTTTCTGACATCGCGACCCCCCGCGATAGCGTGCAGGATGACCAGAAGGCCAGCTGGTTCAACGGCAAACGTGCGATCACGCTCGCCATCCAGCGCCAGCCGGGTGCGAACACGGTGGAAACGGTCGATCGCATCCTCACGCTGCTGCCGGGGTTCGAGGCGACGCTGCCGCCATCGGTCAGGCTCGACGTGATGTACGACCGCTCGGTATCCATCCGCGACTCCGTGCACGACGTGCAGTTCACCCTGGTACTTGCGGGCATCCTGGTGGTGCTGGTGATCTACCTGTTCCTGGGCAACGCATCCGCCACGCTCATCCCCGCGGTGGCACTGCCGATCTCGGTGCTGGGCACCTTTGGTGCCATGTTCGCACTGGGCTACAGCCTGGATAATCTTTCGCTGCTGGCGCTGACGCTCGCGGTCGGGTTCGTCGTGGATGACGCGATCGTGATGCTCGAGAACATCATGCGGCATATCGAAATGGGCGAGAAACCGTTCGATGCCGCCGTCAAGGGCGCGAACGAAATTGGCTTCACCATCTTCTCGATGACTCTTTCCCTGGTCGCCGTGTTCATCCCCGTGATGTTCATGGGCGGTATCGTCGGTCGCCTGTTCCACGAGTTCGCGGTGGTGATCAGCGTCTCGATCCTGATCTCCGGCTTCGTGTCGATCACGCTCACGCCGATGCTTTGCAGCCGCTTCGTCAAAGCCCATGACCACGACAAGCGCAGCCGCATCGTCGTGTGGTTCGATGCTGGCTTCAGTGCGGTAACGTCGGGATATACGAGCACGTTGGCCTGGTGCATGCGCCATCCGCGCGTGGTGCTGCTGGTGTTCGCGCTGAGCCTGGGCGCGACGGGCGTGCTGTTTGCCGTGACGCCCAAGGACTTCATCCCGGCGGGCGATAGCGGCCAGCTGCGCGTTACGACGGAAGGCCCGACCGATATCTCGTTTGCCGCCATGTCCGCACGCCAGCAGGCGCTGGCGGAGATTGCCGGCAAGGATCCGAACATCGGCGGGTACATGTCCAGCGTGGGCGCAGGTGGTGCGCGCGCCACGATCAACTCGGGGTCTATCTTGCTCACGCTACGCCCTGCGGGTGAACGTGGCCACACGACGCCCGATGAGATCATCCAGGAGCTGCGGCACAAGTTTGCCCAGGTGCCGGGTATCCGCACGTACATCCAGAATCCACCGGCCATCCAGGTCGGTGGCCGCCAGTCGAAGGCCCAGTACCAGTACACCGTGCAGTCGACGGACCTGCAGGCGCTCTACGCCTGGTCAGGCAAGCTCGTCACCGCGTTCCAGAAGCTGCCCGGCTTCCAGGACGTCACGACGGACCTGGACCTCAACAGCCCATCGATGGTCGTGGAGGTGAACCGCGACAAGCTGGCACCGATGGGGCTCACCATGGATCAGGTGCAAACAGCGCTTGGCACGGCGTTTGGCGAGAACCAGATTTCGACGATCTACGGTTCGGCGACGCAGTACTGGGTGATCCTTCAGGTCGATCGCGGCATGCAGGATGATCCGGCCGTGCTATCCAAGCTGTACGTCACGTCTGATTCGGGCAAGCTGATTCCGCTCAACACCGTGGCGCGTTTTGAGCGCAAGCCGCAGGTGCTGACGGTGAACCACCAGGGGCAGCTTCCCGCCGTCACGGTCTCGTTCAACCTTGCGCCGGGCGTCTCGCTCAGCGACGCCGTGGCGAGTATCGACCGCGCGACCACGGAGCTGAAATTGCCTGCCACCCTGAGCGGTAGCGTGCAGGGCACAGCGCAGGCGTTCCAGGACTCGATCAAGGGCATGGGCCTGCTCTTGCTGCTGGCCGTGTTCGTGATCTACCTCGTACTGGGCATCCTGTACGAGAGCTTCATTCATCCACTCACCATTCTCTCCGGCCTGCCGGCCGCGGCCGTGGGTGCGCTGCTTACGTTGGTCATCTTCAACGCGTCGCTGGATCTGTTTGCTTTCGTCGGCATCGTGATGCTGGTGGGCATCGTGAAGAAGAACGCGATCATGATGATCGACTTCGCGCTCGAGCGTCAGCGCGATGAGGGGATGAATCCATTCGATGCCATCTTCGAGGCGTGCCGCGTGCGTTTCCGCCCGATCATGATGACGACGATGGCCGCTTTCGCCGGTACGTTGCCGATCGCGCTGGGTATTGGCGCGGGCGCGGAGACACGCCGGCCGCTTGGCCTGGCCGTGGTCGGTGGCCTGGTGGTATCGCAGATCCTGACGCTTTACCTCACGCCGGTGATCTACCTGTACATGAACCGCCTGCAGGATCGCGTGGCGCCGAAGCAGATCGGCGAACCGGCGACGAGCCACTGAGGACCCGGATCGCGCGCGAGCGCGCTCCTACAAGGGCCTGGCGCGCCTTCGGGGCGCGCCAGGCCCTCCTTGTGGTGCGTTAATCGTGCGCGCCATCTTTGGCGAACGCGCCAGGAGCGGAGCCGAAGTTACCGTCGGCCATCGCCGCCATGTACGCGAACGTCGCGTATACCGCCACGTTTTGCGCCAGCGCCTTCGGGTCGATCTTGTCGAGCGTATCGTTGGCGTTGTGGTGGTAATCGAAGTAGTCGGTGCCATCCTGGGTGAGCGAAAGCGCCGCCATCCCCTTGGCATGCATCTGCGACAGGTCGGAACCGCCGCCGCCCGGCTTCTCCGCATCGTAGGCCACACCGATCGGCTCGATCACCTTGGCGATCTGCTCAATGGCGCCGCGTGCTTCGGGCTTCACGGATGCCGACATCCGCCAGATACGACCTGCGCCGAAATCGGATTCGGTGCCGAGCTGGAACCTGGCCACGTCCTTCGCATGGGCTTCCGCATAAGCGCGGCCGCCCCACAGGCCCATTTCTTCGTTAGCGAACGCGATGACGCGGATCGTGCGATCCGGGCGCTGCGGCATGTCCTTGATCAGCTTGGCCGCAGCGGCGGCGATCGCCACGCCTGCGCCATCATCGATCGCACCGGTGCCAAGGTCCCACGAATCCAGGTGGCCGCCAATCGCGACGATTTCGTTGGGCTTCTTGCGGCCGGTGACTTCGGCGATGACGTTGGAGCCTTCATAGGTGCCCTTGAAGCCCACATCCAGGTCGAGCTTCAGCGTAACGGGCTTGCCTTCCTTCAGGATGCGCTCGAGCTGGTCGGCATCGGGTAGCGAAAGCGCCGCGGCCGGGATCGCCTCCTTCGGATCGGTGAAGCCCGTGACACCGGTATGCGGTGTGCGGCTGTGCGGGTCGGTGCCGGCCGAGCGAAGCAGGTATGCCGCGGCGCCCATCTTGGCGGCAAGGACCGGGCCGCGCGTACGGGTGGCGGAGCCCATGCCGTAGTCGTGGCCATCCTTCTGCTGGGCCATGTGCGTGCTGACGTACACGATCTTGCCCTTCACCGTGGCCGGGTCAGCGGCCTTGAAGGCGTCGAGCGTATCGAAGGCCACGACCTCGGCGGTGAGGCCGCCTGCGGGCGTGCCTGCCGAATAACCAAGCGCCGTGAGTGCCAGCGGCTGGGGGAACGGTGCCACGATGGCGGCGTGCTCGCTGTGGCGCTCCCACAGCGGGTAGCTCACTTTCTCGGTGTACACCTTGTCGAAGCCCATGGCCTTGAATTTCGCCACGGTCCATTCGACACCGCGCTTGTCGGCTTCGCTGCCCGCCAGGCGCGGGCCCACTTCCGTGGTCAGCCCGGAAACGAACTCGTACCCGGTGTTATCGGCCATCGCCTTGTCGCGCAGCTCGGTGGCCGCAGCGACGGCTTTCACCGGAATGGTGGTGGCTTTCTCGGCCGCGTGGGCGGAGCAGGCGAGCGCAATGCACGCGGCGAGCACGTGGAAACGGAAGGCTGAACGCATGGGGGACCCCTGGGACGGAAACCCCGATTATGGACCCGTCAGAGGGGGCGGGCGCCTAGGTAGGAAGTCATGCATGCCGGCGTGCGGGCAGGATGACCGATGCGCGCAGGCCACCTTCGCGACGGTTGCGCACATCCACGCTGCCACCGTGTTCGGAGACGATGGCACGCACGCTGGCCAGGCCCAGGCCAATGCCCCCGGTATCACGGTTGCGCGAGGCTTCCAGGCGGAAAAAGGGCTCGAACACCTGGCGCTGCATGTTTTCGGGAATGCCGGGGCCATCGTCGTCCACTTCGAGCACGCAGGCTTCACCCTGGAAACGCAGGCGCATGCGCACGCGCTCTCCGTACTTCAGGCCGTTGTCCACGAGGTTATCCACCACGCGGCGCAGGGCGACGGGGTCGCCATCCACGGTGACGGCCTGGCCTGCCTGCACGGATACGTCGTGGCCCACATCCACAAGGTCATCCGCCACGCTCTCCACCAACAGGCGGAAATCCAGTGGCTGGCGATTCGGGCCCGACGCACGATCCCTGATGAAATCCAGCGCGGCGGAGATCATGGTCTTCATTTCCTGGATATCGGCATCTACCTTGTCGCCGAGCGGGGCGGGCAGGCCATCCAGGCGGAACGACAGCCGCGTAAGCGGCGTGCGCAGGTCGTGTGCGATGGCACCGATCATCTGGGTACGCTCCTGCACCATGCGGTTGATACGCGCCTGCATGGCATTGAACGCGTCTACGGCCATGCGCATCTCGGTGGGCCCTTCCCGGGGCACGGGTGCCGCGCTGGTGTCGCTACCGAGGCGATGGGCCGCCTCGGCGAAGCGACGGATGGGAGCCGAGAGCGCACGGGCGAACAACCCCGCCAGCGGGAGCATCACCAGTACGCCCAGGCCTAGCATCCACAGCAGGCGAGCCGGCACGGTATCGCTGAACGCTGGTTGGGGTACCGTCACTACGCGCCACGAACCGTCCGCTAGCCGCAGGCCCACCACGGAACCGGGGCCGGCCACGGTGCGCATGGGCATCGCGAGCGGCCCCAGTCCGTCGAGCGAGGTATACACGCGCAGGTGGTCGCGGTCCGTGTTGAGCACGCCTGCAAGGCGTTCTGCAAGGTGGGACGAGATGTTGGTGTCGTAGTCGGCCGGTGCGGCCGGGGCATCGGCCTGCGTGCTGATCTCAAGATCGGATCCATGCGGAGGCCCGAATCCGCCGGGCATGCCTGCGTCACCCGATGGGCGCCCTGCATCGAAAGGGCGCCCGCTATCGAACGGGCGGCCCCCATCGAAGGAATGGCCAAACGTCTCCAGCTCCGGCCGCAACGCGGTGACGATATCGAAGAAGCCGGCCGAGGGCACTGGCCTGGGCGGCTTAAAGGTGAATACCAGGAAGCCGACAGCCTCGGCCACGAGCAACGCGCAGACGATCACGAGGAAACTTCGCGCGAAGATGGATAAGCGGGGCAAGCGGATCATGGGCGCGCCACCTTGGGTACCAGCATGTAACCCTCGTTGCGCACCGTCCGGATCATCTCCATGGCCGCGCGGTCGTTGAGCTTGCGGCGCAGGCGGCTGATCTGGGTATCGATGGCGCGGTCGTAAACCTCGGTGCGCCCCCCATGCACCAGGTCCAGCAGCTGGTCGCGGCTGAGGATGCGCTGGGGATGGTCGACGAACGCCCTCAGTAACGCGAACTCCCCGTCGGACAGGTTGATGAAGATGCCCGTGGGGTCGCGCAGGTCGCGGCGGGTCATGTCGAAGCGCCAGCCGGCGAACAGGTAAGGGCGCGCATCGTCTGCCACGGCCGTATCGGTAGAACTCAGTCGGCGCAGGATCGCCCGGACCCGCGCCAGCAACTCGCGTGGGTTACACGGCTTGGCCAGGTAATCGTCAGCGCCCACTTCCAGCCCGATGATCCGGTCGGTATCCCCACCCAGGGCGCTCAGGATGATGATCGGCGGGCCCTTCTCGGCGGCCAGGCGCCGGGCCGCCGAAAGGCCATCCTCGCCCGGCATCATCACATCCAGCACCACCACGTCCGGGCGTTCGCGCGAGATCGCAAGATCCATCTGCGCAACATTTTCCGCCGCCTGCACGCGGTAGCCGTGCCCGCTCAGGAAGCCGGCAATCAGGTTGCGAAGTTCGGGGTCGTCATCGACCACCAGGATGAGGGCGTTGGTATCCATGGCCATGGTGCGTTTGATAGCAGAAACCGCGCCAGCGCGCGTGTCCGGGATGGCATGGGGCTGACACAAAGCAGACACACGCCGACAACGGCGGGTGACGAGCGGCCGGTAGCCTGTCATGTATCCGTCGTTACGCAGGTTTCTGCCCGATGTTCGTTTTTCCCCGCTGGTCCACCACGCTTTTTGCGTTCGCCATGACGGCCGCCGCGGCCGCCTACGCCCAAGACCGTGACCCTCCGCGCCCCCCGCCGCACGATCCGAAGTTTGAAGCGGCCATGGATGATTGCTGGGTGGAATACGGCGGGGAACCTGATGACCCGGTGCCACCGGACATGATGGCGGAGTGCATGGCCTCCAAGGGCTTTCCCCCGCCGCGCCATATGGGGCCGCCGCCGTCGCACCCGCCCCACGGGGCGCCGCTGGGTGACGACGATGACGACGGCGATCCGTTCGCCGGCCCCTGATACCAAGGAAACCGTCATGCCGTATTCGCAGACCGCCTTGCGCTCGCCGCAACCCCTGGCCGCCCCACGCGAGCACCTCGTGGCGGCCCAGCGCTTCTGGGACGAATTCGGCCAGGGATCGGCCCGCCAGCCAGGCCAGACCGTGCTGTTGGACGGTTACGCGGGCAATCGCCTGCGCTTTGCCACCTTCAGCCACAAACCCCACGTATTCAGTAGCGATCAGCTTCCCCGCGAACACCGCCACGCTGCGCTGCTCGTGCTGCAACTGGAGGGCGAAAGCCGCGTGGAGCAGCACGGCCGGCGTAGCACGATCACGCCGGGCAACTTCTGCCTTATCGACCTGTCGCGACCGTTCCGCGTCGATACCGGCCGATCGCTGATCCAGGCCGCCTACCTTCCCCTTTCCGTGCTGCGCGATGCCGTGCCACGGCTTGAGCAGATCGCCGCCGTGAGCCTGCATGGCCACGTTGCCGCCGCGACATTCTTGCGCAGCCTCTACCGTGAGTTGTTCGATCACGCGGAGGACATGACCGAAGCGGTGGCGGATCGCCTGGTTGAAGCGATTCCGCACATGCTTGCGGCCGCGACCGTATCTGTTGGCGATATCGCGCCACCGCCGTCGCAATTGCGCCAGCATCACAAGGAACAGGTTCGCAGGTACGTGCGTGAGCATCTTGCGGACTCGGGCCTGTGCGCCGAGATGATCGGCAAGGGCGTTGGGCTTTCAACCAGCTACCTTTTCGAGCTGTTTGCCGATGAAGACATGACGTTGATGCGTTGGGTCCGCGCCGAGCGTCTTGCACGATGCCGGCGAGAACTTGCGGATGCATCACTGCGTTATCGCAGCATTGCGCATATCGCACAGGCATGGGGTTTTGGCGACATGACGCACTTCGGTCGCAGCTTCCGTGAAGCGTACGGCGTATCGCCACGCGCGTGGCGGCAGACCTGCAAGATGGACGTCCATACTGCCAAGGAAACGCCGAGCGATGGCGGAGTTTCGCTGCACGTGGCTACAGGGATTTAACACTACATTGCTAGTGCGGTAACTGCGCCGATAACGCAGAGCCCGCAGCCTTACCCCGGTGCAGTGGGGATGGCGCACGCCAGGCGTTGCGCCGGTGGTATGGCCATCTAATTTCATCTTTGGGGAGAGTCCCGTAGTGTCAAAGCATCCATCACCCAAGGTCCGGCTCAGCCGGATCAGTCTGGCGCTCGCCCTGGCTCTGGGAGCCGGCGCCACGTTCGCCCAGTCCACCACCGGTAGCATCTTCGGCCAGGCGCCGGCTGCCGAGGGTGAAACGGTCGTGGCGCGCAGCGCCAACGGCGTATCCCGTGAAGTGACGGTCGGTGCCGACGGCCGTTACACCATCGGTTCGCTGCCGCTGGGCAGCTACACGGTCAGCCTCATGCAGGGCGGCAAGGCGGTCGATTCGCGTAACGACGTGAGCCTGCGCGTGGGTTCCGGTACGGAAGTATCGTTCGCTTCCGCTGCGAGCAATGCCGCTGCGACCAGCCTCAGCTCGGTGACGGTCTCGGCGAACACGCTTCCGCCGGTTGACGTCTCCAGTGTCGATTCGCGCACCGTCATCACCTCCGAACAGCTTGCCAAGTTGCCGCTTGCGCGCAGCGCCGAGGCCATCGCGCTGCTGGCGCCGGGCGTCGTCCCGGGTTACAGCGGCTTCACGGGTACCACCAATAGCAACTCGCTCGTCTCGATCGGCGGTTCGTCGGTTACCGAGAACGCTTACTACCTCAACGGCTTCAACACTACCGATCCGCTCAGCGGCTTCGGCGGCATCACGCTGCCGTACGGCGCGATCGATCAGCAGGAAATCCTGAGTGGCGGCTACGGCGCAGCTTACGGCCGTTCCGATGGTGGCGTTATCAGCCAGAGCGGCAAGCGCGGTACTAACGAGTGGCACTTCGGTGCGCAGCTGCTGTGGCAGCCGGCGTTCGCCGGTGGCACCAGCCCCAGCTCGTATTACCTGACCGGCACGAAGGAAGGCCAGATCTTCCGTCGCTATTCGGATAACAATACCTGGAAGGAAACCGAAAGCGCGTACGTCGGTGGCCCGCTGATCAAGGACAAACTGTTCTTCTTTGCCGCGGTCGAGCAGGACAAGCAGCACTCCAACTCGGTAACCGACGTCACCACGTCGTACAACAACCAGTACGAGTACCACAACCCGAAGTGGTACGCGAAGATCGACTGGAACATCAACGACAACAATATCCTTGAACTGACGGGTGCCAGCAGCAAGACCCAGTACAAGGGCAACTTCTACGACTACGATTACGACACCGGCCAGACGGGTGCGCTCAACAGCCAGGATACGTCGACCAAGAACAGCGCGACGCTCTATATCGCGAAGTACACCAGCTATATCACCGACGACATCACGCTGACCGCCATGTATGGCAAGCAGAAGATGACGTACTACAGTGAAACGCCGGGGTACGATCCGTCGCTGATCTACATCTCGCACCCGGAATTGCAGAACCCCGCGGTCACGGGCGGCTCGTCGATCAACAATGCGCAGTCGACACTGGACATCAACAACCCGGACCACTCGGCCACCACGCGCAACCTGCGCCTGGATCTGTCGTGGAAGCTGGGTAACCACACGATTACCGGCGGTATCGACAACCTCGATTCGCACGACGTCGACGACGGCGAAGATGCCGTGGCCTGGCAGTACGGCTATGGCACGGCTGGCAACCCCATCAGCGATGCGCCGTACGTTGCCGCGCCGAATACGGGTGCGGGTGGCGAGACCGGTTACTACGTGTCGAAGTACCTCTACAGCACCGCGGCTTCGGTGCGTGTGAAGCAGCGCGCCCAGTACCTCGAAGATAGCTGGCAGGTGGATGATCGCTGGCTGCTCAAGATCGGCCTGCGTAACGACCAGTTCACCAACTACAACCCGAATGGCGAAGCCTTCCTCCGCCTGACCAAGCCGCAGTGGGCTCCGCGCCTGGGTGCTGCGTGGGACGTGAATGGCGATTCCTCGCTCAAGGTGTACGCCAATGCTGGCCGCTACTACCTGGCCATGCCGGCATCGGTCGCCCTGCGTGCCGCAGCGGGCTCGCTTTACACGAACACCTACTACACCTACACCGGTATCGACGCGAACGGCTACCCGACCGGTCTGACCCAGCTGGCATCGTCCACGGGCGGCGCGGTTTCGGCGAACAACGAGTACGGCCAGTCGCCGGATCCGAAGACGGTGGCCTCGAGCAATATCAAGTCCGAGTACCAGGATGAGTACCAGTTGGGTTTTGATCAGCAGATCAATAGCGACTGGGTTTGGGGCATGAAGGGCCAGGTCCGCAAGCTGCGGAACATCCTGGATGACATCTGCGACCTCGATTCGATCGCGGCCAAGGCGGCATCGCTGGGTTACGACGTCTCCGAAGACAACATGAACGGCTGCTACCTCTCTAACCCGGGTCGCGCCAACACGTACCGTATCCCGGATGGCAACGGTGGCTACGTCAGCGTCGATATGTCGGCCGCCGATTTCGGCATGCCCCAGGCGAAGCGTAGCTACTACTCGCTCGAGACCTACCTTGAGCATCCGTTTGACGGAACCTGGGCTGGCAAGATCGACTACCTGTACTCGAAGAGCTACGGCAATACCGAGGGCCAGGTGCGTTCGGATATCGGCCAGACCGACGTATCGGCGACGGTGGACTGGGACTACGGCAAGCTCATGGAGTACTCCAATGGCCTGCTCTCGAACGATCGCAAGCACCAGATCAAGGCGTACGGTTCGTGGCAGGTGGCGAAGGAGTGGATGCTCTCGGGCAACATCCTGCTGATGTCGGGTACCCCGAAGACCTGCCTGGGCTACTACGGTGCGGATGAGACGAACCCGGTGGGTTACGGCAGCTACTACCACTACTGCGGTGGCCTCCCGTCGCCTCCGGGTTCGGCTGGCCGCCAGCCGTGGCAGCACATCATCTCGCTGTCGGCGGAGTATCGCCCGACGTGGGCTGACCAGAAACTTGCGTTCAACGTGATGGTCTACAACGTGTTGAATGAGTCGAAGGCGACCGCTTCTTACGCGCTGTATGGCACCTCGGCATCGCCGAACACGAACTATGGCCGCGTCACGTACTACAGCACGCCGCGTTACGTTCGCTTCGGTATCACGTACGACTTCTAAGAAGCACCTGCTTCAAACCCTATACCAACAATAAGGCGCCCGAGCCGTGAGGCTCATCTCCCGGGCGCCAATCTCCCCAGATAGGCCGCCGAGCTCTTCCCGACCGGCGGCCATTTTTTTTCTGTAGGTTTACGGGAGGTTCTTCTGCTGCTTCAGCAGGTCGCGGATTTCCTGCAGCAGCACCACGTCGGCCGGCGTCGCGGCCGGGGCATCCTCGTGGCGGGTCAGCTTGTTGATCGCCTTGACCACCATGAAAATCGCGAACGCGATGATGATGAACTGGATCAGCACGTTGATGAACACGCCGTACTGAATGGCGACCTCGGCCGTCTTCGTGGCGGCATCGCCAGGCTTCAGTACCCACTTCCAGTCCGAGAAGTCGATACCACCGATCAACATGCCAATCGGCGGCATGATGATGTTATCCACGAGCGATGTGACGATCTTGCCGAAGGCGGCACCGATCACCACACCGACCGCCAGGTCGATCACGTTGCCGCGCAGGGCGAATTTCTTGAACTCTGCGATCATGCCCATCGAATGCACTCCTCGTTGCGTCGCGTCGAACTTACAAACCTAGCGACCCCCTTGTAAGGATCGCGCGAATTCACACTACCTTGCCTTCGAACGAGGCGATGCCTTCCAGCGTCGCCTTGAACTGATCACCGCGTTGCAGTGCTGATACACCTGCGGGCGTGCCGGTGAAAACAAGGTCGCCCGCCTTCAATTCAAACAACGTGGATAGTGCCGCGAGGATCTCGCCGACGTCGAGCACCATATCGCCCAGCGTCGCGTGCTGGCGAACCTGGCCGTTGATTTCCAGCGTGATCTGCGTGGTGGCAGAAGGGCTGGCCTCGCTGGCCGGCACCAGTGCGGACACCGGGGCGGAGTGGTCGAAGGCCTTGGCCACGTCCCACGGTGCGCCCTTCGCCTTGGCCTGGGCCTGCAGGTCGCGGCGGGTCAGGTCGAGGCCGACGCCATAACCCCAAACCAGCGCACGGGCCTGCTGAGGGGTAAGGTTGGAGCCGCCGGCACTAAGGGCCACGACCATTTCCACTTCATGGTGCAGGTCATTTGTGGCGGTCGGGTAGGGCACATCCGCACCATCGGTCACGACGGCATCGGCCGGTTTGGTGAAGAACATAGGGTTCGCCTTATCGACGCTGGCGCCCATTTCCTTGGCGTGATCGGCGTAATTGCGGCCGATGCAGAAGATACGGCGGACGGGGAAGCGGCCGGGCTGACCGGCGACGGGGAGGCTCGGCTGGGCCGGCATGGGGATGACGGTATTCATGGGCTAAGCCTAGCAGGTGACACCTGTCACGGCAGATGACTGATGAGCCCGAATGGCGCACGGTCCGCCAGGTTCGCATGATCTTGGTCGACACCGCCCAGGGGGACGTGAGGGGACATGAACTCGAACACCGAGCTGCTGAAGCAGCTGAAGATCGACAAATCGCACAAGGAAGCGCCGGGCGGAGGACCCCCTTGGGGACGTATCGCCGCTATGGCCGGCGTGGTCGCCCTGCTCGGGGTCATCGGCGCCGCGGGATGGTTCTTCTTCGGGCACCGCCCGGTCGAAGTGCAGACGGCCACGGCGGTAGCGCCCGCATCAGCCGGCGAGGCCGGCGCGGTGCTGCAGGCCACGGGCTATGTCACCGCACGCCGCCAGGCCACCGTGTCCGCCCAGATCACCGGTACGCTGACCGACGTGCTGATTGAAGAGGGCGACCGGGTCAGCAAGGGCCAGGTCCTGGCGCGGCTGGAGGACAACGCACTACGCGCCAGCCTGCAGTCCGCACAGGCCCAGGCCGCAGCGGCCCATGCCAGCGTCAACCAGAACGAAGCCCAGCTCGACCAGGCCCTGCGCGATGCCACGCGGCAGGAGGCCTTGGTGGGCCGTGGCCTGGTCTCGAAGCAGCTGGCCGAACAGAGTCGTACCCAGGCCAACACCTACCGCGCGCAACTGAATACGGCGCGCCGCCAGGCGCAGGCCGCCGATGCCCAGGTGGGTGTCGCCCAAGTCAACCTCGATTACACCGTGGTGCGCGCGCCCTTCGATGGCGTGATCACGGACAAGGCAGCGCAGGTCGGTGAAATCGTGTCGCCGCTCTCCGCCGGTGGCGGGTTCACCCGTACCGGCGTAGGCACGATCGTCGACATGGATTCACTGGAGATCGACGTGGACGTCAACGAGGCCTACATCGGCCGCGTCCAGCCGAATATGTCCGCCGAAGCCGTGCTGGATGCGTACCCGGACTGGCGCATCCCGGCGCACGTGATCGCCATCGTGCCTGCGGCCGACCGCGGCAAGGCCACGGTGAAGGTGCGCGTGGCCATCGAGCAGAAGGATGGCCGCATCGTGCCCGACATGGGCGTGCGCGTCTCGTTCCTGGAACATCGTGCCGAAGCCCGTACGGACGCCCCCAAGGGCGTCATGGTGCCCGCCAGCGCGATCGTGCAGCGCGATGGGCGCGACGTGGCGTTCGTCGTGGCCGACGACAAGGCGCATCGCCATGAGGTCACCGCCGCCAAGGCAGCGAACAACGATGTACGCCTGGTGACCGTAGGCCTTGCCGCCGGGGACACCGTGATTACCGCACCACCCGACACCGTCGTGGATGGCACTGCCGTCCGCGTGACCCAGCCCACACCCTGACCGCCCTACGGAGATACACAGCATGGCTACCCTGATCGACATCCAGGATTTGTCCAAGGTCTACGAGCGCGGCCGGCAGAAGGTCGAAGTGCTGCACGGTGTGGACCTGAAGATCGAAGAAGGCGATTTCCTCGCATTGATGGGCCCTTCGGGCTCGGGCAAGACGACGTTGCTGAATTTGATCGGCGGGCTGGATACGCCGACGGGCGGCAGCATCAGCGTCGGTGGCGAGCGTATCGATACGCTCGGCGCCGGCCAGCTCGCCCGCTGGCGCGCCGCGCATGTGGGCTTTGTGTTCCAGTTCTATAACCTCATGCCCATGCTCAGCGCGCAGCGCAACGTGGAACTGCCACTGCTACTTACCAAGCTCTCGGGCAAGCAGCGTGCGCAGAACGCGGCTATCGCCCTGCAACTGGTTGGCCTCTCCGATCGCGCATCGCACAAGCCTTCGGAACTCTCCGGCGGCCAGCAGCAGCGCGTGGCGATCGCCCGGGCGATCGTTTCCGATCCCACGTTGCTGGTGTGCGATGAGCCCACGGGTGACCTGGATCGCCAGTCGGCGGAGGACATCCTGGGCTTGCTGCGCGAACTCAACCGTGAGCACGGCAAGACGATCGTCATGGTCACCCATGATCCGAAGGCCGCCGAATACGCCAACCACACGCTGCATCTCGACAAGGGCACCCTTGTCGAGCAGTCGGCGGCGTAACGGAGCGCCGCGATGAAATACTTCCATCTCATATGGGCGGCACTGTTCCGGCGGAAGGCACGCACCTTCTTCACCCTGGTTTCCATCCTGGCCGCGTTCCTGCTGTTTGGCATGCTGGATGCGACGCGCAAGGCGTTTGATTCGGGCGATAGCGTGATCGGCGTGGATCGGCTGATCACCACGTCACGTTACTCGATCATCACGTCGTTGCCGGTCAGCCTCGAGACACAGATGAAGGCGATCCCTGGCGTCAAGGATGTCGGATTCTCCAACTGGTTCGGCGGTATCTACCAGGATCCGAAGAACTTCGTGCTGAGCTTCGCCGTCAGCGATAATTACTTCGATATCTATCACGAGATCCAGCTCTCGCCCGAACAACGTAAGGCGTACGAGACGACCCGCACCGGTGCCATTGTCGGTGCGGCGCTGGCCAAGCGCTTTGGCTGGAAGGTGGGTGACAAGATCCCGCTGCAATCCACGATCTTCCCGCAACGTAACGGCGACAAGACCTGGCCGTTCGATATCGTCGGCATCTACACCGCCGCGCCAGGTGCCGCCAATGGTACCGACCAGCAGTTCTTCTTCCACCATAAGTATTTCGAGGATGCCAACGCGTTCCAGAGCATCGGCACCACCGTGGGCTGGTATGCGCTGCGGCTGAACTCCGCGAATGATGCCGATCGCGTGGCGAAGGCCGTGGATGCGCTCTCGGCGAATTCGGACCACGAGACCAAGACCCAGACCGAGCAGGCGTTCAACGCCTCGTTCGCCAAGCAGATCGGTGATATCGGCCTCATTGTCACGGCCATCATGGGCGCGGTGTTCTTCACGCTGATCCTGCTTACGGCCAACACGATGGCCCAGGCCGTACGCGAACGCACCAGCGAGCTGGCGGTGCTGAAGACGATCGGCTTTTCCAGCCACAGCGTGCTCTACATGGTGCTGGCCGAGAGCGTGCTGTTGCTCCTGATTGGTGGCGTGTTGGGCCTGGGGCTTGCAGGTGGCCTGGTGCCCATCGTGGCGAAAGGCAGCGGGGGCATGTTGAACCTGCCGCCCGTGGGCTCACAGACCTGGATGCTTGGCCTGGTACTCATGCTCGTGATCGGTGCCATCGTCGGTGCATTGCCCGCGATCCGCGCGATGCGCCTCAACATCGTCGATGCGCTCGCCGGGCGCTAAGGAATAGCCATGAAGACATTCAAGAAGTTCCTCGGCGGTGTGTTGCTGCTCGCGATCATCGTGCTGTTCCTCGTGGTGTGGACCGCGCTGCCGTGGCAGGGCGTGGTCGTGCTAGCCGTGCTGCTCGCCGTATGGATGGCGGCCACCCGGCGTGGCCGGCAGACCTGGCAGGTGACCCGGGTGGGCCTGTCCACGGTATCGCAGCGGATCGGCTCGTCATCCGTCGTGGTGGTGGGCATCGCAGGCGTGGTCGGCGTACTGGTGGCCATGCTGGCGATGAGCGAGGGCTTTGCGGAAACGCTGCGCGCCTCGGGCAATGACCACACCGCCATCGTGCTGCGCGGCGGCTCGCAAGCCGAACTCAACTCGGTGCTGGATCGCGACAGCGCTAACGTCGTGATGCAAGCGCCTGGCGTAAAGAAAGGCCCCGAAGGCCGGCCCATCGCCTCTGGCGAACTGGTGGTCGTCGCGAACCTGCCGCGCAAGGGCGATCCGAACAGCGACTCGAACGTACCCATCCGTGGCGTGAGCGATGACGTGTGGGCATTGCGCGATAACGTGAAAATCATCGCGGGGCGTAAGTTCAAGCCGGGCTTGCGCGAGCTGATCGTCGGCAAGGGCGCCGCCGGGCAGTTTGCCGGCCTGGATGTGGGCAAGAGCATCCGCCTTGCCGGGCAGGAGTGGACGGTGGTCGGCGAGTTCGAGTCGCACGATGCGCTCGAGTCGGAGCTGTGGGGCGATACGCAGAGCGTGGCATCGGCCTATCGCCGCGGCAGCAGCGTCGCTTCGGTAACGGTGTTGCTGGAATCGCCCAAGGCGTTCGATCAGTTCAAGGCCAGCCTGGCGGCCGACCCGCGGCTGAAGGTGGATGTGAGCACCACGCAGGCGTATTTCAGCAAGCAATCCGAAGCGCTTACCAAGACCCTGCGCATCGTGGGTATCACCGTGGGCATCATTATGGCCATTGGCGCCGTCTTCGGCGCGTTGAACACCATGTACGCGGCGATCCAGGCGCGTGCCCGTGAAATTGCTACCTTGCGTGCGATCGGCTTCCGCGGCGTGCCGGTCGTGGTTTCCGTGCTGCTGGAGACCATGTTGTTGGCGTTACTGGGCGGCCTTATAGGTGCCGGCCTGGTCTGGATCATCTTCAACAACTACACGGCGTCCACGCTCGGCGCGAACTTCAGCCAGGTCGTGTTTCAGTTCCAGGTCGGCCCCGGGTTGTTGTGGACGGGCCTGAAGTGGGCGCTGGCCATCGGCTTCATTGGCGGGCTGTTCCCTGCGTTGCGCGCGGCACGCGTGCCGGTGACCACGGCGCTGCGCGAGCTTTAGCCGATCATGGCGGTGCAGGCGAGCTATCGCCTGCACCGCGCGTCCGCGGTTCCTTGCAGCGGTGCGCCTGCAGCAGCCAACTCCCGCCACGATCCACGCAGGCGTCGTAGTCTGCAAAGTCGGTCAGTGGGGCAGAGAAAACCGCATCATCGCTGCGGAACGGCTGGCACGAGGCCAGCGCGGCAATAGCAATGCACAACAACGTTGCCAGGCGTGCGCCACAAAGGCGCAGCCGTCGCGAGCGGCAGTCAAGGCAGGCTCGGCCATCCATGGGGCTCTCCAGCGAGGACGGCAGGAAAGCCTAGGACGCCGCGACGCGCCGCGAATATCGAACAATTCTGAAAATGCGTGAAGGGCTGCCAGAAATGCGACGTACGTCACACAGTGGCGGGCTCAGGCTTTGCGTGTGCGCATCAGGGTGATGATGCCCACGCCCACCAAAATGATGGCCATGCCCGCCAGGTCGAACGGGCCGACGTGCTCACCCGCCAGCGCCACGCCGAACAACACGGCCACCGGCGGGTTCACGTAGGCGTAGCTGGTGGCCAGGGCGGGGCGTACGGCCTTCAGCACGAACAGGTACGCACTGAACGCGATGAGCGAGCCGAACACGACCAGATAGAGCAGGGCGGCCGTGGCCGATGCCTGTGGGTGGGCTGGCATGCGCTCGCCCTGCAGCAGGGCGATGATGCCTAACGCGACACTGGCGCAGAGCATCTGCGCTGCCACGTTCATGGGGCCCTTCGGCATATCCTGGCGCTTGGACCACACCGAGCCGAACGCCCAGGAGGAAGCGGCGACGATCAGTGCGATCGCGCCCAGCGGTGAGCCCGAAAGGCCGGCGCCCAGGTTCAGCACGATGACGCCGACGAAGCCGAGCACGAGTCCCGTGGTTTCCCCGCGTGAGGGCCACTCGCCGTACAGACCGCCAAACACGGCGGCGAACAGTGGCATGCTGGCTACCGCGACGGCGGCGATACCGGAGCTCACCGATTGCTCGGCGTAGCAGACCAGGCCGTTGCCACCGGCCAGCAGCAACGTGCCGACGATGGCCGCGTTACGCCATTGGCGCGCGGTGGGCAGCGCCGCACCACGCAGGCGTAGCACGGCAAACAACAGCACGCCCGCGATGGCAAAGCGCAGCGCGGCCAGCAGGAACGGCGGGTAGCTCACCAGCGCGTAGCGAATGCCCAGGTAGGTGGAACCCCAGATCACGTACAGCGCGAACAGCGACAGCGGTACGAGCCAGCGCGACTCAGTCGTGGCGGCGGGAGCGGTGGGGCAGGCAGCGTCGGGCATGGCGGGGAAACCAGGGCAAGGCGCGCCACGAACGCGTGGCGCCAAACCGGAACGATATCGCCCGTGTGCGGCGGGCGGTAGCGAAACCTACGCGGGTCAGCCTTGAACGGCGCTCATGGCATGTTCGGTGGCGAGCAACTGCCGTTTGATCTCCATGCCCCAGCGCCAGCCGCCCAGGCTGCCATCCTCGCGGATGATGCGGTGGCACGGCACTAGCAGCGCGAGCTTGTTGCTGCCGCAGGCCCGGCCGATCGCCCGGGCAGCCTTGGGCACGCCGAGCTTCGCGGCCAGTTCGCCGTAGCTCAGCGTTTCGCCCAGCGGGATGCGGGTGAGGGCATCCCACACGCGCCACTGGAAGGCGGTGGCGGCCACATCCAGCGGGGGCATGGCGGGCGCATCCCGGTCGCTCCAGCCCAGGTCATGGGCCACGCGCGCGATCACGGCATCGAGCCACTCCTCACGGCCGGCATCAACGCGCTCGCGCTCGGCCAGCGGGAACTCCGTGGCCAGGCGTTCTTCGAGTTCTGCATCGTCGGCACCTAGCGTCACGGAACAAATGCCACGCGCCGTCGTGGCCACGAGCAACTGGCCTAGCGGTGTGTGGGTTGTCGTATAGCGGATGGACGCTCCCGCGCCACCGGCACGGTAACTGGCCGGGGTCATGCCCAGGCGGCGGTCGCTTTGCTCATACACGCGGCTGCCCGAGCCGAAGCCGGCGTCGTACACGGCATCGGTGACCGGTGCGCCGCCGCGCAGCGCCTCACGCAGTTGGCCGAAGCGGCGGGCGCGTGCGTACTCCGCCGGGCTAACGCCGTAGCGGCGGCGGAACACCCGCTGCAGGTGGGTGGGGCTCAGGCCGGCAATCGCGGCCAGGCTGGCCAGGTCAGCCGGCGCGTCGTCCTGCTCAAGGGCAAGGCGTACGCGTTCCAGGGCGTCATCGGTGTGTGGCATGGCGAGGGCGGGACGGTTCATGGTGGCCTCCTTCACGGGAAGCCAGCGTAAGGCGGCCGCCTGGGCCCGGCTATCCGGACCTTGCGCCGCGGCTTAGTGGTGGACCGGGCGGCCCTGCTGGATGACCACGAACTCGCCTTCGAGGACGTCAGGGTCCTTCGGGCGGGCGGCGGCCTGCTGCGGGGCGGCGGTGCCGTTCGCGCGGGCCGCGGCCAGCTTCCACTGGCGCACCGCGAGGAACACCAGGCCGCCGGCCACCAGCACGCCGATCACGACCACACCGAAGACGAGCAACACCCCGAGCACGGCGAGACCTGCCACGAGGGACAGGGCACGAACCAGCGGGTTACGCGAGCGGCGGATGGGCGGAAAGACGAAGCGCATGGGTTAAAATTCCGTGTGGCACAATGACATACGTGTGAGCCTCTTTACCTTGGGGCATCCAACCCTCATAGACAAGTGCCATGACTACCAGCACCGATACCGCCCCCCTCTGCCAGCTCGAAGACATCCCCGATGGCAATGCCATCGAAGTAGAAGCCGTGGTGGCAGGGGAGTCCGAATCCTTGCTGGTATACCGTGCCGGTGACCAGGTAAGCGCCTTCTACAACGTGTGCCCCCATGCGGGCCGCCGGCTCGATTACGCCCCCGGGCGGTTCCTGGTGCGCAACGGCCTGATCATCTGCGCCGCCCACGGGGCCACCTTCACGGCCGGGGATGGCAACTGCCAGACGGGGCCGTGCAAAGGGGATCGCCTGCGTGCCGTGCCGGTCTCGGTGACCGGCGGCACCGTTCACCTGGCCTGAGATTTTTCTGTAGGAGCCTCAGCGGTACATCAGGTTGATGGCCACCAGGGTCACCACCAGCATCAGGATCGTCAGCGGGATGCCCACGCGGAGGAAATCCGTGGCGCGGTAGCCGCCGGGGCCAGCCACCATCATCAGGGCCGGGTGGCCCGATGAGAGCAGGAACGTGTTCGAGGACGATACGGCCACGATCAGTGCATAGGCCGAGGGGTTGCCGCCCGTGGTGACCGCCACGCTGATCGCGATCGGCACCATCATCACCGTGGCGCCCACGTTCGACATGACCTGCGAGAACAGCAGGGTAAGCACCGCGATCGACAGCTGCAGGGTCCACTGTGGTGCGTGGCCGAGCACGGCAAGCACCTCCTGCGCGATCCAGCTGGCCGTGCCCGTGGAATCCATGGACCAGCCCAGCGGAATCAGGCAGGCGGTGACGAAGATGGTCTTCCAGTTGATGGCCTTGTAGGCCTCATCCATGTTCAGCACGCCGGTGAGCAGCATGCCCACCGCGCCGGTCATCATGGCCACCGAGAGGTCCAGGTGGGTGAACAGGGCCAGGCACTTGGCGAGCACAAAGAAACCCACGGCCTGCCAGATCTTGCCGGGCCGCTGCTCTTCCTTGGGGATATCGGTGACCACGACGATATCGCGGTCTTCCTCGGCCAGCATGAGGTCCCGCCACTTGCTGTGTAGCACCAGCGTATCGCCGGCGCGCAGGGTCACCGCGCGCACATCCTCGCGGAACACCTCATCGCCGCGGTTTACCGCCAGTACCGAGATGCCAAAGCGCTTGCGCAGGCGAAGTTCGCCCACGCTCTGCTTGATGAAGCGTGAGCTGGGCGGGATCACGGCCTCGGAAATACCCGCCCGCGTGGTGTTGAACTGCTCGCCCAGCTGGCGCATGCGCATGGAGACACGGCACAGCTGGTTGTTGGCAAAGGCATTGATCGCGTCCTTCGGGGCCAGCACGCCCAGTACCGTGCCTACCCAGATCATCTGATCCGAAGGCGGGGCCACGCGGCTTTCGTTGCCGTTCTTGATGGCCAGGATGAGCGGGGCGCCATGCAGCTGTTCGACCTCGCCAATGCTCATGCCCACCAGCGGGCTCTCGGCGGTGACGGTGAGCTCGGCGATCTCGCCCGCGATGCCGTACGTATCGGCGAAGTAGCTCTCGGTACGGCCCGGGGTCACCTTCAGGCGTTCGTCCTCGCGCTCGGGCAGAAGCTTCTTCGAGAACAGCCAGAAGAACGCGATGCCGAGCAGTGCCAGGATCAGGCCCACCGGGGTGACGCTGAACAGGCCAAACTTCGGGATGGTGTGGGCGCCCGGGGGCAGGTTGCTGTTGGCGCTGGCGATCAGGTCGTTGAGGACGATCAGCGGCGAGTTCGCGATGAGCGTGGTGTTCGTCGCCGTCAGGATGCAGAAGGCCATGGGCAGCAACAGCCGCGACATGGGCACGCCCGTGCGCGCGGAGAGGCGCGAGGTCACCGGGATCATCAGGGCCGCGAGGGCCTGGCTGGGGATCACCGCACTGAACAGGCTGGTGACGCTGTTTACCACCACGCCCAGGCGCGATTCCATGCCACGCGCCATGCGCATGACGAACGAGGCGGTGAGGTTCAGCACGCCGGCGCGGTCCAGGCCGGCACCCATGATCATGATGGCGATGATCGCGATAACCGCGTTACCGGCGAAGCCGTTGAACACCTGTTCGCCGGGGATCAGGCCCGTGAGGCCGATGGTGACCACCACCAGCAGCGCCACCATATCCGCCCGGATCCACTCCAGCACGAGCATGAGCATGGTGAAGCCCACCAGGCCCAGCACGAGGATCATTTCAGGCGTGAGTGTGAGTGCCACTAGCCGGCAGTCCCGTTCCGGTCGATGGGGGCATGCGGTGGCATCGGTTCGCCAGGCTGCTGTCGATGGCGCAGAAGTATACGCGCTGGGGGTGGCTCCCGGCTGAAGCAATCTTGCAAATTTACCGCCGTGTGCCCCGTCCGGTACCGCCCACCCTGTAGGAGCGTGCTTGCACGCGATGGGTGCTGGCGGCACACCCGATCGCGCGCAAGCGCGCCCCTACAAGGGCGACACGCGCCATGGCACGGGCGCGTGTCTTGTTAGCGGCTCAGGTTAGAAACGGCCAGGTCCACGATGCTGTCCCCGCGCCCGCTCATTACCGCCTTCAACGCATGCAGGCTAAAACCCTTCACCTGCTCGGCGCTGATCTTCGGCGGCATGGAAAGCTCGAGCCGGTTGCTCACCACATCGAGCAGGGCCGGCCCCTCGTGCGAGAGCACCTCGGCAATGGCCGAAGGCAGGTCCGAGGCCCGGGCCACCCGGCGCCCATGGATGCCCATCGCATTAGCCATCGCGGCGAAATCCGGGTTACGCAGCTCCACCCCGGTTTCGACCAGGCCGGCAGCCTTCATCTCCAGCTCCACGAAGCCCAACGTACCGTTGTTGAGCACGATGATCTTCACCGGCAGCTTCTCCTGGGCCAGCGTAATGAAGTCGCCCATCATCATGCTGAAGCCGCCATCGCCCGAGAGCGACACCACCTGGCGATCAGGGAAGGCCGCCTGGATACCGATGGCCTGCGGCATGGCATTGGCCATGGAGCCGTGCACGAACGAGCCCACCAGCCGCCGCTTGCCATTCATCTTGAGATAGCGGGCCGCCCAGATCGTCGGGGTGCCTACATCCACGGTAAACACCGCATCGTCCTCGGCCAGCTCGCTCACCAGGTGGGTGACCTGCTGCGGGTGGATCAGCTCGTGGCCCTCGCGGATCGCCGCCAGTTCATCCAGGTCCTCGCGGGTGCGGGCGTAGTGGGCCAGGCAACGGTCCAGGTGGCCACGCACGCGCTTGGGTTCGATCCGCGGCAGCAGGGCGCGCAGGGTTTCACCCACATCGCCTACCACGCCCAGGTCCACACGGCAGCGGCGGCCGATGTTGCCCGGGCGGATATCCACCTGCGCGATCTTCGCGTCCTCCGGGTAGAACTGGCGGTAGGGGAAGTCGGTACCCAGCATCAGCAGCGTGTCGCAATCCTCCATCGCGTGGTAGCCGGAGCTGAAACCGATCAAGCCGGTCATGCCCACGTCGAAGGGGTTGTCGTACTCCACGTATTCCTTGCCACCGAGCGCATGCACGATCGGCGACTTGAGCGCATCCGCGAGCGCGATGAGTTCCGCGTGAGCACCGGCGGTGCCGCGACCGCAGAGCAGGGTTACCCGCTTGCCGGCATTGAGCAGTGCCGCCAGCGCATCGAGCTCGCGCTCGGCGGGGATCACCTTGGGCGAGGGCGGCAGCAGGCCGGCGACCGGGGTCACCTTCTTCACCACGGCCTTCTTCATGGCCACATCGCCCGGGATGACTACCACCGCGACGCCACGTTGGCCTACGGCGGCGCGGATAGCCGAATCGAGCACGTGTGGCATCTGCGCCGGGTCCGACACCATCTCGCAGTACACGCTGCACTCGCGGAACAGTTCGGTGGGGTGGGTTTCCTGGAAATAGCCGCTGCCGATCTCGGCACTGGGAATGTGCGCGGCGATCGCCAGCACCGGCGTGCGTGTGCGGTGGCAATCGAACAGGCCGTTGATGAGGTGCAGGTTGCCGGGGCCGCAGCTGCCCGCGCAAACGGCGAGCTGGCCGGTGAGCTGGGCCTCGCCGCCGGCGGCGAAGGCGGCCGCTTCTTCGTGGCGAACGTGCACCCAGTCGATGTGCTGGCGCTCGCGGAGGGCTTCGGTGATGGCGTTGAGGCTATCGCCGACCACGCCGTAGATACGGCGTACGCCGGCCTGCTCGAGGGTTTCTGCGAACAGATCGGCAACGGTGGAAATGGACATGCGGGGCTCCGTGGGGGACACGAAGCCCGATCATGCCGATTTCTGGATCTACGGCTTGTCTAACCGTGCCATTCGTAGAGGAAATCCCAGACACCATGGCCAAGACGCAGGCCGCGGCGCTCGAAATGGGTCTCGATGCGCCACTCGGGGCGCTCGGCTGCTTCGCCCGGCCCCACGCGGTTGCGCCAGCCCGGGGCGGCTTCCATCACCTCGCGCATGTGCTCAGCGTAGGCTTCCCAATCCGTGGCCAGGTGCAGCAGGCCACCGGGTGCCATGCGCGAGGCAAGCAGTGCCACGAAGGCCGGCTGCACGATGCGGCGCTTGTTGTGCTTCTTCTTGTGCCACGGGTCCGGAAACCAGATGCGCACCTCGGAGAGGCTACCCGGCGGGATCTCGTTTTCCAGCACTTCCACGGCATCGTGCTTGTACAGGCGCACGTTGCTCGCATCGCGGGCGGCCAGCGCATTCATCAGGCGGCCGACGCCGGGGCCGTGCACTTCCACGCCGATATAGTCGCGGGCAAGGTCGTGTTCGGAAGCCCAGGCCAGTGCCTCGCCATTGCCAAAGCCGATTTCGAGCACGCGCGGTGCATCGCGGCCAAAGGTGGCTGCCAGGTCACGCGTTTCGCCCTTGTAATCCAGGCCAAAGCGCGCCCAGTGGTCATCAAACGCGCGCTGCTGCGCTGGCGTCATGCGGCCTTCGCGCAGCACGAAGCTGCGGATGCGGCGGTGGAACGGGGCGTCGTCGCCCGTGGTGTTGTCGTTGTCGTGGGCCATGCTGCTTAACCGACCAGTCCTTCCACCGGGCTCGATGCCGAGGCGAAACGCTTGCGCGGAATGCGGCCGGCACGGAACGCGGCGCGGCCTGCTTCCACGGCCAGCTTCATCGCATGCGCCATCAGCACCGGATCCTTTGCACCGGCAATAGCGGTGTTCATCAGCACGCCGTCGCAACCCAGTTCCATCGCGATGGCGGCATCCGACGCGGTGCCCACGCCCGCATCGACGATGACCGGCACCTTGGCGTTCTCGACGATCTCGAGCAGGTTGTAGCGGTTCTGGATGCCCAGGCCCGAGCCGATCGGCGCGGCCAGCGGCATGATCGCGACGCAACCGATCTCCTCCAGGCGGCGGGCAAGGATCGGATCGTCGGAGGTGTACACCATGACATCGAAGCCATCGGCGACGAGCTTCTCCGCGGCGACCAGGGTCTGCACCACATCGGGGTAGAGCGTGCGCTGGTCGCCCAGCACTTCCAGCTTCACCAGGTTGTGCCCGTCCAGCAGCTCGCGGGCCAGGCGGCAGGTGCGCACGGCCTCATCGGCGGTGTAGCAGCCGGCCGTGTTCGGCAGCAGGGTGAAGCGATCCGGCGGCAGGGCCTCCAGCAGGTTCGGCTGGCTGGCATCCTGGCCGATGTTCACCCGGCGGATGGCCAGGGTGACGATCTGCGCGCCGGCGGCATCGGTGGCGCGGCGGGTCTCGTCGAAATCCTTGTACTTGCCGGTGCCGGTAAGCAGGCGCGAGTGGAACGTGCGGCCTGCGACGATCAGCGGGTCATCGCCAGCGGGGGAGAAGTGGTTCATGCGGGGTCTTCCGTCGATGGGCGCGGCTTAGCCGCCGCCGATGGCATGGACGATTTCCACCTTGTCGCCTTCGGCGAGCAGGTGGGTGGCGTGCGCGCTGCGCGGCACGATCTCAAGGTTCACCTCGACGGCCACGCGCTTGCCCGCGTAGCCAGCCGCGTCGAGCAGGGACGATACCGAGGTGCCGGGCGCGCAATCGCGCGCATCGCCATTAAGGGTGATGTGCATTCGCCCATTGTAGCCGCAGGGGCTGGCTAGTACCCACGGCCCCGGGTGGGCTGGGGCGTGCTGGCGCCACGGGGGATCTGCGGCGGCGGCCCGGAACCGGGCTGCTGGTAGAGCGGCACGCTGCTCTGGCCGCTGCCGGGGGAATAGGGGCGCGGCGGGGGCTCCATCACCACGGGGCGGACGCCATTGTTGCCGTGGCCGTAGCCGTTGTTCCCGTACCCGTTATTGCCGTTGCCATAGCCGTTGTTCCCGCCGCCACGGCCCTGGTCACGGCCGTTGTTGTCGCGGACCGGGGCCACGTTGAAACGCGTGTTGTCACGGTTGGGGTTGGAGGTGCCGCCGACGACCACGGTGTTGCCGGGATTGGGGCGCCCATGGCCGTTGCCATCGTGGTCATGGTCGTGACCGTGGCCGCCGTCATGACCGCCGCCGGGGCGGCCTCCGCCCGGGTAGCCACCGGGATAGTTACCGCCGGCACCCGGGTAGCCGCCGTAGTAGCCGCCCCCACCGTAATAACCGCCATCGACGTAGGCGCCACCCACCTGGGAGCTGGATGAATCGTAGCCGCCGGTGGTTGCCTGGCCGCCCACATAGAGTTTTGCGGGGGTGGGCAGGGTGCCGGTGCTGACCGTCTCGCGCCGCTCGGGCGCACCAGGGCCTGCGATATAGCTCACCCCAGGTTTCGGCATGTTGGCCGTGGAGACCGTGCGCGACTGGGCCAGCGCCGACCCGGCACCGAGCGTGAGCACAACGGCGATGGATAACGTGGAAAGGCGCATGGCGGCGGTCCTCGTAAGAATTCCCCGTCACGATTATGCGCCCGGGGCGTACGCCTGGCGTGGGGCCATTCCGGCCCGTTCAGGCGACCGCCACCTTTCCCCTGGCGCCCCTGTCGTATTAACATCGCCGCTCGATGCGGGTGTAGCTCAATGGTAGAGCTGTAGCTTCCCAAGCTACTGACGAGGGTTCGATTCCCTTCACCCGCTCCACAACCTACTGTAGCCCCTGGGCGCAACGGTTGCAGGCAATCAGCGATACCCATCACGGCCCTTCAAGAAAGTGTCGTTTGAGGAATCGCCTTCGTGCCGAAGCCCCCTTTCCTGCATCGCCTGCCGGACTCTACGTCCGCTTCCGTGCGCCTGCTGACCTCCTCAGTGTGGTCGGTTCCCGCTTCCTTGTCCGCCCTCTCAAGATGGTCAAAGGTGACCGTGCGCGGCTGGTTGCCGAGACCATGGCTGTGGCACTCTCGCAGGCGTTCGGTGAGCTCAGACAGGGGAATGTCGTGGACCTGAAAAAAGCATTGGAGGCTACCCACAGTGTCGGCCGCCGCGACCTCACCCTGGGTGAGGTGTCGTTGCCCAATGGCACGGTTCTCCGGAACGTCCAAATCGACAACGGCCAAGACGCCCGGCAGTTCCAAGCCATGGTCGATGACGCAAGTCGGGCGATTGCCCCGCATGTGGTCAAGGCACCTGTGGGGGCCGGTCTTCCAGCGAAGGCGGCGCCCAAAAAAGTAAGCTTGCCTCCCCACCAGATTGCCGTGCATCTGGGTGACTTGGAGCGCGCCAAGCGCGAAAAGATAACCGTGCTCGATAGTCGTCATACCCTGCGGTTGTTTGCAGGCATTGTGGGCGACAAGCCCGTCGGTGAGCTCGGCGCCGACGACTGCCGGCTGTTCTTCGATGAGGTGAGCAAACACCGGCAACGCCTCTCGGTGTTCATCAACTTCCTGCTCGACAACGACCATGTCCAGAAGAACCCGTTGAAGGGCACTGACAAGGTTTCGAAATTTGATACAGAAGACGACACGGGCCGGGCATTCACCGAAGCCGAGCTCGATGCCATCTTTGAGCCGGTGGCCTTGGCCAAGTGGCCGGCGAAATACCCGCATCGCTTGTGGGCGCCATTGATTGGTCTCTACACAGGCGCCCGCATCACGGAAGGCTCCCTGCTCTACGTAGATGACATCGCCACGGAGCACGGCGCGCCTGGGTTCCATATCCGCAAGGGCAAGCCCGGCCAGAAGCTCAAGAACAAATCCTCCCTGCGTTTCATTCCTATCGCCCAGCCGCTTCTTGACGCAGGCTTCGTGGCCTTTGTTGAGGACATGAAGGCGGCAGGCCAGGAGCGATTGTTCCCCCACCTGCCTAACACCGATGGAAACGGCTTTGGCCGTCACATGAGTCGCCATTTTTCGACCTACATCAAGTCCCGTGATGTCACCGACACTGGCATGGGTTTTCATGCGTTTCGGCACACGATGACCATGCGGCTTGACCGGGCCGGTGTTGGTCACGGGACGATTGCCCGAATCACGGGGCATGGACTGTCCGGTGGGATCCTTCCGAAGTTCTACATCAATTCGCCCAGCTTGCCGGAGCGAGTCTCAGCGCTGGCGAAGTTTGAGGGCGGGGTCGTTATCCCGACGTATCAGCGTGGAAAGTTCGCAGTCATACTTCGTATACCGCGTAAAGCTTCGCGACAGAAGTTTTAATATTTTGAGTCTCGCTAATCATCAAGCGATGAGGGAAAAGAATGGCAACGAGAAAGAAAACGGCAGATTTGGCCGATGTGCTCTTCCCTACAAAGGACGAGCAAGATTTTGCCGAAAGTATTTTGTCAATTCCGCCGGAGCAGCGGAAATTGCACACAGAGACGTACGACTTCACGGTCGAGACTCTGGTAGAGAAACTTGATGACGGCAGTGCGTTCATTCCGAATTTTCAGCGCAAATACGTCTGGTCTGACTCTCAGGCGTCCAGACTCATAGAGTCGCTCATTATTCAATGCCCGGTCCCGGTCATTTACATGAATCAGGAGCAAGATGAGAAGCTCTCCGTCATCGATGGAAACCAGCGACTGACGTCAATCTCACGGTATTTGAAGAACGAGTTTGTGTTGAAAGGGCTGACTGCGTATCCGGAACTGGAGGGAAACCGATTCCACGAGCTTGACCCGCGCTTCCAGAGGCACATCCAGAATCGAACCCTACGCTGCATTGTTATCCTCAAGGATACGCACCCGCAGGTGAAGTTCGATGTGTTCGAACGGCTGAATACAGGCGCGACTAAGCTGACACCGCAGGAGCTCCGACATGGCTTGTACTACGGAGACCTGATTAGAGAGGCAACGCAGTCGGTTTCTTCGTCCCATCTCCTCTCCATGCTCGACATCAAGGTCGACAAGCGTATGAAGGCCGAAGAACTCGTTCTGCGATTCTGGTCTCTTGATGAAGGGTTTGATGCGTACAGGAAGCCTCTAGCCACATTCATTAACGATTTCGCCGACAAGAACAGAGCGTTGAACCCCCAGAAGAAAGCTGCTTTGAAGATGTCATTTCAAGCTGCGCTCGACGCGGTGCATGGCTTATTCGGAGACTTGTCGTTTAGAATTTTTGGAAAGGACCTGAAGGTCCAAAGTACGTTCAATGCCGCTCTCTACGACGCCCTGATGATTGGGTTGTCGAGGGCGATGAAGGGCAAAGGAATAAAGGTCATGTCATCCGCCCATGCATGCCAGGTGCTCGCAGGTCTGATTGCAGATGATGCCAAGTTTCGGCGCGCAATCTCGGTGGCAACGAGCGACGACGCGCAGGTCAAGTATCGAGTGACTGCCATTACCGAGGCATTCGGGAACTAAAAATGGCATACCTACAGAGCAAGGCCAGGGCGGCCTTTGAGGAATCGCTCAAGGACATTCGCGAGAGGCTCAAGCTGGCAAAGAAGTCGAAAGTTCACGTAAGTTTGGCTGAATATGTCATGGCGTCATCCATTTTTCTTGGACACGCCCAGATGGAGAACTATATCAGCGATGTTTTTTCAGGCTTTGCGCAAGTTTCAGTCACGCAGGCGAGGAATTGCAGTGAGCTGCCAGAAAACCTACGGGCTCACCTGTTCTTTCGTCGCTCGAACATGAAGGCTCTGGTAGCGAAGTCCTTGGCTGGAGGTGGCGAAAAGGATTTTTTGAAATCGCTGTCGGGTTCGCTCGCGGGTCCGGCTCGCGCACTTCTCGATACCACTCAAGGAGTCGGCGTGATGGTTGGCGGAGATATTCTGGGCGACTCAAAGTATCCGTCCCAGGATAACCTTCGAGCGGTGTTCAACCGGATCGGCATCGGCGACGTGTTTAGCAGCATGAATTCCGTTCTCAGGCAGGACAGCAAACTACTGCTGTCAGCTATCGGAAGCCTTCGAACCCAACTTGCTCACAGTGCTACGTTGCCCGGTACGGGTTACAAGGACATCAAGGAGGTGCTCACCAAGACCAGCCGTTTTGTGCGAGGGCTGGACAGGGTGATGTACACGGCTGTTCTTCAAAATTACGATGATGCTGCCTGGAAGGATCATCTTTGCTGATAGCAGTTCGGTTGATGACTTTCCCCAGCGGAGAGACGAGGTCGATGAAAGCTGGCAAGTCCAGCGTCATAGCCAAGGCGGTCATCGAGCAGTACGCCACTCGATTCCTGAAAGATCCAGTGGTGCTTTGGTTGTCGGAGTCCGGTAACAAGGTAGTCCAGCAGGACAACCTTCTGGCGAGGCGCCTGAAGCTGCACATCGACCCGTCAAAGGCGCTTCCGGATATCATCCTTGTCGACTTGGGTGGGCAGGTAGATGGGTCCGAGCTCTTGGTGGTTTTCGTTGAAGTGGTGGCTAGTGATGGCCCTGTTCATGCACATCGAAAAAAGGCGCTAACCGACATCGCCACCCAGGCGGGGTTCGAACTGTCGAGCCTGCGGTTCATGACTGCGTTTGAGGACAGGGGCAGCACCGTGTTCAAAAAAGCGGTCCCGGATCTGGCTTGGGACACGACGGCATGGTTCGTGTCAGAGCCCGACAATCTCATCCTGTTTGAGGGTTGGCGAGAACCACTCGACTGATTGCTGACAGGTCTTAGCTGTTCGCTCTCATACAGTTCATCGGATGGGGCCGCATCAGACCGTATGCTGTCCGTTAATGGATAGGAAATCATTGTTTGATGGTGCGAGGAAGTGGTAGCACTTCTGCCCAAGAGGTATTCAAGTGAAACCCCTTGCTTTGAAAGAGAAAGCTGCCTACTACGCAAAAGTGCGAGCGAGGAATTACATGAGTAGTCTTCGCCTTGAGGGCTTCGGTACACCATCGAAGGTGGCGGGCAAGAGCACGTCCACCCAGTCGTCTTTGAAGAAAGATCGTCGAAATCGCGCGTGATTGAGACGTATGGCATCTATGTGCGATACGAGTTCCTGGCTCAGCCTGAGTAGATTCGCACGCTCAACCTAATGTGATCTGGTTTGAATCCTTTCGTTGCGTGGTATGCGCCTCCTTTTCGCTGGTCTATCGATTGTGGATGGACGCAAGCAGTTCACTGATGCATAAGAAGAAAATCGTCCTCGGGTGCGGGACGCAGGGCGCTGTGTACTGGGTAGATATCTCCTCCTCAGGTGCGAAATTTGCTGTTGGAGTCTAGTTTGAAGTACAAGGGCGTTGTCACGGGCTGCCACACGACCTCGCTTGAGGTGTGCAAAAGGGCGGCTCTTTCTTTATGTGAGCCGACCTCTGTTTTGTGGCCTGATGTTGAGGATCGCAGGCCACGTTATCGTGCGGCGGCTTCGTCCCGGCAGGTTCGGAAATCGGCGCGAGGCTGAAGTGCCCGCGCTCGATGCCACTGCGCATGCGCCTCACTAACTAGGTGCAATGCAGCATGCGTCATCGCGGCGATAGCATCGAGTGAAAGCGACATCTGCTTGCAGTCGACCGTATCCGCCCCGTGCACAAGGTCGGAGAGCGTGGCGGTGACACCGCGCGAGTACTGAAGCCACTCGGTCGCTTCGTTGAGCATCTCGTGGAGCGATGGCTCGACAGATGCCGCTTCCGTGGAGTGGTCCGCGGTGTTCGTAAACTCGTTCATGCCCAAATCCCTTGCAAAGCCCACCGCGCTCTAACGTGGCACGACAGTCAACACGACCTGCCATGCCACGGACCATAGGATCGCGGGTTCACCGGCGGCCCTATCCGGGCGCCGGGCGGCTTGATTGATGAAGTGGTTTGCAGCGACACCCGCCCGTGAGGCTTACCAGGCGTTATGCCTGCCTCATTCGATCAAGAATTGCCTCAAAAGCGGAGGTCGCAGCCGTTCTTCAACCGCGCCTGCAGCTTATGCAGGCGGCCCGTTAACCGGTGAGGTGTCGCCGGGGGGATTCGGCGGGCGGGCGCGTGCCGTATGATCAGGGGTAGCCATAATCAACTTCCTTCGAGCTGGTTGTGGTTAGCAGGCCAGGCGGTGCGCTAACACCACTGGCCTGCGACTCTCACCGCCGTGGCGGTGGTTGCTCGCGTAGCGCTGAGGGCGGGGCGCGAGCAACGAAATGACCGTAGCAAATCGAACCTGCAAAGTCTGTAGGGCTACGCCGCCCCTTGCGAAGGCCGACGGTTCCAGCCGTATTTGCCGTGCGCAGATCGCGTACCGGTGCTCGGGCAGCACCCGTGGAAGCCCTTCCCTGACGCGGGCTCGAACCCTTATGTAAGACTCCTTACATAAGGACGGTGCTTATGTAAGAAGCCTTACATAAGGAAATTGCGAAGGCGGTTCTAGGCCTTCCAGCACTGTCTCCCCCAGACCGATCTAAGTAATTTCTCACCCAGGTAAACAGGGAGTACACCATGAGAATGCTTTTCAACCTGCTGTGGTTTGTCCTGGGTGGTTTCGTGATGGGCGTGGGCTGGTGGCTTGCCGGCCTGCTCTGCATGATCACGATCGTGGGCATCCCCTGGGCGCGGGCCTGCTTTGTGATCGGCCAGTTCGCCTTCTTCCCGTTTGGCAAGGAAGCGATCAACCGCGCGGAGTACTCCGGTCGCCACGACATCGGAACGAGCGGACTAGGCTTTATCGGCAACGTGGTCTGGTTTCTGTTCGCCGGCCTGTGGCTCGCGATCGGCCATGTGATGTCGGCCATCGCCTGCTTCGTCACCATCATCGGCATTCCGTTCGGCATCCAGCACCTGAAGCTCGCTGGCATTGCGCTGGCGCCGATTGGCAAGACGATCGTCAGCGTTGAGATGGCGGATGCATCGCGTCGCTATAACGCGCAGGCTGCTGTATCGCGCATGCGCGGTGGCTTCTGATCGCGTAGCACGCACTCACATCTGTGAAGAGCGGCAAAGGGGCGCAACGATACCGTTGCGCCCCTTTCGTTTACCGAATTCGTGCATTCCCAAACTGTGACTTCATCCTGCGCTTGAGAAATTTCGTAGTGCTATTACCCAAGGACGGGAATCGAGGCTGACCGCACTCAACCTTTTAGGAAGGGGAGTTGCATGGCTTCTACAAAGAAGTATCTGCTAACGACGGGCGTCCTGGCAGCGTTGATCACCACCAGCTCACTATCGATCGCATCGGCAGCGGAGCAATCGTTCGATATCGCCGCCGCGGCGCAAGCCCAGGCGGTGTCGTCATGGAACGAGACCATCAGGCAACAAGCACCGAACGTGGAAGGCTGCTTCCACGCATCCTTCCCAAGTGCGGGATGGCAGGCGGAGCGCTGTGAAGCGCCGCCTTCGTTCGTGTCCGTGCCTCCCGAGACGGGCGGAAATGGCCTTACGACTTCTGCGCGTAGCGAAAGCGTTTTCACCGTCGGTAACGGCAACGACTACGCAGCGCGCACCAGCGGCCTCACCAAATCGGCCGTAGGCACGTTCCCCACCGTAACCGGCGTAACTACCGGTACGGCGGACTACTCGCTGCAGATCAACACCAACATCGCGAGCAATCCAACGACCTGCAGCCAGTTCGGCTACTCCTCATGCCAGACGTGGGAGCAGTTCATCTACTCCACGGATAGCGACGGCAACTCGGCGAACGGCCGCACGCCCGTCGCTTTCATCCAGGATTGGTTCTTCGCCGGCAGCCAGTCGCAGTACAACTCGGTGGGTTGCCCCTCGGGCTGGTATTCGTATCCCGACCAGTTGGCTTGCTACCGCAACAGCAACGCCGTGAGCGTGGCGCTGGTCCCGGTGTCGAGCATCGGCACCATTCGCCTCACCGGCTCGGCCACCTCCGGTGGCGTCGATACGGTCACCTTCTCGGTAAACGGCACAGCGCACAGCGTGAGCCAGACCGCCACCACGTTGAACATCAACCGGATCTGGACCCAATCGGAGTTCAACATCTTCGGCAATGGCAGCGATAACCCGGTGGTGTCGTTCAACAAGGGATCACACGTGACGGTGAACCTGGCCGTGAACGATGGCAGCACCTCGGCACCGACCTGCCTGGGTAACGCTGGTACCACGTACGAGCAGAACAACCTCACCCTGGGGACCTGCACGGCGACGGGCGGCACCACGCCGCACATCAGTTTCGTCGAGAGTAACTAACGAGGGATGTGTCCCGGGGCGGGCAGGCCCCGGGACACATATGGCTCGCAGAGCAAACGATCAGAATGAACCTGGATCCTCGGTGCGCGAGGTGTCCGGCGAGCCATCGGGGTGCGTGAACCACAGCAGCTGATTGCGACCGTGGGAGCAACCACCGCCGTCGGTGGCGGAAGTCAGCGTGCCCGTGGTCGTGACGATATCGCGGCCATAGCAGCTGCCCAGGTTATCGCTGAAGCGAAACGACTGGGTGCTGGCCTGGCCGGAGTGGCTCGTAACCGCGCCGCCGGTGAAGGCGAGCGTGTCACCCGTGTCGATGTGGTTATCGACATCGCTGCGGTACAGCGTCAATGCACCCAGCTTCTTCGTGAAGTGCCGCGTAAAGCCTTGGGTCACATGGCTTGGCGACGATACGATGTTGCCATCCGCATCGAACGCATAAGCGAACCGCGCCGATAACGGGAAGTCGTAATTGACCACGTTGGTCGTGCCGATACCGAGCGCACCAACGCGGGTCTTCGTCGTGCTCGCGACCGTGGCACGTTGGTCGATCGCCTGCACGTACTGAGTCGCATCAATGGTGAAGTCCTGCGCGTTCGTGAAGGCTACCGTCTGCGCCACATCCGTGCTGATCCGCCCGTGCGATGTATCGACATAGCCTGCGGTGTGGAACGTACGCGCCGCGCTGGTGGTGACCGTGCCAGCGGTCGTGCCGTTCGCATCGGTCACGGTGTTGCCTACCGCGGCTGCGGGCGTCTGCCCCTGGAGCGTATTCGCTGTCAGTGCACCGGTGAGCTTCTTCTTACCGTGGTCCTGGTAGACAAACAGGTTGCCGGTCACGGCGAAGTAGCCGTTCGCACCCGTCACGGTGATCGTTACCGTGTGCGGCAAGCCATCGTTGAGCAGCGCGGCAAATGGCGTCAGGTCGACGCGGTAAGGCAGGAAGTTAAGCGTCTGCACGCCCGGTGTGGGCCGCCACATGTAGGGATCGATGCCGCCGGTGAATATCCACGGATACACCGGTGCGACACCCGCGGCCTGGCCATCGATAGAGACCTGCGTTTCACGAAAGGCGCCCCCGCCGCAACTCTGCAGTTCATCGGCCAGACCGTCCGGCACGCATGAGTACCAGAACTCATCGCCACCCTGACCCTGGGCGAAGACATCGAGGTAGGCGCGTTCGACATTCGTAGGCAGGGTGAAAGTGCGCGACAGCGTATCCGTCCCCGTATTGAGCGTGACCGGTCCACCCGCCGTGCCATCGGAGAGCGGGAGCACCGCATCGGGCGCATCCACCTTGGGCGCGAGGATGTTGGCGGGGTAGAACACCAGTCGGGCCGAACCACTGATCACGCCGGTGTACGTGCTATCGACGATGTTGCCCAGGATGGCCTGGCCGCTTTGCGGATTGGCCAGGAGGCTGGCGAAGTCGCTGACATCCCGCTCGATGTGCCAGCTGGGTGAGACGGTAGCCGAGGGCTCCTGGGTGGTACCGAAGTAGATGTTCGCACCGCCCAGCCAGAGCGAGGCCGTGCGATCGAACTGGCGCCCGACCGTGACCGAGAAATCTGCTTCCAGCACCACCTTCGACCACGCGCGGCCGCAACCGGTGGGCGGCGCATAGGTGTAAGGGTGGTTCGAGAAGTCGGTGAACTGGAACCCGTTGAACAACGGGACCACACATGAGCGGCCCGGCGGCCTAGGCACCGCGGGATCCGCCACGGCGACGTTGGCCGAGCCGGGCACGAACCCGGGCGCGGTAGCCGCGGATGCGGCCAGGGTGACGAACGAAGGAAGTACGAGCACAGTCGCGAGCCGCAATAACTTGCGGCCCAACCCAAGCGTGACAGCCATAGCCACCCCTCACGACAGATTGTTCCCCTGCGTGGGGAACGTAGCAGACTGGATGACGTGCTACGTGGTCTTATTTCGCGATTAAGGCCGGGCCCTTCGTGGGCAATGCGGGGCGGTCGGCCCGTCGATGTTGCATTGTTGGGGTATTTGTATATAAGTACCCCATAATTGCAACATATGAGGCGCACATGCCGAAGTCGACCTATGAAGACCTGGTGCTCAGTCTTGCCGAGCGGCTCGGTTCGATCAGGGCCCGAGACCTTGCTGGGGAGGGCATACCGACAGTCATCCTGAGTCGGATGGTGGCGTCAGGTCGGCTGGAGCGCTCGACGCGCGGCATCTACACACTCCCAGAGGCCGCGACCAGCGAACACCGCCCCCTTATCGATCTCTCACTTCGCGTGCCGTCCGCCGTTGTCTGCTTGCTAAGCGCACTCCGGCATTATCAGATTGGTACGCAATCACCACGCGACGTGTGGCTCGCAATACCTAGCAGTTTGTCGTCGCCGCGCGTGAGCTATCCCCGCGTTCGCTACGTGTGGATGTCGCCGGCATCGCTTTCGGCCGGCGTTGAGGAAGCGGTTCTCGACGGGGTATCCGTCCGAATATTCGCACCAGCAAAGACCGTGGCTGATTGCTTCAAGTTTCGGAACAAGCTCGGCCTTGATGTGGCCATCGACGCCCTCACTGATTCCTGGCGGAAGGGTCTCGTCTCCATGCCAGATCTATGGCATTTCGCAAAAATCGACCGGGTCGCGAATGTAATGCGGCCGTACCTGGAAACACTCTCGACATAAAGGACTATGCATGGCGGATCCCGCAGCTTCCATCGCTCAAAGGCTTCTGCACATGCGAGGGATTTGGAAAAAATTGCACCGTGACCGAGTTTACGCTGCCTTTCGCCTGTATGAGATCAGCACGCCCTTCTCGTTGAATCGAGTCCATTGTGTTGAGGGATGCGAAGCACGGGCATCCTAGGCCGCGCGGCAGTACTCCATCAGCAGCGACGAAGGTAGCCGGCATGCCGGGTGCATCCGGCACAGTTGCACGATGGACCCGGAAACGCCGCTCATGAGCCCAGGTGTGAACGCATCGCGTGCCAGGCCACCCACGATGCCGTGTTCCTCGATGCTCGAAAGAATGAGCGGGATGCCATCGGGCGTGCTCTCCGGGACGATGCCCGGGGCGACACGGGCCGCCCGGGCCATCAGTTCCCACGTGCTCAGGTCACCGTGGCAGAGCGTGTGGCTATGGCCCCAGCCACCGCGTGCGGCGGCATCGACCGCGCGGCGCAGCGTATCGAGATGGCGCGGGTGGTGCGTGCGCTCGTAGAGATCCGCCGCGGCGAAGCCGATCCCGACGCTGCCGTGGCACCACGTATCGGCGAAGTCGCGGCTCTCCGGCTTGCGTACATCGGTCCAGTTGCCTTCCTCGGCAAGGAACAAGGATTCCTCGAAATCAAAGGCGCGTTCCGCGAGATCAAGCCAGCGGTGGCGGTCCACGGCGTCGCCTGCGTCACTGAGGCCCAGTCGCGTCAACGCCCAACCGGTGCCTGTCGCGCCGTGGGCAAACCCGCCGATGGGTTCATCAAAAATGGATGCCGGCCACCGGGCGCCGAGGTGATCGACGATGGCCGTCGCTTCGAGCCGCAAACCCGCCCTGCGTACGAGGGCGAGCCATCGGCGATCGCCGCTCGCCTCCGCCAGATTGATCAGCGGCACGATGGCGCCGCCCACGCCCTCGAGGATATCGAGCACGCGTTCGTTCTCAATATCCCACGCCTCCATGCGTTCGGCCTGGCGTACCGCGTTCTCGAGGAAGCCTTCCCCCGGCCGCAGGTGATCCAGCGTAAGCCACATCTGCACCTGTGATGCGAGGCCGATGAAGCCGCCGATGGCCTCGGGCTCGTCGGTATCCTCAGCGGTGCGCATCACGCGCAATACGCCGTGCAGGGCATCGACCACCCCGTCGACCTCGTCCACGCGATCGTGGCGCATCTCCTCGGCATAGCCGGCGAGGGCAAGGGCGATGCCGCCCAGGCCAACGTACAGGTTGGGTTGCAGGGTGCGCATTGTCCAGCCGCCACGGCCGAGGATCGGGCTAATCCAGGTCATGGTGCCGTCGTCGCCGCGCACGGAGAGCTTCAGCAACTGCTCCACGGTTTCGCGCGCCATCAGTCGGCGCCGCAGGTCCACGTCGTCGGCGTAGGGCCGCCTGGCCGACAGATCGTAGGGCGAGCGCTTGTCATCATTAAGGCGCACGTTGAGGTGCGCCGTGACGAGCGCGCCGCGAATCGTGAGTTCTTCCAGTTCCATGCGCATATCCACCCACGCCTGGAACACCTCATCAAGCTGGGGTTGCGCCAGGATGTTCACGAACACAGGCACATCGCCGTAGCGCATATCGTCGATTTCACCCGCGATCACGACAGGGTCGGAAGGCGCGATCGGTTGGGCTTCGGCGTTTCGTGCCAACACGTCACGGGCGCGCTCGATCGCCGCAGGCTCGTCGTGCAGCGAGGCGGGGTGCCACAGCATCCGCATCACCTCCACGTAGGCCTGCGTGGGCCGGCGGATACGCCGGATGCGGCAGCCGACGAAGGGTTGCATCAACGGGAGGAGAGTGCCTTCGTGGTAGCGATGCATCAGGTGGGCTGTCATCGCGCGGAAGCCCGCCACAATGTCCTCCCAGAACCGGGAGATGTCCGGGTTGGTGCACGGGTGGTTCTTACCGATATCGATATCGACGCTGACCAGCCCCACGCGGGCACGCGTGGTGCCGCCATCGATGATCTCGGGCACGCGGATCTTGGGCTGCTCGCCCTGCAGGGCGCCGATGGCGGAGATATCCACACCATCCAGGCCAAGCACCGGGGCACGGAAGGGCACGAGGCCGGTGCGCAGCACGGAGGAGCGGATCAAGGCCTGCGCAAGGTCGACGGCCTGGCCCTTCCCGGTGGGCGGCGCAGGTACTTCGGTCACGAACAGGCTTTCCACATCGACCACGTAGGGAACGACCGACGAAGCGATGAGGTTTTCGTAGTGGATGTCGGTGCCGCCCAGCAGGCGCATGACGGCGAGCCAGCGGCCGATGTTCTGGTAGAACATGCCAAGCTCGATATCGTCCACGCAATGGATATGCGCGACATGGCGCGCCCAGCCGTAGTCGCCGCGATCAAGCACGGCGGGCACCCGGATACGGCAGGTATCGCCGGGCATCAGGGCCTCGAGGAAATCATCGAGGGCGGCATCGACGCGCAGCGATCTTGGTTTGTACATCACCGTGCCGCCGGCAAACGAAAGCCGGGCCACGGCCTGGCCGCCTTCGTGCACATCGCCTTCGCCAAGGTCCAGGGCCATCAGTTCGCCGAGCTCGGTGCCCGCAAAGGCGGAAAGCGCATCGCGATCGTTCGCAAGGCGATCAAGCAGCGTGGTCACGGCATCGCATTGCTGGCCGAGTGCACGATTCAGCCGCGGCAGAAGCGCGGGATAGCGGCCCTGGATCGCTTCGAGGAAGGCGGCCGTTGTGGCGCGTTCTACGAAGGCCTCGAAACCTTCCTGTTCGCCTTCGGGCAGTTCATGGCTTAGCTTGGCCGCATGCAGCTCGAGCAGGAGAACGCGGTTAAGTTTTCGGGCGGCGTTTTCGCGGAGCGCGTGATCGGCCGTGGCCGCGATGTGCGCACGCTCGCTATCGCGCAACCTGTGCTCGCCAGCGATCGATTCCGCGAGGCGCCGGCGTATGTCGGCGATGACAACATTGATGACAGGAGCGAAAGCATTCCGCGACGCCGAAGCATCCATGGGGCCAATCCCGAAAGTCCGTGAGGGAGATGAAGAAGGGAGGGATAGCCGTGGTGGTCGGCCACGGCTATCGGCACTGCTACCAGCTTTTAGCAGCAGAGACCCGGCCGGGAGGCCGTACACGAACTGCAATTCGAAGCCAGCGCCATCTCGGCGTTGACCATCGCGGCCATCGTTTGCGTCTGGCCCTCGGTGTAGAGGGAACCAGCCGGATTGTCATACCCACCTACGCTGTCCGCACCACTCAGCCACCCGGCCAGGATCTTGTCGGTCTGCATGGAACACTCCTTGGTGTGTAACGGGTATGCGCCCGGGGTTGTATCGCCGTTCGCAGCGGGCGCGTCCGCGACGACGCTGGGCGATTCTGCGCTTGGCGGCACGTGATTTAATGCGTGCTGCCGTTTTTGCGTCGAGAACGCATGGCGCAAGTGCACGGGTGCTCTGGCACAGTGCACGTTACCGGCAGCCACGGGGCGGAGAACGCGTTGATGATCGTCAGGCGCTTTATCCTCCGCCACCGCGGGCTGGTAGCAATCGCCGTCGCACTTTCCTGCGCCAGCGCCGGATGCACCATGGCGCTGCTCGCCCACATCAACCGTATTGCAGCGAGTGGCGCGGCGCACGGTGTGCCCGCGCTTGCGGGCGGTGTCGCGTGGCTGGTGGCGGTCCTTGTTTCCGGTGCGGCATCGCAGGCGATACTCGCGCGGTTAGGTGGCGACCTGGTCGCGCAGCTTCGCATCGAGCTTTCGCAGCGCTTCATCCGGCTTGAGTACGAGGCGCTGGCCAACGATAAGCATGCGATATTCGGTTCGCTCATCGAGGATGTGGCGGCGATCGCACCACTTGTCCTGGTGGCGCCCATGCTGGCGTACAACCTGATACTCGTGGCGCTGTACGCGACGTACTTGGCGAGCGTATCCGTCCTTCTTCTCGGCATTCTTGCGGGGTTTCTCGCGGTCAGCGCGGTCGCGTCGGTGTGCCTTGAGCGCTACCTCCGCCGTCGCTTCGATGCGTTGCGCGAGGCAAACGAAAAGCTCTTTGAATTCTTTCGCTACCTGAGCGAAGGGAAGAAGGAAATGGCCCTGAATGCCGCGCGCGCAAAGCACGTGGCTGAGGAGCTCATGCGGCCCGCCATCGGCCATGCCCGGCGCCTGATGGTGCAGGTACATACGGGGCTTGGCCTCAACGAGGCATGGTCGTCGGCCGTGGTGTACGCATCCGTGTTTGTGATTGTTTACGTGGGCTACGCGGCACTGGGCCTGCCGGCCACGACGGTGACCCGCTTCGTTATTGGCGCACTGTTTCTTGGTGGGCCGGTCGCCTTTATTGCAAGTGCGGCGCGCCAGGTCGGGGTGGGTACGGCCAGCTTGCGCCACCTGCAGAAAGTCGGTCTCGATCTCGGTGATGCCTCCACCGAACTGCCCGGTGCCGGTGGCGAGCGCACGGCGTCCGCGTGGGATGTCATATCGCTTCGCCACGTGACGTACGCCTACCCCGGCGACGACGAGGGGCGCATCGCCCTGGGTCCCGTCGACCTGGACGTTCGCCGCGGCGAGATGCTCTTCATCGTGGGCGGCAATGGCAGTGGCAAATCCACGCTACTGCTACTGCTTGCTTCGTTACTCACACCCCGTACCGGCGACGTGAGCGTGGATGGCGTGCCTGTGGCGGGCCTGCGTGAGGTGCACCGGCAGCGCTTCACCGGGGTGTTTGGTGATTTCTTCCTGTTCCCCCACGTGCTCGACAATGCCGGCGTCCCCCTCCCGGATGAGCGCATTCACGCCCTGCTTGGTGCACTCGGCCTCGGCGCACACGTAAATGTCCACGAGGGAGAACTGTCAAAACTTACGCTTTCCACCGGGCAGCGTAAGCGGCTGGCCTTGTTGCAGTGCTATGCCGAGGATCGCGAAATTTTCTTCTTCGATGAATGGGCCGCCGATCAGGACGTGCATTTTCGCGATTACTTCTACCGCACGCTCCTGCCGGAGCTCAAAGCACGGGGGAAGACGGTCGTGGCGATAAGCCATGACGATCGTTATTTTAGCGTGGCCGACCGCGTGGTGAAGCTCGATGCGGGGCGAATCATTGCGGACGCACGGGCGCCAGGGGGCGTGCCGGCTTAAGCGATTCTCATGAATCGCAACATGCTGATGGGGCCGGCGTGCCGATTTCGCTCATGGCGCTGACATCCCGTTGCGCACTTTCTGTCCCATGGCGGCGCTACGCTACAGCCTCCAACCCACCGAAGCGGAGTTACCTATGCGTTCGCTCATTCGTCCTGCCATGGCAGTTGCCGGCATTGCATTGTCCCTTGGCTGCGGCGCGGCGCTGGCGGCTACCCCGCCTTCGACCGGCCTTGGCCAGGCCTGGCCCAACGCGGTCGACGCCAGTACCAGCCCGAACTACCACGTGTACGTTTTCGAACGCCACGGCGTTCGCTATGTGCAGGTGAACGATGCCGCTGGCGTGGTCCGCGCCGCGGTGCAGTACGCGGCGGGGGGTAACCCGGATACGACCGAGATCTCGGGCCTGCCCATCGGCTCGGACTCCGCGAACGTCGTGACCCCTACCGAGGGCACGCTCGACACCACCCAGCCCGCCGGTGAGCAGGTGTACAGCGATGACACGGTGACCGTGACGGCCTCGAAGAGCCCCGCGGGCACAGTCAGCCTGCTGGCCGTACCCGTGGACTGCAAGAACCCCGCGGAATGCAGCGTTCGCGGACCCTAATGGCTAGTGCCTGAGGGCCGTGGCTGAGCCCGCTGGCTGGCGTTGCGGGTTACCCGTGCGCCAGCCAGCATGCACCCGGAGATAAGCAGCGCGAGCATGACCTGGCTGCGGATCATGGCGGGGTCGAGCAGGGTGGTGCCGGTGGCGGCCAGGGCCACGCTGGCGAACATGCCACCTATGGCGCTCCCATGCCAGCCGTGGCGCCAGGCCATGGCAAGCACCGGGAGCATCATGGCCATGCGCGCCAGTTGGCGTGCCGTGTCGTTCTCGGTGGCCATGGCGAGCCACGCCAGGCCAGCTAGTGCGGGCACGGCCCAACCGAGCAGGTCGCGAAGCAGGGCGCTTCGCCAGATAGCGGCGAGCGTCACCACCTTCTCGGCTGAGGCTCGTTCGCGAAGGGCGAGGATGCTCGGCGTCAGCGTCAGCGCGCCAAGATAGGCACCCAGCAGGTAAGCCCAGAAGTACGTGACCACGGAGATCTCGGGCCATTTGCCAGGGTTGTCCGTTAGCGCGGTGACCAGGGTAAGCGTCGTTGCCACTGCGGTTATCACGGCGCAGCCCAGCGTGGCCGTCATCATGAAGCCCATGCGGACATGCCCCTGGCTATCGTGGATGTCCCAACGGCGGCGGAGGGGCAGCATCCAGGCCATGCACAGAAGCATGATGGGCGTGGAGGCCGATAGCGCCCATGCTGCACCGAAGGTTGATTCGCTCATTAGCGCGCTTTCAACCACGGGCAAGGTTTCTCCCATGGCCAGCGCCGCCCAATAGCGCCGCGGCATGAGCAGCATGCACGCGAGGCGAAGGCCGGCAGGCAGGATCCAGTGCGAGAACGACACGTGACGCGCGAGTTCGTAGCAGGCTGCATAGGCGCCCGCTAACGCGAACTGCTGTGCCCAGGTCGCCCTGTGAGCCGTGCCTCCGTTCACGTCTGATCCCATTGAGTGTCGGTATTCCCAAGCGTGCCACGAAGCGCCCCGCAAAGTCCTTGCGTGATGCGACCCACGCCGCACTTCCCGAATGCTTTGCCGAATATGCGCGCAAGCGGCGCAGGCCATCCGCCGTTCCTAGGAAAGAAAGCCTGCTATTCCTAGGAGCGGCGTCGAGTACGTCGATCTACATCACGTCGAAGAAGATGACGCACCGGATGCCGAAAACGCTCATGGTGCGCGGCATGACTTGAGCACTTTCTGCGCAAAACGAGAGCTACGCTAGGGACTCCAACCACCACTGCGGAGATCCACCATGCGTACTTTCATTCGTTCGGCCGTTGCCTTTGCTGCTATCGCCCTCTCGTTCGCCGGTGGCTCCGCCATCGCGGCGACATCTAGCGCAGCACAGGGGCACGCAAATGCCTATGCGCAGGTTCAGGTGCCCGTGAATTGCAAGAACCCGGCTGAGTGCAGCGTCAAGTTCCGCTGAGTAGCGAGCTGCCCTGCATCACCGGCTTGCGCGTGCGGCCGGTGGTGCCTGGGTGGCGCGGCGGGTAACCCTGCTGCCAATGAGCAGTGTGCCCGAAATACACAGCGCCAATACCGCCTGGCAGCGGATCATCGCCGGGTCGAGTAGCGTTGTGCCAGTGGCTGCCAGGGCGACGCTGGCCAACATGCCGCCCACCGCCGTGCCGTGCCAGCCGTGGCGCAGTGCCAGTGCAAATACGGGCAGCAGGAGCGCAAGGCGCGCTATCTGGCGGAGCAGGTCATCGTCGGTGGCGAGTGCCATCCAGGCCAGGCCGCCACACACCGGGAGCGTCCAGGCGACCAGATCGCGTGCAAGCTTGCTGCGCCACACGCCAGCAAAGCTGACATGTGCCACGGCGTTCGCCCGCTCGTGCAGGGCAAGCACGGTAGGCGTGAGCGTAAGCGCCCCCAGGTAACCACCCAGCATGTACGCCCAGAAGTACGTGCCGACCGAGATTTCAGGCCATGCCCCGATGTTGGAGAGCAGGGCGGCTTCCAGGGTCATGCAGGTGGCCACGGCATTGACTACGGTGCAACCGAGCGTCGCCGTTAGCAGCGTGCCCACCCGCAGCGTGCCGTCGGCGGCAAACAGGGGCCAACGCTGCCGCAACGGGCGCACCACCGGAATCCACAGAAGCACCATGGGTACCGCGGCGGATAGCGCCCATGCCTGGCCGAACTGGGGCTCGTTGAGCAGCGCATTCTCAAAGGCGGGAAGTGCCTCGCCCAGGATCAGGGCGGGCCAGAAACGGACCGGGACCAGCAACAGGCAGGCAAGGCGCAGGCCGGCGGTGAGCATCCAGTGGGAGAAGGACAAATAACGGGCAAGCTCGTAGCACGCCGCGTAAGCCGCTGCGATCGCGAATTGCTGTGTCCAGGTCGCCCTGTTGGCCGTGCTTCCGTTCACGCCTACTCCCCGTGAGTGTCGGTGTGGGCGTAGCGTGCCATGAAGCGTGGCGAAAAATCTTTCGCCAGGCCTTCGGCCCCCGCCCATTGTGAAAGCCTTGCCGATTATGCGCCCACCCTGCCGGTTTGGCGCCCCCGCAAGGCTACAATGGGGCCACAGAGGGTAGGCCGTGCTATCGAACCTGATCATCTCCAGCAGCATCGTCGTGATCAGCCTGCTGTTCGGCTGCGCGCTGCTGGTTGTCTGGTGGCACTACAAGCTGCCCCGGCACGTGGCCCTCTGGGCGGGATCGTTCACGGCGGCCGCCTTGGGCCATGGCCTGCGTACGGGCAGCGCCCTGTTGCCTGGCCAGGATGTCCTGTTCGCCATGCTGGCCTGCCACGCCTCGGTCAGCGGTTTCAGCCTTCTGGCGTGGGGGTTTCGCCTGCGCGAGCAGAAAACCGCCCGGGGCGTCCTCGCCGGCTGGGCACTGGCTACGATAATTCTGATATGCGCCTGGGTTGACCATGGCGTGGCCTGGCGTGCGGTATCCCGGTTCGTGACGGCGGCCGGCGATGCCTACATGGTCGCCTGGATCGTGGCGACGCTCTGGCACAAGCGGGGGCCTGGAGCGATAGCCCGGTGGGCCATGGCACTTTTCGGCGTGTATATCGTGGGTGTGGCGATCGCGGCGGGCCTTGCCCGCCCGGGTGGCGTCATCAGCAACGAGGCGTTTATCGCCGTCCTTTCCATCGGTACCCCGACGGGGATGATCGGGACGGGCGTGATGACCCTGCTGATCGTGGTGGCCGACATCATGAAGGGGCTGCGCACCCAGGCAAACAGTGATGCCTTGACCGGGCTGCTTAACCGCCGGGGTATCGACGAGGCGATCATCCAGTTACGTGCGTGCGGTCAGCCGGTCGTGGTGGTGATCGCCGATCTGGATCACTTCAAGGACGTGAACGATCGCCTTGGCCACGCCGGCGGGGATGATGTGCTTTGCCGTTTCGCCAGCCACCTCCTGGCCAGCCTGCAGCCAGGCGAGGTCGTTGCGAGAACCGGCGGCGAGGAGTTCGTCATTCTGCTGCCGGGTTGCGATGTGCATGGCGCGCTGGCGCGCATGGAACTCCTGCGCATTAGTGTTCCTGCCGCATTCGCCAGCGATTCGCGCCTGGATCGGGTGACATCCAGTTTCGGGATTGCGACGCTGCATACGGGCGAGCCGCTTGATGCCGCGCTGGCGCGTGCCGATGCCGCGCTTTATCGATCAAAGCGGGAAGGGCGCGACAGGGTGACGATGGCATGAAGCCACCCGGCGCGTGCACCGGGTGGCTTTCGTACTTCAGCGGGCGCTGTTTACCGCTTGAGGTCGTACCTATCAAGGTTCATCACCTTCGCCCATGCGGCGACGAAGTCATGGACGAACTTCTTCTCGTTATCATCCTGCGCGTACACCTCGGACAACGCACGTAGCACCGAGTTGGATCCGAACACCAGGTCCACGCGGCTGGCGGTCCACGATGTCTTGCCACCGCCGCGCTTGCTGGCTTCGAACGCATGACGCGCCGGCGAAGTGGGCTTCCACTCGTACTGCATATCAAGCAGGTTGCGGAAGAAATCGTTGGTGAGCTTGCCCGGGCGATCGGTGAGCACGCCGGTCGTGCTGCCATCGAAGTTAGCCCCCAGCACGCGCATGCCGCCGACCAGCGCAGTCATTTCCGGCGCCGTCAGCGTGAGCAGCTGCGCCTTGTCGATCAGCAGGTGCTCGGCCGGCACGCTGTAGTGCCCCTTCACGAAGTTGCGGAAGCCATCGGCGATCGGCTCCATGGCTTCAAAGGAGGCCACGTCGGTCTGCTCCTGGGTCGCATCGGTGCGGCCCGGAGAGAACGGAACGGTCACGTCGTGCCCCGCATCCTTCGCCGCCTTTTCGATGGCGGCGCCACCGGCGAGCACGATCAGGTCGGCCAGCGAGATCTTCTTGCCACCGTTGCCGAACTCACCGCGGATGCTTTCGAGCTTATCCAGCACCTTGGCAAGCTGCGCGGGGTTGTTCGCCCGCCATTCCTTCTGCGGGGCAAGGCGAATGCGCGCGCCATTGGCGCCGCCACGCTTGTCGCCACCGCGGAATGTCGATGCCGAACCCCAGGCCGTTGAAACCAACTCGGCCACGGAAAGGCCCGACGCAAGGACCTTGTCCTTCAGCGCTTTCACATCGGCATCGGATACCGGCGCATGGGCGGCTTCGGGCAGCGGGTCCTGCCAGATCAACACTTCCTTCGGCACTTCCGGGCCGAGGTAGCGCGCGCGCGGCCCCATGTCGCGGTGGGTCAGCTTGAACCAGGCGCGGGCGAAGGCATCCGCAAACTGGTCGGGGTTTTCGAGGAAGCGCCGCGAGATCTTTTCGTAGGCCGGATCCATGCGTAGCGACAAGTCGGTTGTCAGCATGGTGGGCAGCTGCTTTTTCGTCTTGTCGAACGCGAGCGGCACTGACGGTTCGGCACCCTTGGCCACCCACTGGTTCGCACCTGCCGGGCTCTTGGTCAGCTTCCATTCGAAGCCGAACAGGTTCTCGAAGAACAGGTTGCTCCACTTCGTGGGGGTCTGCGTCCAGGTGACTTCCAGGCCGCTGGTGATCGCATCCGCACCTACGCCGCTGCGCAGTTCGTTATGCCAGCCGAGGCCCTGCTGTTCGAGGTAACCGGCTTCGGGTTCCACCTGCACGTTCTTGGCATCGCCTGCGCCGTGGGTCTTGCCGAACGAGTGGCCGCCGGCGATTAACGCCACGGTCTCTTCATCGTTCATGGCCATGCGGCCAAACGTCTCGCGGATATCGTGCGCGGCGGCCACCGGGTCCGGGTTGCCCTCGGGGCCCTCCGGGTTCACGTAGATCAGGCCCATCTGCACCGCGCCCAGCGGGTTCTCGAGGTTGCGCCCGCCTTCGGTGCGGTCCTCTTCCTTGCCATGCAGGTGGGGATCGGCGACGAGCACGCCATCGTCCTTGGGGGTGACCTTGCCGTAGCGGTTATCGCCGCCCAGCCATTCGGTCTCGGTACCCCAATAAACATCCTGGTCGGGTTCCCAGGTGTCCTCGCGGCCCCCGGCAAACCCAAACGTCTTGAAGCCCATGCTTTCCAGGGCGACGTTGCCGGTAAGGATGAGCAGGTCGGCCCAGGAGATCTTGTTGCCGTACTTCTGCTTGATCGGCCACAGGAGGCGGCGCGCCTTATCCAGGCTGACGTTATCGGGCCAGCTGTTGAGCGGCGCGAAACGCTGCTGGCCGCGACCACCGCCGCCACGGCCATCGCCGATACGGTAGGTGCCTGCGCTGTGCCAGGCCATACGGATAAACAGGCCGCCGTAATGGCCGAAGTCGGCCGGCCACCAGGGCTGCGAGTCGGTCATCAACGCCTCGAGGTCCTTTTTCAGCGCGTTGTAATCCAGCGACTGAAAGGCCTTGGCGTAATCGAAATCCTCGTCCAGGGGATTGGATCGTTGCGAATGCTGGTTAAGCAGATCGACCCGTAGCCGGTTGGGCCACCAGTCCTGGTTGGTCTGGCCGCCGCCCGCGGCATGGTGGAACGGGCATTTCGATTCGTTCGACATCGCGTTTCTCCCTCGTGGGTTGGCTTCGGAGACGGGGCAGGGACCCGGCTCGTGACTAACGCAATAGCTGGACTATAGGAGCGAGATGAATATTGCAGAAATTGATTGATCTTATGATGACAAGAGGCTGTGCCTATCGATTTTTTGCAGAGTGGGACCTGTACAAATATGCGGATGCGAACCATTCGCAATTAGTGTTAAGATTGGGTAATACGGGGCTTAGCAGTCGCTTAGGCGGACTGGAGGGTGCCCCAGCGCGTATTCGTTCCCGATCTAGAGGTCTCACCGTGTCTAACCCATCTGCTGTTTCCCGGTATTCATTGCTTTGGCTGGCGCTGGCCGCCCTGCTGCCGGTCGGGCTGCATGCCCAGTCCGTCGACAGTACGGATAACGGCGACAAGAAAGTGAATAAGAAGGCGACCACGCTGGATGCGGTGAATGTGCAGGGCCAGGCCGTGTCGGCGTACACCACCGACCAGACCGCCTCGACCACGCGCCTGCCGCTGACACTGCAGGACACGCCGCAATCGATCAGCGTGATCACGGAGCAGCGGATCAAAGACCAGAACCTTACCAATCTGCGCGCGGTACTCGATAACACGATCGGCATTAATTCCACCGCCTATGACTCAGAGCGAGTGGTGTTCTGGTCGCGCGGCTTCCAGATCGAAAACATGTCGTATGACGGCGTGCCCATCGCATCGAGCCTGAATATCAGCTCGGCCGATTCGTCGCTCGATCCGTCGATCTATGAGCGCATTGAGGTCATCCGCGGCGCGACCGGCCTGCTTAGCGGCGCGGGCAGCCCCTCGGCCAACATCAACTTCGTGCGCAAGCATGCCGATAGCCGCACGGCCGAGGCCGATGTATCGGTCAGCTATGGCTCGTGGAACACCCAGCGCGAGACGGTGGATGTGCAATCACCGTTGAACGCCTCCGGCAGCGTGCGCGGTCGCTTCGTAGCGGCGCATGAGGATGGCGATTCGTATATCGACCGCTACCACAACCAGAAGAACGTGGCCTACGGCGTCATTGATGCCGACCTGGACGAGAACACCACCTTGAGCGTGGGCTACGACTGGCAGAAGACCCGCCCGACGGGCGTCACCTGGGGCTCGTACCCGGTGCTCTATCAAGATGGCGGCATCATCAAGTGGCCGCGCGGCTTTTCATCGGCGGCCGATTGGACCCACTGGAATAACACCACGCAGACCGCCTTCGCCGACCTGAAGCACAGCTTCGATAACGGCTGGCAGCTGCATGCCATGGCGAGCCACCGCAAGACGGATGCCGATTCGTCCCTGTTCTACGTGTACGGCGCGCCTGATCGCGAGACCGGCGAAGGCCTTATCCCCTACGCCTACAAGAGCTTCCAGCGCGGCAGCCAGAACAACCTCGATCTGTACGCTTCCGGCCCGTTCCAGGCGTTCGGCCGCGAGCACGAACTGGTCGTTGGCCTGACCGATTCGCACTACCGCACGGATTACTTCGAGTACCCGCACGGCGATTATCTGCCGGACATCGGCAATTTCCTGCAGTGGACCGGTGATTACCCGTACCCGGATTTCTCGTCCACCGCCGATCGCGTATCGATCGCCCGTACTGAGCAGAGCGGCGCCTATGCGGCGGCACGCCTGCAGCTGGCCGATCCCCTCAAGCTGATCGTGGGCGCGCGCTATTCGCGCTGGAAGAACGACACCAACGACAGCACCGCCGGCATCTACCACGAGACGGCCAGCAAGACGATTCCGTATGCCGGCCTGATCTACGACATAACCCCGAACTACTCGGCGTTCGCCAGCTACACGCAGATCTTCGATCCGCAGAACAACCGCAAGGAAGATGGCAGCTACCTCGAGCCGGTGCTCGGCACCAGCCGCGAGGTGGGTATCAAGGGGCGCCACTTCGATGGCGCGCTGAACACCTCGCTGGTCTTCTTCGAGACCAAGCAGGATCACGTCGCCGACGCGCTGCCGGGTGTGTACCTTCCCGATGGCATCACCCAGGCGTACCGCTCTGTGGATGGCACCACCTCGCGTGGCTATGAGTTCGAGGCCTCCGGCTCGCTCTCGAGCAACTGGAACGGCACGTTCGGCTGGTCGCACTTCAACGTGAAGTCGCCCGATGGCGGCGCGCTGCGCCCGTCGCTGCCGCGCACGCTCGTCCGCGTGTTCACCACCTACACCCTCCCGGGTGAGTGGAGCGGCCTGACCGTGGGCGGCGGCGTGAACTGGCAGGGGCCCTCCAAGGCCGATATCGATGACGGCTACGGCGTGGTTCGCCTGTACCAGTCGTCGCAGACCCTGGTCAGCGCCATGGCCCGCTACGCCTTCAACGACCATGCCTCGGTGCAGTTCAACGGCGATAACCTGCTCAATCGCAAGTACTTCGTGCTCGACGACTCCAGCGACCTGTACTACGCGCCCGGCTCGACCTGGACGGTGTCGTTCAACTACAAGTTCTTCTGATTGATTTAGTGCCCGATCGCGCGCAAGCGCGCTCCTGCAAGCGCCACGCTTTCCGTACCCCGGCATACTGTAGGAGCGCGCTTGCGCGCGATGCTTCGTCTCAAGGCGCGCTAACTAAGTCATTGATTATATGGCGTTGTATTCTGGCGCCGCCCGCCGCGCCAGCCGGCACCCCGTAAAACGGCCTATGTAAAAGGACTATAGGGCTGCGCCCGGATTTGCCCTACGATCCGCGGATGGAAAACGCCGCCCACGCACCGTCGAAACCCGGAAGCCTCGCCCTCGTCGGGATGGGCATGACCCTGGGCTCCCACCTCACGCCCATCTCCCGCAGCCATATCGAGCAGGCGGACGTCGTCTTCGCCGCCCTCTCCGACAACCTGGTCGAGGAGTGGCTGAAGCGGATGAACCCGGATGTGCGTAGCCTTCAGGGCAACTACGCCGAAGGTAAGTCGCGCATGCTGACCTACCGCGAGTGGCTTGAGATGATCATGGCTGAGGTGCGCGTAGGAAAGAGCGTTTGCGCTGTGTTCTACGGCCACCCTGGCATTTTTGCGTGGACGCCGCACAAGGCGATCGAAGCGGCGCGCGCCGAGGGCTTTGAGGCGCATATGGAGGCGGGCGTATCGTCCGAGGATTGCCTCTACGCCGATCTGGGCATCGATCCGGGCCGCTACGGCTGCCAGCATTTCGAGGCGAGCCAGTTGATGCTGTTCGACCACCGTATCGATAATGCCAGTTACCTCGTGCTCTGGCAGGTGGCGCTGGCCGGCGATACCACTTTGGGCAGGCTCGGGGGCACCGGGCCCGAATACCGTCAGCTTCTGGTCGATCGCCTGGCCCAGGATTACCCGCTCGAACACGAAGTGATTGTCTATCGATGCGCGACCCTCGCCATCGAGGCACCGCGTATCGAACGTGTTGCCTTGCGTGACCTGCCGTGGGTAAAGATGACGGTATCGGAGACGGTCGTAGTTCCACCAGCGCGTGAAATGCGGCCCATCCCCGAGGTATGGGCCCGTGTGAAGGCGTTGGACAAGGTGGCGGAGACCGTCACGGAAGCGTGACATAATCGGCATAACGCGAGGGGAGCAGGGGGCTCCCCGCGTTTAAGGGGAAGTGAAAGATGTCCGATTCGATCGATCTGCTCGAAGCCGTCGGCCGTGACGCGTCGTTGCGTCGCTTGCCGCCTGATGAACTTGCCCAGCGCCTGAAAGCGGCTGGTGCGTCTGCCGTCCTGGCCACCGCTGCCGAGCAGCGCGATGGCACTGTTCTTTGTGCGGAATTCGGCTCCCGTGTCTTGGTGGGACCGAACCACGGTAATGATACGTTTCACGACAACCCGGACGAGCTGGAGATACCGGCCCCCGGCGGCGTCGAAGACGATGACGATGCGGACGACGTGCCGAAGAGCTCGTCCGCTGGACCCAGGGCGCACTGAGGCAAACATATGAAGACGATGCTCCGGCGGCACGCAATGGTCTGGCTTGCAGGAGCCCTCCTTGCGTGTTCGGCGGAGCATGCGCTTGCTGCCGCGCAGCCTATTGATGTAACGGCGCTCATCGACCAGGCCGAAGCCATTCGGCGAACAGATCACGCGCGTTACGCTGCGATCCTTGCGCAGTTGCTGGCACAGAAGCCCCCAGTCACACAGGGGCAACACTGGCGGATTCGCCAGATGGAAGTTACAGAGGCACAGTACCAGGGAAACTACGCGGACGCGGAAAAAGCAGCGCGTGATGTCATTGACCACTCTGGGCATCCAGGGCTGGTCGCAAGGGCGATGGGGATGTTGCTGCAAAACCTCGCCATCAATCATCGTTACGAAGAGGCGTTCACGCTGGCGCGGCGCGCAGTCGCCTTGCTTCCAGGGGTGAAGGATTCAGTGGCACGCCAGTCGTTGCTCAGCAATCTGGCCGATACCATGAACACCGCAGGGCATCCCGAGCTCGCGTTGAAGTATGCCCAGATGATGCGGGCCGATCTCGCGCCCGGTGAATCCGCGTGTAGTGCCATGTCGCAGGAAATGTTCGCTCGGTACACGCAGAAGAACTTGTCGCCTGACGGTCCAGAGCTTAAGGAGGCTATCGCGCAGTGCACACGCGATGGCTTTACCGTTTGGGCAAACGCGAATCTGCTTACGCAGAGTGCCCGTTACGGCGAAGAGGAAAAGCCGCAGGCGGCATTGGCGATCTTGGATAGAATTGCGCCATCCGTTGAGAAGGAAGGCTATCTCCAGGGGCGAGCATCGCTTTACAGCCAGCGGGCAAGCGTCTACTTGGCGCTGAATCGCATCGGCGATGCGCGTAAGGCCGCGTTGGCGACAGTAGCCCTGTTTCATCCGGGCGATCTCGATGCATTTCTGATGGATGCGTACCGGGTGCTATACGAAGTGGAGAAGCGCGAGAAGCGCGACACCATTGCGCTCGCCTACTACCAGCAGTACGCCGCCCAGGAGCGTGGCAATCAAAATGATCTCACGGCTCGCGCGCTGGCTTATGAAACGGTGCAGCAGCACGCAATACTTGAAGGAATGGAAAGTGAAAAGTTAGTGCAGCAAAACAGCGTCCTCCAGCTCGAGCAAGCGCTGACAATCAAGGCCGTCGAGGCGGGACGCCTTTACATTGTATTACTGGTCGTGCTCCTCGCCTCCGTCCTGTTCTGGCTGCTACGCACCAAGCGCTCGCAACTGCGGTTCAAGCGGTTGTCATGCCAGGACGGACTCACCGGTATTGCCAATCATCAGCACTTCATGACTGAGCTCGAGCGTGAATTGCAGGAGCTGGAGCGGCGGAAAGCTCCCGCTTGCCTCGTGCTGCTGGATCTTGATCATTTCAAGCGTGTGAACGATACGTACGGTCACGCCATCGGCGATGCAGTGCTCAAGCGTGCCACGGCGGCATGCCGTCAGCAGCTACGTCCCGTCGACCTGTTTGGCCGACTGGGTGGTGAAGAGTTCGGCATACTATTGCCTGAATGTCCGGCTGAACAGGGCCTTGTCATCGCGAATTGCATTCGCGCAGCGATGGAGGCCGCACCGGTTGCGGTTGATGGATATGTCGTCCCGTATTCCGCCAGCATCGGCGTGGCTTGTACGAAGGTGTCGGGATACACGTTGCAGAGAATCCGGCGCGAAGCTGACGCCGCGCTCTATCGCGCAAAAAACATGGGACGCAACCGCGTAATGGCCGATTTCCAGGATGGCGGCCTCGTCAGCGCGTGAAGTTTTTCTCCGTTGATTTTCGCGGCCCAGCGTGGTTTGCCCGGGCATTCGTCGCACTCCTTGCTGTTACCGCTGGCGCTACGTCTTCGACCGAAGGGACCGTAGACGCGTTCCTTGTACAAGCCCAGGCGATCCAGCTGACCGATCACCCGCGCTTTGCGGCCATGCTGGCGCAGATCCACGCCGACAACCCGGTGATGACGCCTGCGCAGAAATGGAAGCTGCGGTACCTGGATGCGTGGGAGGCGAGCTTCAATGGGAGGTATCTGGAAGCGACGGATGCCTACAAGGACATCTTGAACCATTCCGGTGATGAGGTGCTTGCTGCCAGATCCATGGGCAAGTTGCTATCGGCCTATGCCTTCACCAAGCACTACGAAGACGTGTTCACGCTAGCCGAGCAGGCGGTCACCATGCTGGACCGCACGCACAATCGCGAAGCGCGCTACGCCCTGCTCAACAATCTGTCGCAGTCGATGACGTTCTCCGGTCAACCCGAGATCGCCGTGCGCTATGCCCTGATGATGGCCGAGGTGGTACCCGAGGGTGAAACGATGTGCCGCCCCCTCGCCACGGAGCTTGCCGCCCGGTACGAAACGCACAAGCTCCGCTCGGATGATCCGAAGTTCAAGCGGGCGATCGACGCCTGCAACGTCATGGGGGACAAGGTGTTCGCCAATATGCTGTGGCTAACCCACAGCGAATTGCTCGTCGAAGAGCACAAGCCGCTTGAGGCCCTCGCGGTCCTTGACCGGATCGCGCCGTCGGTGGTCGAGGCGAACTTCCATGCGGCGCTCACGTCGCTGGCCACACAACGCGCGCAGGCCTTTGATGCACTTCGACGCGATGACGAGGCCCAGCAGCGGGCCCTCGAGGTGGTAGGGATGTACGACGTGGCTGATATCGACGTATGGCTTCGCGACGCGTACCAGGTGCTCTACAACGTCGCGAAACGGCGCGGTGACTCGGCGGCGGCCCTTGAGTATTTCAAGAAGTTCTCAGAGCAGGATCATGGCAACATGGATGACGAGCGTGCACGTTCGCTTGCCTACCAGGCCGTGCGGCAGCGGACGCTTGTGGCGAGGGTGGAGTCGGAAAACCTGGCGCGTCAGAACGATGTATTGCGTGCCGAACAGTTGCTGACGTTGAAGTCGGTGGAGATCGGCAGGCTTTACATTGCTCTGCTGGGTATCGTCCTCGTGTCTGTCGCCGTGTGGTTTGTCCGAGTGAGGCGTTCGCGGAACCGGTTTCAGTGGTTGGCCCATCATGATGCGCTGACCGGGACGCTTACACACCAGCAGTTCATGGCCGAGCTTGAGGCGACTTTGGCCGGTATGCGCCAGCGCGATGTGCCAGGTTGCGTCGTTCTGCTCGATCTCGATCACTTCAAAGCGGTGAATGATCAATACGGGCATGCCATGGGCGATATTGTCCTTCAGCACGTGGTGGATGTGTGCCGCGCACAGCTGCGCCCGGGCGATCTGCTGGGGCGCCTTGGTGGCGAGGAATTCGGCGTGCTTCTTCCTGATTGCCTGCCTGAGCAGGGGCTCGCCGCCGCCGAGCGGATCCGCAAAGCGCTCGACCAGAACCCAGCGACCGTCGATGGCGTGGTGGTGCAGTGCTCCACCAGCGCTGGCGTATCCTCAACCCGCTTCTCGGGTCACGACCTGAAGCGATTGCGCAACGACGCCGACCGTGCCCTTTACGAAGCCAAGCGAGGCGGACGAAACAGGGTCGTGGCTGGCATGCAGGCAGACCGCACCATCGAGGTCTGATCAACCTGGGATGGCGACATCGTCCTTGGGTTGGTCACGAAGGAAGTCCACCAGCGCGTCAAAGGCCATCGGCCTGGCCCGATGGAAGCCCTGCACGCTGTCGCAACCCGCCGCGGCAAGCCATGCCAACTGCGCCTGGGTCTCCACGCCTTCGGCCACGACGGTCATGCCCAAGGTGTGCGCCAACGTAATGATGGCCCGGCAGATCGACGCCGAGCGCTCGTTGGTGGAGACATCACTGACGAACACGCGATCGATCTTCAAGGAATCAATCGGCAGATCGCGCAGGTACGCCATGCTCGAGAAACCCGTGCCGAAATCATCGAGCGAAACATGAGTACCCTGTGCGCTGAGCCGACGCATGGCTGCCATGGCCGAGCGCCGGTTAGCCATCAGGCTGCTTTCAGTAAGTTCGATAGCCAGTGCGCCGCGGGGCAGTTCGAAACGCTCGATCGCGTTGCCCACATCTGTGGCGACATCCGTGCGCTGGAACTGCACGGCCGATACATTGACCGCGATCGTCAGTGCACCATGGCCAGCACGCTCGAGTGCCACGTGGCATTGCGCGGCTTCCTCGAAGACCCAGCGGCCAATCTCGACGATCAGTCCGGTTTCTTCGCTGAGCGGGATGAAGTCCTCGGGCGATACGAACGTGCCGTCGACGGAAGGCCAGCGCAGCAGCGCCTCGAGCTTCTGAACGCGGCCGGTGTTGGTATCAAGGATCGGCTGGAAATGCAGCGTGAACTCGTTCTGGTCGATGGCCTGGCGAATACGCGAGGCCATGCGCAGGCGCTCGATCGAGCGCTCGGCCATGGATGCGTCGAACGGGCGGGGCAGGCCCGAGGTTTCGCCGTGGAAATGGGCGGCCATGGCTGCGGCGGCGATGATCTGTTCGGCGCTTGTGCCATCTGCCGGGTGGGTCGCCACGCCGATTTCCGGATCCAGGGCGTGCCAGGTGCCATCAAGCAGCACGGGTTCGCTCACGGCCGACGTCAGCGCTTCCATCGCTCGCTCTCGCTTATCCGGTTGCATCACGGCCAGCAGGAACCGCTCGCTCGGCCGATGCGCCGCCATGCCGAAGTCGGTACCCAGCGTGGCAAAACGTCGGCCCACCTGTTGCAGCACGGTGCGCCCGGCTTCCAGCCCGTAGGTGTCGGAGATCAGGTCAAGCCCGCGCAGGTGTACGTAGATCACTTCGTACCAGCGCCGTGTACCGAAGCGCCGGTCGAGGAAATCCGTGAGTGCCTCGGTGTTGGCCAGGCCCGTGAGCATGTCGTGCGTGGCGCGCCAGGCCAGGTCGCGCTCGGCACGGCTGCGCTCGGTTACGTCCTCGGCCAGGACAAGCCGGGCGTGGTGGCCCATGAATTCCAGTGCGGTGGTGTGGATGCGCACATCCAGCAGGCTGCCATCCTTGCGCCGGTGCACCCAGGTGCGGCCCATCATCGTCGCCGTATCCTGGGTGGCGAGGGCGTGCTGCAACGGCGCGACTTCGGATTCCGGGCGGATATCGATCACCGCCATGCGCAGGAACTCGGCACGCGAGTAGCCGTAGTTACGCATGGCCGCGGCATTCACCTCGAGGAACTCCAGGCTGTCCAGGTCGAACACCCAGGCGGGCAGGGGCGTGCGCTCGAACATCAGGCGAAAGCGCTGTTCGGCTTCGGCCAACTGGCGTTGGGTTTCGATGCGGCTGGTGGCATCCACCACCGTGCCGGTCATGGCTTTTTCACCCTCGATCTCGACGATCGCGCCAGTGCCGGAAATCCAGCGTTGCGTACCGTCGGGACGCATCCAGCGGAAATCGAGATTCAGTGTCGCGCCGGTTCTCCATGCGTGCACGAAGGCCTCCCGGGAGCGCTCTACGTCTTCCGGGTGGATGTAACCGTAGAACGTGGCGTCGTCGATACCTTCGCCAGTGGCGGTCACACCGAGCATGCCTTCCACCTGGGCATCCCATGTGAGGCGATTACGCCGGGCATCCGCGCGCCAGGTCCCCGTGTGGCCCAGTCGCTGCGCCTGGCGCCAGCGCACGGTGGCCTCGGTGAGTTCCGATACGTGGTGGCGTTGGGCGATATCCGCTTCCGCCACGCGCCGGTACAGAAAAGCGAAGCCGAGCCAGTAAAGCACCCATATGGCGATGCTCACGCCGAGGAAGTTGTACCAGGGCCCCATGAAGTCGCGGACGGCGATGCCCACGCCCACGCCCAGCGGGTACATCGCAGGATCGTTCGATGCGACCAGGCGCTCGGTGTTATCGAGCTTGCTCAGGCCGACATCGCCGCCCAGTCCCCCGGGCGCCCAGAGGACGGAGACCGGCTGCCCCGCCACGTCATCGCCGGAGCCGGTGCGCGCCACGATAACCGCGAAGCGATCGGTAATCGCCGTGACGCCGTGCCGCCCGGCATCGATGTGGTCCACCACGTCCTGGAACTGGGCTTGGTTGACCCGGGCAAATACCCACCCGCCATGCGGCATGGGCAGGGCAACGGGCATGTTCCAGCGGCCGTCGGCGCCCTTCGTCAGGGGGCCCAGTGCCAGCGCGGCGGCATCGCCCACGTGCGTGGTGGCCCACTCGCGAATGCGTGGATCCGGGGTGCCGCTGGTGAGGGCTTGGCCATTGGCGTCCACCAGCATCAGGTCACGGAGTTCGGTCTTGCGCTCGCCCACGCCGGCGATGTTCTTGGCGATCAGCTGGCCAGCCAGGCCGGGCGCGGTGCTATCGATGTCCTGCACGTCCCGTACGATGCCCTGCAAGGCGCGTTGCAACCCGTGCAACTGGGCATCCAGCAGGCGCTGTGCGCCCCGGGCAAGCGCATGCCCCTGGCTGCGAGCGGCGGCCGCCCGGCGGGAGTAGTCATGGATAAGGACCGCCGCCAGCACAGCACCGAGGGCAACGCCCACGATGATGCCCGCCGTGCGGATCAGGCGAATGGAGTGGCGCGACGGAAGATCTGCCATGAAGCCCCTGCTCGGTCCGGAACCCGCCGCGGAAGCGAGCCATGCCCGCGGCTCCCCCCTGGGCCCGCGAGGGTAACGTTTACCACACGTGGAAAACTTTCGTGTGCAAGGACCGATCCGGCCAAGGCCACCCTTAATCAATGGCGCTATGCTTGTGGGCCAACGATCCCTTACCGTCCCCAAGGAGTTCCCGTGGTCGACCGCAATGATATCGCCTGCTGGCTGACGGACATGGATGGCGTGCTTGTCCATGAAAACAAGGCGCTCCCGGGTGCCCCTGAACTGATCCGCCAGTGGCGCGAACGCGAAACCCCGTTCCTGGTGCTGACCAACAACTCGATCTTCACGCCGCGCGACCTGAGTGCGCGCCTGCGCCGCTCGGGCCTGGACGTACCGGAAGACCAGCTGTGGACCTCGGCACTGGCCACGGCCGCGTTCCTGAAGGATCAGTCGCCCGGTGGCTCGGCCTTTGTCATGGGCGAGGCGGGCCTGACCACGGCCATGCACGAGGCCGGCTTCATCATGACCGACACCGCGCCGGACTACGTGGTGCTGGGCGAGACCCGCACGTACTCCTTTGCTGCCATCACCAAGGCCATCCGCCTCATCGGCAACGGTGCGCGTTTCATCTGCACCAACCCCGATGCGACAAGCCCCAGCTCCGAAGGTCCGCTGCCGGCCACGGGCGCCGTGGCCGCCCTTATCACCAAGTGCACGGGCCGCGAGCCTTACGTGGTGGGCAAGCCGAACCCCATGATGTTCCGTTCCGCCATGAACAAGCTGGGCGCCCACTCGCACAACACCGGCATGATCGGTGACCGCATGGATACCGACGTGGTCGCCGGCATCGAGGCCGGCCTGCACACCGTGCTGGTACTCAGCGGCATCGCCACCCGCGAAGAAGTGGAGCTTTACCCCTTCCGCCCCGCCGAAATCCTCAGCTCCGTCGCCGACCTGCTGGATTCCTGACAGCACCTCTCGCGGTAATCGCTGACACGCGCGCGAGCACAAGGCTGACTGCCCGCAAGCCATAACGAACCTAACGTGTCTGCCCCATCCAGCCGGATGGGGTTGATGAATACGAGAGGTGTCGTATAGCATGGAGGCGAAGCTTGGCTTCAGGGATGTGAGGCAGCGCGTGCTCGATGCGCTACTCAGCGGTCGTGTCATCCATGCGTTCCGGCGCGATCGACAGGAAAAAAATCTGCTCGATATGGGTGTGCTTTGCCCGGCCGATGTCGTGGACATCGTACGGAAGGCGCGTGGAAACGAACACGCCTGCTCACCTCATCATCGTGACCCGTCCACCGTTGTTCACGTACTGCGTCGTGCCGGCTGGTACCTCAAGTTCGTGCTTTTGGATGATCACGTGGAATTTCTCAGCGTGCACAGGAGTGAGTCGTGAAACTGTTTCACGAAGGCGAGAAGATTGATGGTCTGTGCGAGGACGATGGCCGGGTGCGCGCCACGCTGCGTTATCGTGACCACACACTCGAAGACGACCTCGGCGTGGTGCGGAATGTTCTGGTCAGCGTCTGCGATATTTGCGACCAGACCATCGGCATACCGCAGCAGAGTTCGCCTGCGATCCGCGATGCTCGCCAGAGGGCTGTGGCATCGCTGGAGCTGAACCTGCCCGCGATCTACGTGGATATGATCGATGCCGCCGTTTATCGCGTCGATCCTGAAGCGAATGCGGAGATGCGCAAACGGGTGCTCGTGTACTACCTGGCGCGCTACGTTCGCGAGGAAGACCGGATGCATGAGCTGAATGCCATCCTGAGTAAGGATGTCGGTGCGCGGCCCGGTATGCCCACTCGGCGGCTTTCGTTCAAGCTCTCGTCATCTGCCGCGAGGCTGCTCGCGGCCGCCATGGCCAGGACAGGGCTCAATCGCACCGACCTCACCAAGGCACTGATTGCAAAGATCGGCGAAGATCTCGTGGAGCCGGCATCACCGCCCCTTCTGCCCGAGCTCTCCCTGCTCGCCCAGGTGCTGAAAGCCTGACGGCGACCCGCGCCCGAGGCCTAGAAATTGGCCCCGAACGACAGTGTCGCGAAATCGTGGTCGGCCAGGTTGTCGTACGTCTGGTGGCCCAGGTAGTTGGTGTAAGTGAGGTTGGCGAACCAGGTTTTATCCAGCGTGGCGATGAACCCCACGCTGGCCTGTTTGCGGCCACCGACCAGCTGGCCATCCACCGAATAGCCGTGCACATCCTGGCCCAGGCCTAGCGAGGGGCTTAGCGCCCAGCGGCCTACCGCGTAGTTCAGGGTGCCCTTGGCGCGCCAGCCCCACGCATCACGTGTGTAGAAACCGCCGTTGCGGCAACCCGCCGGGTTCTGCACGGCGGGGCAACCCCCGCCATTCAGCTCGGTAGAAAAGCCCCAGTGGAAGCCGCGGCCGTAGCGCACGTCGGCCAGGCTCGGCAGATCGGTGTGGTTGAACACGGCTTCGGCGGCAAGGGTGGCCGTGTCGGCACCGAGCACGTCCTTGAACGCGTGCGTGGTGTTCAGCAGCAGCTGCGTGCGGTCGTAGCGGTCGTAGCCATACAGGATGCCGCCGGGCGCGGTGAGCGTGTTGCGTACGCCGATCGGCCCGCCGCTGCGGGTCAGTGCGGCGAACATATCGGCCGTATTGATCTGCACGGGCAGATCCTGCGTGTAACTCAGCTCACCGCCCAGCTTCCAGCCGCCCAGCATGGTGCTGCCTGAAATTCCCCACAGGCGGATGTCGTTGGGGTATTCCCACAGCACGTGGATGGAAGAAAGGCGGGCCGATAGCTGCGCATCGCTGAGTGGCGCGCCCGCTGCCACCAGTACCGGCACCAGGTTGTTGTTCTGCAGGGACGGATCGATCGTGGTGGCATCCAGGATCGGGTTGCGCGAGTTGTAGCGCAGGTAATAGGCGGCCAGGTAGGTGGCGGGTTTATCAAACGTGTAGCGCAGCGTCGCACCGTATTGGCCGCTGTTCTTGCCCTTGATGTTGTCGTAGCGCGGCAGCACCCCGCCCACGGAATACTGATAACCATCGCTCAGCCACTGGCCAGCGCCGGGGCTATAGGCATTGATGGGGTAGTAGGCGTTGCTCTCGATGCCACCGCACCCGGGGTCGATGCCCAGATCGGTGCCGGAGAAGAAGGTGCCACAGGGATCGAGTTCCGACGGCCGCCACTTCCATTGCCAGAAGGCTTCGGCGCTCCAGTGCTCACTGAAGGTCACCTTCCCCCACAGCATCTCCACGGGAAGCTGTGCCTCGGTCACGGGATCGGTGCCGGGGCGATGCAGGGTGGTGTAGTCGGTCGGGTTGACCTGGTTGATGCCCTGCAGGAACAGGCCTTCACCCCATTTCACGGTCTGCTTGCCCACGCGCAGGTCCAGCGCGCTTTCATCGCCCATGGCGAAATGGCCGTATGCGTAGGCGTTGAGCCACATGAAGCCGGAGAAATGGTTGGACTTCGACAGGCCGTGGTCGTCGAGTGGCTGGTTGGCTGCGAAGGCACTGGCGCCGCTGCCCTGCGGCACGTTCTTGTTTTCCAGCGTGTTGTCGTACCAGGTGCGGGCGCTGGCGACGATGCCCACGTTCCTATACGAAAGATCCAGCGAGCTCACCACCTTGAACAGGCTGGAGTACACATCGCCCTTGCCGTAGTTCAGGTTGCCATCATCGGCGGTATCCGCACCATCGCCGCCCTTGGGCTTGCCATCGGAGCGAAAGCCCTTGCCCACCAGGTGTTTTGATGGATCATTCAGGCGTACGCCGGCCCCGGCCACCACGCGTGTCTTCAGGGTTCCTTTCACCTCGCCGCCTGCAAGCGTAAAGTCAGTGGCATGCAGGGCAGGGGACAAGAGCGCCGCGAACGACACCATGGCTATCAGGCGACAACGTGAATACATCAGATGTTCCGAAGAAAACTTGACCGCATTCTAGTCATGACAGCTATATTGCGCGCAAGGCCGTCTGGACGTCCGAATCCTTATACCTTGGTCCAATGGCCGGCCACTCCACGCAGGTTTCTAATTTCCCACCCATGAGCGCAACCCTCGATACCGATCTGGTCGATCACCGCCCGCTGGGCCGTAGCGACGCTAAAACACTGGTTCTCGCAGCCCTTGGCGGCGCGCTCGAGTTCTACGATTTCGTGATCTTCGTCTACTTTGCGAAGACCATTGGCCATTTGTTCTTCCCGGCGGGCGCGTCTGATTTCATCGCGCAGCTGCAAGGGTTTGGCCTGTTTGCGGTGGCCTACCTCGCGCGGCCGCTTGGCGGCATCGTCATGGCGCACTTTGGTGACCGGGTGGGGCGCAAGCGCATGTTCACGCTCAGCGTGTTCATGATGGCCGTGCCAACGCTGCTTATTGGCTTGCTGCCTACGTATGCAAGCATCGGGCTGCTCGCGCCCATCCTCCTCACGCTGTTCCGTATCGTGCAGGGCCTGGCCATCGGTGGCGAGATCCCGGGCGCGTGGGTGTTTGTTGCCGAACACGTACCGCCCAACCGCGTGGGCCTGGCCTGCGCTGCACTTACGTCGGGGCTCACCGCGGGTATTCTCATCGGCTCGCTGGTGGCTGCTGGCCTCAGTGCACGGTTGCCCGAGGCGGATATGCTCGCCTATGGCTGGCGCATCGCGTTCATCCTGGGCGGCATCTTTGGCTTCTTCGCCGTGTACGTGCGCCGCTGGCTAAGCGAAACGCCTGTGTTTGCCCGCATGCGCGAGCGCAAGGAACTGAGCGCGGAACTCCCGGCCTGGGTGGTGCTGCGCGATCACCGCGCGGGCGTGATCCTTTCGATGCTCGTCACGTGGGTGCTTACGGCGGCCATCGTGGTCGATATCCTCATGACGCCCACGCTCATGCAGACGGCCTTCAAGATTGAGCAGGCGCGCGCCTTCAGCGGCGGCAGCCTTGCGGCCCTGGCGTTGTGCTTCGGGTGCTTCTTTGGCGGCCTGCTGGTCGATCGTATCGGCCGTGGCCTGGCCATGCTGATCGGTTCGGTGGGCTTGGCAGCCTCGACTTACCTGCTGTACTTCGACCTGCACGCCGGCGGCGCGAACCTCATGCTGCTGTACCCGCTGGCCGGATTGTTCGCAGGCGTGGCCGGGGTCATCCCCGCCATCCTGGTGGCCGCATTCCCGCCGGCCATCCGGTTCTCGGGCATTTCCCTCTCGTACAACGTGGCCTACGCCATCTGCGGCGCGGCCACGCCGTTGCTGGTCGGGTTCCTGGCCAAGACGGCCGGCGGCATGGGGCCGGCCCACTATGTCGGGGCCGTGTCCCTGGTCGGCATCGGCTGCGCCATTTACCTGCTGGTCACCCGCCGGGCCTTCTACCAGCGGTAAGCCGGGGCCAGGCTTCACGGCCTTTTCATCGGCGTGACGGGGCGTCCCTCGGGGGCGGCCCCGTCCTTGTTGCATTCGCGCCCCTGCCTTCGGCATGCTTTCGCTATCTACCGGCCGGTTCCCCAACGGCCACGCCGTCCCCACACCCCACCTTCGCTCCAGACCCATGACTGACGTCATCACCCTAGGCTGGCGCGAACGGCTTGCACTCCCGTCGCTCGGCGTCGCCATCCTCAAGGCCAAGCTCGATACGGGCGCGCGTTCGTCGTCGCTGCATGTCGAGTGGCTTGAGGTCGATGAACGCGCCGACGGCACGTGGCTGCGGTTCCAGGTGCGCACGACCCGCCGGGGCGGGCTATCGGAACCGTGCGAGGCCAGGGCGCTCGGCCGCCGCTTTGTCACGGACTCGGGCGGCCACACCACCGAGCGCTGGTTCATCGAAACCGACATCGAGGTGGCCGGCCAGCGTTTCACCGCCGAGGTGAACCTGACCGACCGCCGGCACATGCTCTTTCCCCTATTGCTAGGCCGGACCGCGCTGCTCGGGCGGTTCCGTGTCGACCCCTCGCTTTCCTACTCGCAGACGCCGCGCCGCGCCGTCCGGGAACCCACATGAAGATCGCCATCCTGTCGCGCAACGCGCGGCTGTACTCCACGCAGCGCCTGGTCGAGGCGGCGCGCAAGCGCAAGCACACGGTCAAGGTGCTGGATCCGCTGCGCTGCTACATGAGCATCGCGCCGCAATCGTTCGCCATCCACTTCAAGGGTAAGCCGCTGGGCCCACTGGATTGCGTGATCCCGCGCATTGGCGCCTCGAGCACGTTCTACGGTACTGCCGTGCTGCGCCAGCTCGAGCTGATGGGCGTGCTCACGCCGAACCCGTCCGATGCCGTCCTGCGCGCCCGCGACAAGCTCCGCTGCCTGCAGTTGCTTGCCGCCCGCGGCATCGACATGCCGCTGACGGCCTTTGGCGATAACCCCGACGATACGAGCGATCTGCTGGCCATGCTGGGCGACCCGCCGCACATCATCAAGCTGAACGAAGGCACCCAGGGTGCCGGCGTGGTGCTGGCCGAGAAGCGTTCGGCCTCGCAGAGCGTCATCGAGGCCTTCCGCGGCCTCTACGCCAACTTCCTGGTCCAGGAATTCATCCGCGAGGCCAACGGCAGCGACCTGCGCTGCTTCGTGGTCGGAAACGAGGTCGTGGCCTCCATGCAGCGCTCGTCGGCCCCGGGCGAGTTCCGGGCCAACCTGCACCGCGGCGGCAGCGCCGCAGCGGTGGAGCTCTCCGACGAGGAGCGCCGGGTGGCGATCGAGGCGGCCTCGGCCCTGGGGCTTGAGGTGGCCGGCGTGGACCTGCTGCGCTCTTCGCGCGGCCCGCTCCTGCTGGAAGTGAACGCCTCGCCGGGGCTGGAAGGGATCGAGGGCAGCACCGGTGTCGATGTCGCAGGGGCCATCATCGCCCACTGCGAAGCCCGCCACGCCGCCCGTCCGGTGGCCCCGAAGGCCCGCAAGCCCAGGTCCCCCAAGGGGTTAACAGCGATTTAAACGGCTACCCCCTATAAAGAACCTACTGTGATTCCGCGAGTCGGAGTGACGGTATCGGGGCAGTAGTTCTTTCGGCCCGGGCGGGTTTCCGTCCGGGCCTTTCTTTTAATGCTGTCCGGTTCACAGAATCCCCGTTAAGCTTGTTGTCGCAATACTCTTGCGACAGCACAACGGAGTGCCGCAAATGCGCGTCCTGGTCATCGAAGACAACACCGACATCGCCACCAACATCGGGGACTACCTCGAGGACCGGGGCCATGTCGTCGATTTTGCCGGCGACGGCGTCACCGGCCTGCACCTGGCCGTGGTTCACGATTTCGACGTGATCGTGCTCGACCTTACCCTGCCGGGTATGGACGGGCTCGATGTCGCGAAGAAACTGCGCCACGAAGCCCACAAGCAGACCCCCGTACTCATGCTCACCGCCCGCGATTCGCTGGAGCACAAGCTCACCGGCTTCGAATCCGGCGCGGACGATTACATGACCAAGCCGTTCGCCCTGCAGGAACTGGCCGCCCGCCTGGAAGTCCTGGCGCGCCGTGGCAAGGGCCCGCAGAGCCGCGTGCTGAAGGTAGGCGGCCTCACCTACAACCTGGATACCCTCACGGTCACCCGCGAAGGCAAGTCCATCCAGTTGAACCCGATCGGCCTGAAGCTGCTGCAGGCGCTGATGGAAGCCAGCCCGTCCGTCGTGACGCGCCAGGATCTCGAACAGCGCGTGTGGGGCGAAGAGCTGCCCGATTCGGATTCGCTGCGCGTGCATATCCACGGTTTGCGTGCCGCTATTGATAAACCCTTCGAGAAGCCGTTGATCCATACGCGCCACGGCATCGGATACCGCATGGTCGATCCGGATGCGGTCCCGACGTAAGCTCCGTTTCCGCCTGATCGTTACGTTCACGCTGTTTGGGTTCAGCCTGAGTGCGCTCTTCGCATTCGCTGCGCTCAATATCCGCACGCGCGTCGAAGAGCAGCTGATCAACTCGGCCCTGCAGGACGAGGTCGATTCGCTCAACCAGAAGGTGCTTAACCACCAGCCGGTGTCCTTCGAGATCCTGAAGGGAGCGACCTTCAGTGATCGCACAATCTACAAGGCGCCGTTGCCCTGGCAGAACCTTGATACCGGCGTCCACGATATCTTCGATGTCGGCAGCGACGGTAAACAGCACCATTACAAGGTAGCGGTGCGCAAGGAAGGTGGCATCATCAGCTTCCTTGAATTTGATGTATCGCGTGATGAGCTGGGCAAGCGCCAGCTCATGACCAGTGTGATCGCCGCGGTGTTCCTGTTTGGCCTGCTTTCGCTCGTGTTGGGCGTGTGGCTTTCCTCGCGCGTGCTGCGCCCGGTCACCGACCTGGCCCGCCGCCTGCGCGATTTCCGTCGCGTGGGTAAGGCCGAAGCACTGGCGCCGCACTTCGCCGACGATGAAGTGGGCGAACTGGCCGTTGCGCTCGATGAGTACGCCACGCGGCTCACCGCCGTGGTCGAGCGCGACCGCGAATTCAATTCCGATGTGAGCCACGAGCTGCGCACGCCGCTCGCGGTGATCGCCAGTACCACCGAACTGCTACAAGGCTCGCCCGACCTCACCGACAAGCTGCGTGAACGCCTGAAGCGCATCGAGCGTGCCTCGCGCCAGGCGACGGAACTGATTGAGGCCTTGCTGTTGCTGTCGCGCGCCGAGCGCCGTGGGCCCACGCGCGGGGAGGTCACCGATGTAGCCAAGGTGGCCAGCGATGTCATTGAAAGCCAGCGGCCGCAGATGGGCGGCAAGCCGATTGAGATAGAACTCATTTCTGATGGCACGGTGGCGGTCAACGCACCCGCATCCGTGCTGTCCGTGGCGCTGACCAACCTGATCGGTAACGCGATCAAGTACACGATGGAAGGCCAGGTCACGGTGCGCGTGCTCGATGGCCGTATCGATGTGATCGATACGGGCCCGGGTATCAAGCCGGAGGACGCCGAGAAGCTGTTCCAGCGCGGCATTCGCGGTGAAAGCGCCACGGGTGGCGGTGCGGGTCTCGGCCTCGCTATCGTGCGCCGCCTGTGCGAACTGTATGGCTGGGATGTGTCGCTGCGACCGCGCCCCGAGATGGCGGGCGCCATTTCTACCATCGATTTCCGCTGACCCTAAAAAGCATCGCGCGCAAGCGCGCTCCTACAAAAGATCTGCTGTGCCCTTGTAGGAGCGCGCTTGCGCGCGATGCTTTTCATCACGCCGCAGCGCACAGTTCGGCAAGCTGTAGTCTCAGCTGTCATCAAGATTTCATTTAGACGTCCGACCATCGCAGGCTCTTACGGCGCGTGATGGGTCGCCTCAGGGGAGGCTGGCCGCGACGCGCCTGCGTTGAAAGGATGCAGGCCCTTGTTGAAGCAGACTGTCCTGGCCATGGCGCTCGCCCTGGCCCTCTCTCCCGTCGTGCATGCGACGGACACCGCAGCCACCGACACGGCGGATACCACCGTGGCGAGCAAGCGCGAGAAGGCCCAGGACCTTGATGCGGTCTCGGTCATCGGCACCGGCGAATCGCGCCAGGTGCAGCGTTCGCGCCCGCAGGACCAGAAGGCGCTGCCGCCGGGCACGAGCTTGCAGAAGGTGCTGAACACGCTGCCGGGTGTGAACGCACAGTCCGTCGATGCGCTGGGTTCCAACGAACAATCCATGACGCTCAGCCTGCGTGGCTTCAGTGGCACGCGCCTGGGCTACACGCTCGATGGCATGCCGCTGGGCGATAGCGCTTACAACAACTACAACGGCCTTTCGATCAACCGCGCGTTGATCTCCGAGAACTTCGCTGGCGCAGAGCTCTCTGAAGGCATCGGCAACCTCGGCACGCCATCCACCAGCAACCTGGGTGGCACCATCGCCTACACCTCGAACGATCCGCTGAAGACCATGGGCGGCCGCGTCGTGCAGACCTTCGGCAGCGACCAGAACCGTCGTACGTTCGCCCGCTTCGATACGGGCGAGTACAACGGCTTCTCGATGTACCTGTCCGGTGCGCGCACCGAATCGGACCTGTGGAATAACCAGTCCGCCTATAACAAGTCCACCACCAAGCAGTTCAATGGCAAGGCCGTGTGGGATTTTGACTGGGCGCGCATCACCGGCTTCGCCGATACCTCGCGGACGTCGCAGGCCGATTACTTCTATCTTTCGAAGAGCGAGATGGCCCGCGGCCTCGGCTGGGATTGGGGCGGCTCGGCACCGGACTGGAACAAGGCCATCGGCAAGGCATACTGCAACGCCGGCACGCTCAACGCGAAGCTGTGCGACCGATCGGGCGCGGATACCGATGCCGATGGCGCATTCACCGCGGGCCAGATCCTGCGTAACGACGACCTGTACTACCTGGCGGGCGATTTCTTCCCCAGCGATGCGGTCACCATCCACGCGATGGTCTACCACCATGAGGACGCGGGCGAAGGCCACAACTGGAACAGTGGTACTTATTCGTACCCGGGTACGCCGCAGCAACTGCCGATCATCTTCCGCAATACGCTGTACACGATCAACCGCAGCGGTGCGCTTCTTTCTGCGGGTTGGGATCTCGATAACCACCATATCGAAGGGGGTGTATGGTACGAACACAACATCTCGTCCGCATCGCGTTACAGCAGCTATGTCACCGGCCCGCGTGATCTCAGCGCGCCGATCGATGCGACGCCGGACCTGGGTGTGTTCGACCAGCGCACCGTGTGGAACACCCGCCAGGCGTTCCTGCAGGACACGATGAACTTCCTGGATAACCGCCTTACGGTGGATGCGGGGGTGAAGAGCCCGCATGTCACTTCCGATGCCACGGCACTGCCGGGCGATGCGGTGAAGCCGATCCCGGCAAACTCGAACAACCAGTTCGCCACGGGCAAGCTGAGCGCGAGCAAGGCACTGCTGCCGCAGGTGGGCGTTCGTTACAAGCTGGATGACAAGCAGGAAGTGTTTGCCAGCTTCGCCAAGAACATCGCCATGTTCCAGGGTGGTTTCAAGCTGGGCCCTCAGGCCGTCAGCCAGGCGACCTGGGATTCGCAGGGCTCGCTCAAGCCCGAGAAGTCGCGCAGCCTGGAAGCCGGTTATCGTATCGAGACCGGATCGATCGCGGCCTCCGCGGCGGCTTACAAGGTACGTTTCGATAATCGCCTGCTGCAGTACAACCCCTGCGATTCGCGCAGCCCCGTGGGTCCGACCTGCGGTAACCGCTTCTACAACGTGGGTGGCGTCGACAGCCAGGGCGTCGAGCTGACCCTCGTGTGGTCGCCGATCGAGAGCCTGCGCTGGTTCAACTCGGCGTCGTACAACCGTTCCACCTACGCCAGCGATTACACCCAGGCAGGTGTGGTGCAGCACACGAAGGGCAAGATCCAGACCGACACGCCGACCAAGATGTTCGCCACGCAGATCGACTGGAACCAGGGTCCCTGGTTCGCGTCCTTGCGCGGCAAGTACACCGGCAAGCGCTACTACACCTACACGAACGATCGCGGCTTCGGCGGCTTCACCGTGTGGGATGTGTCCGGTGGTTACGACTTCGGTTCGGCCTGGTTCGCGAAGGACATCCGCCTGTCGGTGAACGTGACCAACCTGGGCGACAAGCGCTACGCCAGCAACTTTGATTCCAGCGTGTTTGCGCCAAGCGACCCGACCGGCACGATCTACGTGTTCCATGCGTCGGCGCCGCGCCAGTACTTTGCTAACCTGGACGTCCGTTTCTGATGCGCGCGTTGCTCGGGGGACTCATCGCTGCCTGCCTGGCTGGGGGCGCCGCGGCGCAGTCCCTTGAGGTGCGCCATCCGGATATCGCCACCTCGCCGCTGCCACGCCGCGTCGAGGTGGGTGGCACCACCTACGTCGACCAGGGGCTGGCCGCCGCAGGTTCGCTGCCTGCGGGCACCGTTGATTTCCTCGGCGATACCCTCGGCTCGTTTTCATCGCTGGCGATCGAACCAGGATCGTGGAAGCGGGAAGGGGATACCTATACCGGCGTGCTGTGGACGCTGCCCGACCGCGGGCGAAACGATCCCGAGCACAACGTATTCTTTGATTATGCGGGGAGGGTGAATCGCATGCGGTTCACCATGGCGGTGGCGCCGGAGCAGAGCGTCGGCAAGGTGACACTGACGCCGGATGGCGGCATCGAGCTGAAGGACTTCGCCGGCAAACCGTTCACGGGCGCCGAGCCCGGCGCGGGCACGCTCACCCAGCGCGGCATCGTGCTGCCTTCGCCCGCGAGCGGCATCGGCGCAGGCAAGATCTCCCTGGATGCCGAATCCCTACAGTTCATCCCCGGGGGCGGCTTTTACATCGGCGATGAGTACGCGGCCAACGTGTACCGCTTCGATGCGAAGGGAAAGCTGATCGACGTTCTTGTTCCGCCCAAGGCGGTTCGCCCGGCCGGGAAGGACGGCAAGCCCGACTTCACCTCGCTGAAGCCGCCTATCACAGGGCGCCGCAACAACCAGGGCGTGGAAGGCATGGCGCTCTCGCCGGATGGCACGCGCCTCTTTGTGATGCTGCAGAGCGCATTGCTTCAGGATTCGTTCGGAGCAGACGCCTCTGGCCGCGCCTCGACCCGGGTGCTCGTCTATGACGTCTCGCGCAACAAGGCGCCCGCCAAACCCGTGGGGCACTACGTAGTACAGCTGCCCGTCTACGACGATCGCGGCGCAGGTGGCGCACCGAACCGAACCGCCGCGCAGAGTGAGATACGCATGCTCGATAACCACCGCTTCATCATGCTCTCCCGCGATGGCAACGGCTGGGGCGCCGAGGGCGGCAAGCCCATCGTGTTCAAGTCGGTGCTCGTCGTTGATACCGATGGCGCAACGAACCTGGCCGGTACGCGCTACGAGACGGGCGTAGCGCCTGTGATCGGGAAGGACGGCGCGCTGCGCCCGGATATCCATGCAGCTGCGTGGAAACCGCTGGTGAACATGCTCGATCCCGGTGACCTCGCGCGCGCAGGCCTCTCGCTTGAGCCTGGTCGCGGTGGTTTTGCTCAGCTCTCCGAGAAGTGGGAGGCGATGGACCTGCTACCCGTGCTGGATCCGGCCCATCCGGACGACTGGTACCTCCTGGTCGGCAACGACAACGACTTCATTGCGAAGCACTGCGTCATGGAGGGCCAGGCCTGCGATTCGCCGATCGATAACGACAACCGCATCCTCGTGTACCGGCTCACCTTGCCGGGCATGCGTTCCACCACCGCTCCCCACCACTAGAAGGGTTCCGCGCATGATGAAACGTAAGCTGTCATCCCTGGTTGCCGGCGTGCTGCTCCTGGGTTCGGCTGCCGCCCACGCCAATTCACCGGCGTATGTGGATAGCAAGGAATACAAGGCGCTGATCGATCCGTCGCGCTTTGCAGCGAACCCGTCCAGTGCGGCGGCCACGTTGCTGAGCAACCTTTCCGCGAGGCTTTCCACGCTTGGCTTTGACAAGACCATCGCGGGCAGCTTCAGTGCCGGTGATCGCGATACGCTGACTTACATCGATACGCCGCATACTTGCCAGCTGATGAGTCGTGGCTACTCGGTGCGCACACGCGCTGGCGACCACACCGACATCCAGTTCAAGTTCCGCCATGCGGATGAAGAGCTCTCGTACTGGACGGATGTCTCGGGCGCGGGCAAGAACAAGGAGACCAAGCTCGAGACGGATGTGACGCCGGGCAACCTGGTGCTGGCGCATTCCACCAAGCAGGATGCGACGACCACGCCCACGACGGTGGCGGACCTGATCAAGCAGTTCCCGGGTGCCTCGGCGCTCTCGGATATCTCCGGCAGTTCGCTGTCGAAGGTGGCTGGCGTAACGGTGACCCAGCAGGAATACGATGGCCCGACCTCGGACCTGGGCCAGTCGGTCGCCGAGTTCACGCTCACCCTGTGGTACGTGGATGGTGCGACCACGCCGACGCTGGCGGAACTCTCGTTCCGTGTGGAAGCCGATGCCGACAAATACTTCACCACGCCGGTGCTGCAGCGCTCACAGGTACTGAACCAGGCGATCGGCTCGATCGGCAACAGCTGGAATATCGCCAACGATGGCGGCAAGACCAGCTGGCTCTATGCGTACAAGTCGTCGAGCTACCCCAACGGCTTCTGCAATTAATAGGTAGGAGCGCGCTTGCGCGCGATGGGTGCTCGCGGCAAGGCCCATCACGCGCAAGCGCGCTCCTACACAAGCAGGCCGTTACGGCGAAGCCAGTCGCATGGCCGGTGCCGAGGTCTCCAGCAGGTCGCATTCGCGGACGCCCTTCTGGCCTTCAGTCGGCGTCATGAGATGCAGCTGGGTGCGCGCCGACATCAGGCCCATCTTTACTTCCTGCCACACGTAGTACGTGTGCCCGGCTTCAAGATCAATATTGAGGTCGGCATTCTTTTCCGCGAGCGACGAGATCGTGTGCTTGCCTGGCGCGACGCCCAGGCGCAGGAACGACTTCGGCCCGGTTTCACCCACCAGCATGCCATCGACGTTCACCGGCATCTTGATCGCGGCGCCGAGGATTTCGTTGCGGTAGATGTAGACAACGGCCTTGTCGGTCACGGGCGTGAACGTCTTGGCCTGTGCGCTTGCGCTATCGCTGGCCTTGTTGACGCTGGCGCAGCCCGAAACAAGGCAAGCCACGGCGATGGCCGCCGCGGCGAGGTACGAAAACTTCATGTTTTGTTCCCCTTAGTAACGTGAGCCAGTCCGAGCTTGGCTTACACCCCCTGGCGGGCCGCAAGATAACGCGGTGGCAGGGGAGGGGCGCAATAGGCCTTTCGTTCGAAGCGGGCTCTTGTAGGAGCGCGCTTGCGCGCGATAGGCCTTTCCGCAAGCCCCCATCGCGTGCAAGCACGCTCCTACAAGGGCGGGGCGCGGGGCCCCGCTGTCAATCAGACCGGTTCGAGCCAGCCCCAGCGGTCCTGGGTCTTGCCGCTGAACAGGCCGAAGTAGAGCTCCTGCAGGCGGCGGGTGATCGGGCCAGCCTTGCCGCTGCCCACCTTCTTGCTGTCCACCGAGCGGATCGGCGTGACTTCGGCGGCGGTGCCGCACATCAGGATCTCGTCGGCCAGGTACAGGTACTCGCGCGGCAGGTCGCGTTCGATCACCTCGATACCTTCCTCGCGCGCCAGCGTGATCAGCGTGTGGCGGGTGATGCCGGTGAGGATGGAGGCGCTGGCCGGCGTGGTGTGCAGGGCGCCATCGAACACGAGGAACAGGTTCTCGCCCGCGCCTTCGCTCAGCAGGCCGGTGGAGGCCAGGGCGATACCTTCGCCAAAGCCCAGGCGGCGTGCTTCACGCGCGATCAGCTGGCCGGAGAGGTAGTTGCCGCCGGCCTTGGCACCCGCCGGGATGGTGTTCGGGGCAAAGCGCTGCCAGCTCGACACGCAGGCATCAATGCCGTTCTCGAGCGCCTCGGGGCCGAGGTACGGGCCCATCGGCCAGGTGGCCACGGCCACATCGATCGGGGTCTCGGCCGAGAGGCCAAAACCGCCCAGGCCACGGTAAGCCACCGGGCGCAGGTACGAGGCGCGCTGGTCGTTCTTCTTGATCACCGCGCGGCAGGCCTCGGCCAGCTCATCGAGGGTGTAGGGCAGTTCCATGTCGTAGATCTTGGCCGACAGGAACAGGCGCTTCAGGTGGTCGGTGAGGCGGAAGATCGCCGCGCCATCCGGCGTCTCGTAGCTGCGGATACCTTCGAACACGGACGAGCCGTAGTGAAGGGCGTGGGACATGACGTGCGCGGTAGCATCGCGCCAGGGCTTGATCTGCCCGTTCTGCCAGATCCATTCAGGGTAGTTCTGCGACATGGGAGCGCTCCGGAGGGGACCGCCCATGATAACGGGTGGGAGGGGGGTTCACATGGCGCGGCGCGCCATCCGGCCTTATGCCGGCGGGCGCAGCCAGAGGCAGCCCGATTCGCGGACCACCCCGAAATGCACGTGATGCGAGGCTTCCCCCGCGCCGGGGATCCGGGTCACGGCATCGATGCCGTCGGCCTCATCGCCCTCCAGCGAGAGCAGTGTCTGTTTCACCACGCTATCCAGGCTGCGGATGTTGTCCACCGCTCCGCCGCTGCCGTAACCGGTCCACAGCGTGAGCCCGCCGATGCGGTTGGCATCGCGGCGGTTGAAGGCCTGGGCCACCGCCACGCGCAGGGTCGCCATGTCCTGGGCGCAAAGCAGTCCCGTGGAGGGCGCCGTGCCTTCGGGAGCGGCCGCGCTGGAGGCAGCTGGGGGCGCGATCGAGCGCGCGCCAAGGTTGGTGCAGGGCTGGTCGGTGTACACCGGGCCGCCGTCCTTGCCCACGCAGCGGTGGACCTCGGTCTGCGCGGCGGCGGGAGTGGCGGCGAACAGCAGTAGGAGCGAAAGCAGCAGGAGGGTGGCGCGGATCACGGGTGGGCGCTTTGGTGGCACAGGAGGCGCCATCATCCGCGACCGTGGCTTAGCGCGCGGTGACGGCGCGCACGTTTGCCATCACGCGTTTACGCCAGCCGTTCGAGGACCGCCGTGGTCGCCCGGGCCCGGTTGATCGTATAGAAGTGCAGGCCAGGGGCGCCGCCATCGAGCAGGCGGCGGCACAGTTCGGCCACCACGTCGGCGCCCAGCTCGCGCACCGCCGCGGCATCATCCCCGTGCGCCTGCATGCGCTTGACGATCCAGCGGGGAATTTCCGCGCCGCACTGCTCGGAGAACCGGCGCAGCTGGCTGAAATTGGCGATGGGCATGATGCCCGGCACGATCGGCAGGTTCACGCCGAGCCGGGTCACGTCATCCACGAAGCGGAAGTACGCATCGGGGTTGAAGAAGTACTGGGTGATAGCCCCGTTGGCGCCCGCATCGCACTTGGCCTTGAAGTGGCGCAGATCGTCCAGCGCGTTCTCTGCCTGGGGGTGGGTCTCGGGGTACGCGGCCACTTCGATATGGAAGTGATCGCCGCTGTGCTCACGGATATAGGCGACCAGCTCGGCCGCATAGCGGAAATCGCCTGGCGTGGCCATGCCCGAGGGCAGGTCGCCGCGCAGGGCCACGATGCGCCGACAGCCGCGCTCCTTGTACTCATCGAGCAGGGCGCGAATTTCGGCCTTGGTGCCCCCCATGCAGGAAAGGTGTGGCGCCACGGAAAGGCCGTGCTGGGCACGCAACTGGCGGACCGTATCGCCCGTGTAACTGAGGGTTGAACCGCCCGCGCCGAAGGTCACCGACACATAGTCGGGCGAGTGGCCCTTGAGTCGCTCAACCGCTTTATCCAGCTGGTCACGCTGTTCATCGGTCTTGGGCGGGAAGAATTCGAAGCTGACAGCGGGCATGGGCGGGCACCTGGAAGCGATGCGTGGAGTATATATCTTTCCATCCAGATGGAAAGATGGCTAATTGCCCATTCACGTCCATCGGGCAAGATGTTGCATGCCCTCGTCCGCTCCGGAGAACCGCGCCATGCCCGCCTTCACGCCCAATGTCCCGGCTTGCACCGCCGAGATGATCACGCTGGCCACCGATGACCGTGGCGGCGATCTCAACGGCATGTCGCATGCCGGCACGTACCTCGTGTTGACCAACAAGAGCGGGCAGGCCTGCACGCTGCTCGGCCTGCCGTCGGTATCGATGAAGGATGCGAAGGGCCTGGTGCTGCCGGTAAAGCGGCAGGCGCCCGTGGGCATGCACCCGGGACCGGTGGTGGTGCCGCTCCGGCTGGAGCCCGGCGCGAGTGCGCGGGCATCGCTGCGCTGGGTATCGGGCGATGTTTACGACAACGGGCGATGTGTGGATGCGGCGCGCGTGGAGGTGCGCATGGGCAACCAGGTGCTGGCCACGGGAATGACAGGGCACCTGTGTGGTGAAAGCGGGCAGCCTGTCGCGTTTGAACAATCGCCATTGACGCGGAATACCTGAAGGCGAAAAAAAAGAGGCGCCCTCATCGGGCGCCTCTTTCGTTACCGCACGACCACCGCTGCTTAGTAGCGGTAGTGATCCGGCTTGTACGGGCCTTCCACCGGCACGCCGATGTAATCGGCCTGTTCCTGGGTCAGCACGGTGAGCTTCACGCCGATCTGCTCCAGGTGCAGGCGAGCGACTTCCTCGTCCAGCTTCTTCGGCAGGCGGTACACGGTGTTCTCGTACTTGTCCTTGTTTGCCCACAGGTCGAGCTGGGCCAGGGTCTGGTTCGAGAAGCTGTTCGACATGACGAAGCTCGGGTGGCCGTGGGCGCAGCCGAGGTTCACCAGGCGGCCTTCGGCCAGCATGTAGATGCTGTTGCCGGTGGCACCGAAGGTGTAGCGATCTACCTGCGGCTTGATGTTCTCGCGGGTGACGTCCTTCGCGCCGTTCAGGCGGTCCATCTGGATCTCGTTATCGAAGTGGCCGATGTTGCAGACTAGGGCGTTGTTCTTCATCTTCGCCATATGTTCCAGCGTGATGATGTCCTTGTTGCCCGTGGTGGTCACATAGATATCGCCCAGACCCAGGGTCTCTTCGATCGTGGTGACCTGGAAACCTTCCATCGCGGCCTGCAGGGCGTTGATAGGATCGATTTCGGTCACGATCACGCGAGCGCCAAAGCCCTTCAGCGAATGTGCGCAGCCCTTGCCCACGTCACCGTAACCGCAGACCACGGCCACCTTGCCGGCGACCATCAGGTCGGTCGCGCGCTTGATACCGTCGGCCAGCGATTCACGGCACCCGTAGAGGTTGTCGAACTTCGACTTGGTGACCGAATCGTTGACGTTGATCGCCGGGACCAGCAGCTTGCCGGCTTCGGCCAGCTGGTACAGGCGGTGCACGCCGGTGGTGGTTTCTTCGGAGACGCCCTTCCATTCGGCGGCGATCTTCTTGAACCAGCCCGGACGGGCGGCGGCGGTCTTCTTGACCAGGTCCTTGATGACCTGCTCTTCGTGGTTGCCGCTCGGGGTGTTCACCCAGTCGGAACCGTCTTCCAGCTCCACGCCCTTGTGGATGAACAGGGTGGCATCGCCACCGTCGTCCACGATGAGCTGCGGGCCGAGCTCACCCGGGTGGGTCAGCATATCGAGGGTGCAATCCCAGTATTCCTCCAGCGATTCGCCCTTCCAGGCGAAGACCGGCAGGCCGCCAGCGGCCAGGGCGGCGGCGACGTCATCCTGGGTGGAGAAGATGTTGCACGAGGCCCAGCGGACCGAGGCGCCCAGCTCACGCAGGGTTTCCGCCAGCACGGCAGTTTCCTTGGTGACATGCAGCGAGCCGGACAGGCGCACGCCCTTCAGCGGCTTCTCGACGGCGTAGCGGGCGCGGATCTGCATCAGGCCCGGCATTTCCTCTTCCGCCATGCGGATACGACGGCGGCCCAGGTCGGCCAGGGAAATATCACGGACGTTGAAGTCCTGGTTGGCGTTGTCTTTGGTGACAGCGTTCATGGTGGCGTAGCTCCGGATGGTTACGGGGGCGCCGTTTGCACGGGAAACCGCGCCGAGCCTGGCCATGGGGGCGAAAAACCCCTCCGGTCGCAGCGCCCCTCGGCGGGCAAGAACAGTCGCCGATTATATCGCGGAATCCGGATGATCAGATGAATACACTTTTTTAGGTACTCTCGGGGTTCGTCCCCGACCAGAGTGACTGATGGAAGCCGCACGCGATCCCGAATTCCTCCCCCATGACGGCCCCCTGCGCGAGGACGTACGCCGCCTTGGCGCCCTGGTAGGCCAGATGCTGGCCGAGCAGGGCGGGCAGGCCTTCTTCGAACGGGTGGAGGCCGTACGCACCGCCGCGATCCACCGCCGTCGCAGCGGGGCTGCGGTCGATGCCCTGGCCAGCACCCTGACCGGGCTGGGCGCCAACGATGCAGAGGCCCTGGCCCGGGCCTTCGCGACCTATTTCCAGGCCGTGAACACCGCCGAACGCGTCCACCGTATCCGTCGTCGCCGCGATTACCAGCGGGAGGGCGGGGCGCCGCAGCCGGAATCGCTGGCTGCGGTGGTGGGCCAGCTCAAAGATGAAGGCGTGACCGCCGAGGAGCTGGCCACGTTGCTGGGCAAGCTCGATGTGGAGCCGGTGTTCACCGCGCACCCGACCGAGGCGGTACGCCGCTCGCTGCTGGAAAAAGAGCAGGAAATCGTCCGCGCGCTGGTCGATGAATTCGACCCGACCCGCACACCGCAGGAACTGCGCGATGATGACGCGCGCATCCTGATGGCGCTCTCGGCGGGCTGGCAGACGGCGGAAGCCTCGCCGGTGCGGCCCAGCGTCTCGGACGAGTTCGACCACGTCGGCTTTTATCTCGCCCGCCCAATCTACCGCGTACTTCCGGCGCTCTACGAATCGCTGGAGCAGGCCATTGCCGAGCACTACGGCGACGGGGTCACCGTACCGCGCGTACTGCGCTTCGCCACGTGGGTGGGCGGCGACATGGACGGCAACCCCAACGTCAATGCCGATACGATCGCCGCGACACTTGCCGCGCAGCGCTCGCTGGTGCTCGAGCGCTATGTCGAAGGCGTGAACGAACTCGGCCGGCTGCTCAGCCAGACCGACGATCGCGTCTCGCTCGACGACAAGCTGGGCCGGCGCCTGGACGATTACCGCGAACAGATGCCTGCGGCGGCCGCACGCATTCGTCCGCGCCATGCGGATATGCCGTACCGCGCGTTCCTTACCTTCGTCGCCGAGCGGCTTGAAGCGACGCTGCACGAAGGCGACGACGCCTACGCCTCGGCGGCGGAGTTCATCGACGACATTGCGCTCGTTGAGAAGAGCCTGCTCAACCATGGTGGTCGCCACGCCGGTGCCTATGCGGTGGGCCGCCTTTTGTGGCGTGCGCGCACGTTCGGTTTCCACCTGGCGCGGCTGGATGTGCGCCAGGATGCACGCGTCCACGATGAAGCGCTCGCCGCCTTGCTCGATGATGCAGGCTGGGCGGACCGCGAGGCCGACGCGCGGGTGAAAGTCCTGCGTCCTTTCGCTGCCGGCGAGCGCAGTTTCGTCGCGGGCGATGACCACGATGCCGCCGGCATGCTGCGCAACGTGTTCGCTACCCTCGCAGATTCGCGCAAGCGCTACGGCACGGAGGCCACTGGCCTGTACATCATCAGCATGGCCGAGACCGCCGCGGATGTGCTCGCCGTGCTTGCGCTGGCGCGCCGCGGCGGCTTGCTCGAAGACGGCCGTGTGCCCCTGGACGTGGCGCCCCTGTTCGAAACCATCGATGACCTGAAGGGCGGCCCGGCAACATTGCAGGCGCTGCTCGACGACCCGGTGTACCGCGCGCACCTGAAGGCGCGTGGCGATCGCCAGTGGGTGATGCTCGGCTACTCGGACAGTGGCAAGGATGGTGGCACGGTCGCCTCGAAGTGGAGCCTGCAGCGTGCCCAGGTGGAGCTGCTGGAAGTCGCCGCGAAGGCCGGCATCCGTGTCGCGTTCTTCCATGGCCGTGGCGGTTCCGCCAGCCGCGGTGGTTCACGCATCACCCCTGCACTCATGGCGTCGCCGCGCGGATCGGTCGGCGGTGTGTTGCGTGTTACCGAGCAGGGTGAGGTCATTCATCGCAAGTACGGTATTCGCGCGCTGGCGGTGCGCAACCTGGAGCAGACGCTGGGTGCGGTGATGCGCGCGTCGCTCCGCCCGCGCGTCGCCGAAGTGCGTGAATCGGGCTGGAAGGACGTGATGGTTCGCCTCTCGGACGAGAGCCGCAAGGCGTATCGCGCATTTGTCGACATGGAAGGCTTTGTCGATTATTTCCGCGGCGCCACGCCCATCGATGTGATCGAGCGCATGACGCTCGGTTCGCGTCCGGCACGCCGGCGCAGCATGAAGGGGGTGGAAGACCTGCGCGCCATTCCGTGGGTGTTCTCGTGGACGCAGTGCCGCGCCGTCCTTACCGGCTGGTATGGCCTGGGCAGCGCGCTGGAAACGGTGGCGAAGGAATGCGGGGAGGACACCCTCGGGCGCATGGCGAAAGAGTGGGCTTTCTTCGCCACCATGCTCGATGACGTGGAAATGGTGCTGGCCAAGGCGGACATCGATATCGCGGAGGCGTTCTCGGAACTGGCCGGGCCGTTGCACGAGCGGTTCTTCCCCAAAGTCCGTGAGGAGTTTGAGCGGACCGTGTCCTGGGTGCTCCGCCTGAAGGGCGCCAGCGAGCTGCTCCAGCGTGAGCCGCGCCTGGCCACCTCCATCCGCCTGCGCAACCCGTACGTGGACCCGATGAGCCTGCTCCAGGTCGACCTGCTGAAGCGTTGGCGCGCGACCGGTGGCAAGGACGATGCGCTGCTGAATGCGCTGGTGGCCTGCGTGAATGGTGTGTCGCAGGGGTTGCAGAATACGGGCTGAGCCCAGGCCCATCGCGTGCAAGCACGCTCCTACAAAAGGCCGTGAGGCCCGATCCTCCTGTAGGAGCGCGCTCGCGCGCGATTCCCAGCCCGCCACAGACCCCCAGCTTCCCTGTAGGAGCGCGCTCGCGCGCGATCCCGGTCTCATACCCCTCTGCGGCTAAAGCTGGCTAGAACCCTGCCGAAAACGACGTTACATGCCCCGTAAATTGCTACGGGTCAGTTTCCTCAGCAGGTTCCTCATGAAAGACACCCTCCGTCGCGCCCGCTGGCGCGGCCTGAGCGTGGGCGCGCGCCTCACGCTTTTGGTCGTGGCCATCGTTTCCCTCGGCATTGCCTTGCTGACCCTGCTCGTCACGACCATGGTCTCAAGGGAGCTGGAGACGCGGTCACGCGATGACCTGGCTCGCGGCAACCACGCGATCATCGCCATGGTGAACACCTTCAGTGGCGCGCTGCTGGCGGAGTCGGACCGGTTCCTCACCGTGTTCGAAAGCTACTTCCCCGCCGGGACGCTCGCTGTGGATCCCATGAAGCGGGTGAAGATGGGTGACCGCACCGTGCCGGTCATGGCCATGGGCGGCAAGGCGATCAATGGCGACTTCACGACGGTGGATGAATTCTCCGCCCGCGCCCACGTTGTCGCCACCATGTTCGTGCGCGATGGCCAGGATTTCATTCGGGTCACCACGTCGCTGAAGAAGCAGGATGGCTCGCGCGCGGTAGGTACCTCCATCGATCATGCGCACCCGGCGTTTCCCCTGCTGCTCTCCGGCAAGGGCTACGGCGGCCCGGGCATCCTGTTCGATAAGCCCTACATCACCCGTTACGAACCGATCCACGATGCGGCAGGCAACGTCATCGGCGCCTGGTTTGTCGGCGTGGAGATCAGCCAGGAAATGAGTGCGCTGCAGGCGCAGATTTCGTCCATCCGCATCGGCGAGACGGGCCACTACTCGGTAATCGATGCGAGCCCGGGCAAGCGCTATGGCTCCTACATCGTGGATCCGGCGCTTAGCGTTGCCGAAGGCAAGGCGGATGGCGCGGCGCTCAAGGCGCTGGATACCGATGGCCAGTCGTTCTATGGCCTCATGCTTGCGGCGGGCAAGGGCGAAACGCGCTATAGCGTGGCCGAGGCGGGGCACGACATCGACCGCCTCGCGGTGTATGCCACGGATCCGGCGTGGCACTGGATGGTGACCGGAACCGTCGATATGGATGAGCTGTACGCGCCCGTTCGGCACCTGCGCAACATGGCTATTGGAAGCAGTCTCGTCATCATCGCCGTGCTGTGCGTGCTGCTGTTCATCGCGATTCGCGTACGCATCACCCGTCCGCTGTCGTCGGCGGTACAAGCGGCCAGCCGCCTGGCCGAGGGCGATCTCACGGCGCGCCTTGCTTCTACACGTGGCGACGAAATCGGCCAGCTCATGAACGCCATTGATGGCATCGGTGATGGCCTGGGTTCGATCGCGCAATCCGTACGGCGCGCCACGGCAAGCATGGCCGGAAGTACCTCCGAGATCGCGGCGGGCAATACCGATCTATCCATGCGTACCGAGCGCCAGGCGGCCGAGTTGCAGATGACGGCCGCGAGCCTGGACGTGCTGACGCGCACGGTGCGCGACAACGCTGGCAATGCAGCCCGGGCCAGCACACTGGCCGAAGGCGCCAGCGTCGCCGTGCAGCAGGAAGCCGGTGCGATGGCCGAAGCGGTGGCCTCGATGAATGGCATCCAGGCTTCCGCACAGCGCATCGCCGATGTCATCGGCATCATCAACGGCATCGCGTTCCAGACGAATATCCTGGCGCTGAATGCCGCCGTGGAAGCGGCGCGTGCGGGTGAACAGGGCAAGGGCTTTGCCGTGGTCGCCGAGGAAGTGCGCAACCTGGCCCAGCGCAGCGCCAAGGCGGCCAAGGAGATCGAAGCGCTGATCACCGAATCCGTGGAGCAGGTGGATACCGGCCACGGGCTGGTGACCGAAGCAGGGAACAACATGCAGGCAGTGATCGGACGCATCCGTGATGTCGCCGCGCTGATGGGCGATATCAGCCGCGCCTCAACCGCCCAGTCCGAGCAGATCGGCCAGATCAACCACGCGGTATCGCGCATGGATGATTCCACGCAGCAGAACTCGGCCCTGGTGGAAGAGGCTGCGGCGGCCGCGAAGAGCCTGGAAGACCAGGCGGCCGAGCTGGCGCGGGTGGTTGAGGTGTTCCGGCTCTGAAACGGGAGGGGTATTACCCCTCCAGTTCTTCCCACCGAGCGAACGCGGCATCCAGTTCGGCCTGCAACTTCGCCAGCTCCTCATTGCCGCGCGTAATGGTCGCGGCATCCTGCTGGTAGTACTTCGGATCGTTCATCGCCTCGGTGCGCCTGGCGATCGCGGTTTCCAGCTCTTCAAGCTTGGCGGGCAGCAGGTCCAGTTCGCGCTGTTCCTTGAACGAGAGCTTCTTCTTCGCCGCTACCGGTGCAGGCACAGGCGGGGCGGCTACCGCAGCCGCGGGCTTCGCGGTGGCCGCTGCGGCAGCCTTCGCCGCCGCGACGATCGGCTTCTGCCGCAGCCAGTCGCTGTACCCACCCACGTAGTCGCCGATCTCGCCATCGCCCTCGAGCACCAGCGTGCTGGTGACGACGTTATCGATGAAGTCACGATCGTGGGAGACGAGCAGCAAGGTGCCGCTGTATTCGCCCAGCAACTCTTCGAGCAGCTCCAGCGTTTCCACGTCCAGGTCATTGGTCGGTTCGTCCATCACCAGCAGGTTGGATGGCTGGGCGAACAGCTTGGCCAGCAGCAGGCGGTTACGCTCGCCACCGGAAAGGCGGGTGATAGGTGCGCGGGCGCGTTCGGGGGAGAACAGGAAATCCTGCAGGTAACCGATGATGTGCTTGCGCTGCCCGTTGAGCTCGATGTACTCGCGGCCTTCGGCCACGTTATCCAGCGCATTCAGGCGATCATCCAGCGCGATGCGGTGCTGGTCGAAGTACGCGATCTCCAGGCCCGTGCCCAGCACCACGGTGCCTTCCTGCGGAGCGAGCTGGCCCAGCATGATCTTCAATAGCGTGGATTTGCCCGCGCCGTTCGGGCCCATGATGCCGACGCGGTCGCCGCGCATGATCACGGTCGAGAAATCACGGATCAGGGTGCGGCCGTCGTAGGCTTGGGTGACGTGCTTGGTTTCGACCACCTTGCGGCCCGATGCCTGCGCATTGGCCATGGTCATCTTGGCGTTGCCGGTGCCCTCGCGGCGCTCCGAGCGCTCACGGCGCATGGCCTTAAGCGCGCGCACGCGGCCTTCGTTGCGGGTACGCCGGGCCTTGATGCCCTGGCGGATCCACACTTCTTCCTGGGCCAGCTTGCGATCGAAATGCGCGTTGGCCTGCGCCTGGGCGTGCAAACGCTCTTCGCGGCGGCGCAGGTAGTTGTCGTAATCGCCCGGCCAGCTGGTGACGCTGCCGCGGTCGATCTCGACGATGCGCGTGGCCAGCGAGCGCAGGAAGCTGCGGTCATGGGTAATGAACACGATGGCGCCGGCGAAGCCCTTCAGGAAGCCTTCCAGCCAGGCGATGGCCTCGATATCGAGGTGGTTGGTGGGCTCGTCGAGCAGCAGCAGGTTCGGGTCGCGCACCAGCGCCTGGCCCAGTAGCACGCGGCGCTTCATGCCGCCCGACAGGTCGGCGAAATCGGCATGCTCCGGCAGTTCCAGGCGTTCGATGACGTTCTGTACGCGTGCATCCAGATCCCAGGCGTTGTGAGCCTCGATCTGCGCCTGCACATCGCCCAGGCCATCCATGTCGCCTTCTTCGAGCAGGTGGTGGTAGCGGGCCAGCAGGTGGCCCAGCTCGCCCAGGCCATCGGCGACGACGTCAAACACGCTACCGGCGGTGTCCTGTGGCACTTCCTGGGTGAGCCGCGCCACGCGCGTGCCACCTTGCAGGCGAATCTCGCCGTCATCGGGCTTGAGCTCGCCCGCGATGAGCTTCATCAGCGTGGATTTGCCGGCGCCGTTGCGGCCGACGATACAGACGCGCTCGCCCAGGTCGAGCGAAAGATCGACCTGTTCAAGCAGGAGGGGGCCGCCGACGCTGTAGTCGAGGCCAAGGATCTGGATTAGGGACATCCGCCTATTGTAGCTGGCCCCGGGGGCGGGCGGCCCGTTGCAGGAGCGCGCTTGCGCGCGATGGGTGCTCGCGGCGAGGCCCGGATCGCGCGCAAGCGCGCTCCTACAGGGTATCCAGGCGGTAGCGGGTCAGCTGGCGGTAGGGAGTGCCGGGACGCAGGATGGCTGCCTCGGCCAGCGCGGAGTTCACCTGATCGGGGAAGGCCTGCGCTTCCAGGGCGAAACCGGCGAACGCCGCATACGGGTGCCCGTCCCGGTTCACCTGGCCGGTGAGTTTCTGCCCGCTGTAGAACTGCAGTCCCGCCCGGTCCGTCTCCACGGTGAGACGGCGGCCGCTCGACGGTTCGGTAACCACGGCGACCACCCGGGGCGTCCCCAGGGCCGTCCCGTGCGGGATATAGCAATGATCGAACCCACCGGCCACCCGCAATTGCGCGTCGGGCCAGTGCAGGCGCGATCCGATCGGCGCGGGCTCGCGGAAATCGAACGCCGTGCCGGAGACATGCCGGCGTTCAACCGGGATCGCCTGTTCGTCCGTGGCAAGGAATTCCTCCGCATCGATCCGGATCACGTGGTCGCGGATATCCGGCCGGCGGTCGTTGAGGTTGAAGTACGGGTGCGCCGTGACGCTGAACGGCGTCGGCGCATCCGTGCTTGCCTCGTAGCGCAGTTCGAGCGCCCCATCGTCGCCAAGGGCCACGCGCAGCTTTACCTGCACTTCACCGGGAAAGCCGCCATCGCCCTCAGGGGATACGAGGCTCATCCATAGCGCTTCACCATCCCGCTCCACATCCCAGCGGCGCGCGTGGAACCCATCGTGGCCGCCATGCAGGTGGTTGTCGCCGTCGTTGCGGTCCACCTTGTGCTCAATCCCATCCAGGCAGAAGCGGCCACCACGGATGCGGTTGGCCCAGCGGCCGACGATACCGCCCATGAAGGCGCTGGCGGAAAGGTAGTGCGCGGCATCGGGGTGGCCGAGCACCACTTCGCCCAACTGGCCTTGCCGGTCGGGCGATTGCCAGGAGAGCAGGGTGGCGCCCAGGTCGCTGATATCGACCCGCGTGCCGCGCGCATTGCGCAATGTCCAGCGATGGAGGGGGCGTCCGTCGGGCAGGCTGCCCCAGGCGGTGGGTTCGGAAATAGGCATCGGGAAAAACGGTCCGTGCCGGCGACCTTCAGGAGGTGGCCGTCTTGCGGTGGGATTCGAGGTATTGGCGTGGCGTGCAGTCGTACTCGCGACGGAATACCGCATACATGTACTGCAGCGACGTGAAGCCGCAGCGGACGGCGATGTCCGCAAGCGTGGTGTCGCCGTTGATGATCAGGTCGCAGGCGGTATCGAGCTTGTGCTTCAGGATGGCCTGGTGCACGGTCTGCTTCAGCTCGCGTTTGAAGTGTTCTTCAAGCACCGTGCGCGATACGCCGACATAATCGGCGACCTGTTCGGTCTTGATGCCCAGGCAGCCGTACTGGCGTATGTAGTGGCTGGCGCGCATGACGTGCGGGCTGCGCATGGGCTGGAACCGGCTGGATACCTGCACGTTGATCCCCACCGGCGGAACGATGACCCGCGTGGTGGAACAATCCATGCCGCGCAGCATCTGGTGCAGGACATGCGCCGCCGTGCGCCCCATTTCTTCGGCGCCCTGGATCACGGAAGTCAGCGGTATCCGGTTCAGCAGCTGCGCCATGGGGTCGTTATCGATACCCACGATCGCCACCTGCTCGGGCACGGCAATGCCGCCGATGACGCAGGCCTGCAGCAACTGCCGGGCACGCGCATCCGTCACGGCGATGATGCCGATCGGCTTGGGCAGGCTGGCCAGCCATTCCACCAGGTGCTCCACGGCCTCGCCCCAGCCGCCCGCACTGGTGGGTGAGCCTTCGTACACGATGCCTTCCACGTTTTCCGCCGTGACGATGGCACGGAAGGCGTTCTCGCGTTCCTGCGCCCAGCGGCTGCCGGTGGTGGCCGGGATGCCATAGAGGGCGAAGCGCGAGAGTCCCTGCTCAATCAGGTGATCGTAGGCAAGGCGTACAAGACGCGCGTTATCGGTGGCGATGTAGGGTACGCCGGCCGGGTAGTGGGCGGGGTCCTGGTAGGAACCACCTACGGCGACGACGGGAATGTGCAGCTCGCGCAGTGCTTCTTCGGCCTCGGGGTCGTCGAAATCGGCAATGACGCCATCACCCTTGAACTGGTGGATGTCACGCATGCGGCTGCGGAAATCTTCTTCGAGGAAGAGATCCCACTCGACGCGGGTGCTATTGAGGTAATGCCCAATACCGGCGATGACCTGGCGGTCATAGACCTTGTTGGCATTGAACAACAGTGCGATGCGATGCGGTGCCATGAACGGGAAAACTAGCAGGGATTGCGGCGGGAGGCCATGACGCAGCGCGGCAGGAAAAAGGCAGGAGGGGTTACTGGAAATCGCAATTGCGCCGGATCGCGCCGATGGCGAGCATCGGTAGGATTCGTCCCCACGTTCGTCAAGGAATTGTTATGTCGTACTTCTCCAGCATTCCGAAAATCGCCTTCGAAGGCCCGGGTTCCGATAACCCGCTGGCATTCCATCACTACGATGCCAACCGCAAGCTGCTGGGCAAGAGCATGGCCGAGCATCTGCGGCTTGCTGTCTGCTACTGGCACACGTTCGTGTGGCCGGGCTCCGATGTGTTCGGTGCCGGCACGTTCGACCGGCCCTGGCAGCAGGCGGGCGAGCCGATGGCGAAGGCGCGTGAGAAGGCCGACGCGGCATTCGATTTCTTTACCCGCCTTGGCACGCCGTTCTACACGTTCCACGACACCGACGTGGCGCCGGAAGGCAATAGCCTGGCCGAGTACCGCAATAACTTCGCGGCCATGGTCGATGTGCTGGAGAAGAAGCAGGCCGAGACCGGCATAAAGCTGCTCTGGGGCACGGCCAACGTCTTCAGCAACCCGCGCTATGCCGCGGGCGCCGCGACCAACCCGCAGCCGGAAGTGTTCGCCTATGCGGCGACCCAGGTGCGCCACGCCATGGAAGCCACCCACCGCCTGGGCGGTGAGAACTACGTGCTGTGGGGTGGCCGCGAAGGCTACGAAACGCTGCTCAATACCGATCTCAAACGCGAGCGCGCGCAGCTGGGCCGGTTCTTCCAGATGGTGGTGGAGCACAAGCACAAGCTCGGCTTCAAGGGCACGATCCTCATTGAGCCCAAGCCGCAGGAGCCGACCAAGCACCAGTACGATTACGACAGCGCCACGGTCTATGGCTTCCTCAAGGATTTCGGTCTCGAGAACGAGGTGAAGACCAACCTCGAGGCGAACCACGCCACGCTTGCCGGCCATTCTTTCCAGCACGAGGTGGCCACCTCGATCGCGCTGGGTCTGTTCGGTTCGATCGACGCCAACCGCGGCGATCCGCAGAACGGTTGGGATACCGACCAGTTCCCGAACAGTGTGGAAGAGATGACGCTGGTCACGTACGAGATCCTGAAGGCGGGCGGTTTCACCACCGGCGGGTTCAACTTCGATACCAAGGTGCGCCGCCAGAGCCACGAGGCGGCCGATCTGTTCCATGGCCACATCGGTGCCATCGATACGCTGGCACTCGGCCTTGAGCGCGCGGTGAAGATGATCGAGAAGGACACGCTGGCCGAGCTGAAGGCGAAACGCTACGCCGGCTGGGAGGCTGATTTCGGTACGAAGATCCTCAACGGCGGCTTCACGCTTGCTTCGCTATCCGACGAAGCCATCGCGCGCGACCTGCACCCGAAGCACGCTTCCGGCCACCAGGAGTTGCTCGAAAATATCGTCAACCGCTATATCTATGGGTGATATGAAACCCGACATGGAAGCATCGGCACCGCTGTACCTCGGCATTGACCTGGGCACGTCGTCGGTCAAGGCCGTACTCATCGACGACGCTGGCGCCGTGCGCGCCAGCGCGTCCAGCCCGCTCACGGTATCGCACCCCAGGCCGCGTTGGTCCGAGCAGGATCCAGCGGCGTGGTGGGCTGCCACCGAGGCGGCGGTGGGCGAGGTGCTGCAGGGCGTGGAAGGCAAACGCGTCGCCGCTATCGGCCTCTCCGGTCAGATGCACGGCGCAACGCTGCTCGACAAGGCCGACCAGGTCCTGCGCCCGGCCATCCTCTGGAACGATGGCCGCTCGGATGTGGAGTGCGCTGAACTCGAGAACGTGCCCGGGTTTCGCGAGGTCACCGGCAACCTCGCCATGCCCGGGTTCACCGCGCCGAAGCTGGCCTGGGTTCGCAAGCACGAGCCTGAGACGTTCGCCCGCGTTGCCAAGGTGCTTTTGCCGAAGGATTACCTCCGCCTGCGGCTCACCGGTGAGTACATGACCGATGCCTCGGATGCCGCGGGAACGCTGTGGCTGGATGTGCGCAAGCGCCAATGGAGCGATGCCATGCTGGCCGCCACGGGGCTGGATCGTTCGCATATGCCGGAGGTGTTCGAAGGCAGCCAGCCCGCGGGGCGCCTGCGTAAGGAGCTCGCCGATCGCTGGGGCATGCACACCGTGCCTGTCGCGGCGGGCGGCGGCGACAACGCGGCAGGCGCGGTGGGTGTCGGCATCGTCCGCAACGGCCAGGCCATGCTGTCACTAGGCACATCGGGCGTCTATTTCGCAGTCTCGGATGGCTTCCGTTCGAGCCCCGAAACGGCCGTGCATAGTTTCTGCCATGCGTTGCCGGACACCTGGCATCTCATGTCGGTCATGCTGAACGCGGCCAGCTGCCTGGATTTCACCGCTCGCCTCACGGGCTATCCGGATGTGGCCGCACTGCTGGCCGATGCGGAGCGCGCTGGCTGGAAGAAGGGTGGGCCGCTGTTCTTGCCCTACCTGACCGGTGAGCGTACGCCGCACAACAACCCGCATGCCCGCGGCTCGTTCACCAACCTGGGCCCCGATACCGTGCGTACCGACCTGGCTCATGCCACGCTCGAGGGTGTCGGCCTGGGGCTGCTCGATGGCTTGCTGGCGGTGGAGGGAACAGGGCTGGTTTCGGAAGAAATCACGGTGATCGGTGGTGGTTCACGCAGTGCGTACTGGACCCAGATGCTCGCCGATATCCTCGGCAAGCCCCTGGTATTGCGTGCCGGTGGCGAGGTGGGCCCCGCGCTGGGCGCGGCCCGGCTGGCCCGCCTGGCGGTGCAGCCGGGGGCCTCGTTGGAGGAGGTTTGCCCCATGCCACCGGCCACCGCGGTATACGAGCCCGATGCAGCGCGTCATGCTTATTTCCTGCAAACGCGCCACCCTTTGTTCCGCCGCTCCTACGAGCAACTCAAGCCGCTGTATTTAGACGCCGCCCGTGGCGACGATTTCCGCCCGTCCTGAAAGGGCGATTCCATAAGAAGATGGAGAACAGCATGAAGCAGAAGGCCCTACACACGTTGCTGGCCGTATCGATGGTGGCCGCCGGTGTTTTCGCACCGCAGGCCCACGCAAGCAAGGATAAGCCGGTCATCGGCTTCTCGATCGACGATCTGCGCGTGGAGCGCTGGACGAAGGATCGTGACTACTTCAAGGCCGCGGTCGAAGCCAAGGGTGGCACCGTCTCGATCCAGTCCGCCGACGCCAACGAGCAGAAGCAGATCCAGCAGATCGAAAACCTGATCTCGCGCAAGGTCGATGTCATTGTCATCGTGCCGTTCAATGCGAAGACCCTGACCACCGTCGTGGCCGAGGCGAAGAAGGCGGGCATCAAGGTCATTTCCTACGATCGCCTGATCCTCAATGCCGATGTCGATGCGTATATCTCGTTCGACAACGACAAGGTCGGCCAGATGCAGGCGCAGGGCGTGGTCAACGCCGCACCCAAGGGCAACTACTTCCTGCTCGGCGGCGCACCGACTGATAACAACGCGAAGATCCTGCGCGAGGGCCAGATGAAGGTCCTGAAGCCGCTGGTCGACAAGGGCGATATCAAGATCGTGGGCCAGCAGTGGACGAACGAGTGGCTGGCGTCAAACGCCCAGTCGATCATCGAGAACGCGCTCACCGCCAACAAGAACAACATCCAGGGCATCGTCGCGTCCAACGACGGCACCGCGGGTGGCGCTATCGCGGCGCTGAATGGCCAGAAGCTGGCCGGGAAGGTCGCCGTATCCGGCCAGGATGCCGATCTGGCCGCCATCAAGCGTATCAAGGCCGGCACGCAGACCATGACCGTCTACAAGCCGATCAAGACCATCGCCACCGATGCCGCCGAGCTTGCCGTGCAGTTCGCCAAGGGTGAAACACCGAGCTTCACCTCCAAGCTCAACAACGGCAAGATCGACGTGAACACCATCCTGCTCACCCCGACCCTGCTCACAAAGCAGAACGTCGACCTGGTGGTGAAGGATGGGTTCTACACGCAGGCGCAGGTCGGCCCGTAAACCTTGCAGGTCTTTGTAGGGCGCGCTTCGGGCTATCGCGCGCAAGCGCGCTCCTGCACAAGACCCGCGCATGCTCCGGTAGTAGCGTGCTTGCACGCGATGCGGCGCGGCGCGCCGCCGACGGGCCCACGTTAAGGAAGGTTCCAAGGTGAGCGAATACCTGTTCGAGATGCGCAACATCGTCAAGGAGTTCTCTGGCGTGCGCGCGCTCAATGGCATCAACCTGGCCGTGCGGCCGGGTGAGTGCGTGGGCCTGTGCGGTGAAAACGGCGCCGGTAAATCCACCCTCATGAAAGTCCTTTCCGGTGTGTATCCGTATGGCACATGGGAAGGCGAGATCCTGTTCGATGGCAAGCCGCTGAAAGCGCACTCGGTGCGTGATAGCGAAGACGCCGGCATCGTCATCATTCACCAGGAACTGATGCTGGTGCCGCAGCTTTCCGTGGCCGAGAACATCTTCCTCGGTAACGAGATCCGCAAGTTTGGCGGCGTCATGGATTACGATGCCATGTATGCCAAGGCCGACGCCCTGCTGGCGCGCCTGAAGCTGAAGGATGTGAACGTAGCCGCGCCGGTGATGAATTACGGTGGCGGCTATCAGCAGCTGTTCGAGATCGCCAAGGCGCTGGTGAAGAATGCGCGCCTGCTGATCCTCGATGAGCCTTCGTCGTCGCTGACCTCGGCCGAGACGGATACGCTTCTGTCCATCATCGAAGACCTGAAGCGCGATGGCGTGGCCTGCGTGTATATCTCGCACAAGCTCGATGAAGTAGCGCGCGTGTGCGATACGGTCACCGTTATTCGCGATGGCAAGCACATCGTCACCAAGCCCATGAGCGAGATGACGACGCATTCCATCATCACCGCCATGGTGGGCCGCGAGATCGAGAACCTGTTCCCGAAGATGGAACACGAGATCGGCGAGGTCATCTTCGAGGCAAGGCACGTTACGTGCTGGGATGTCGCCAACCCGAACCGCAAGCGCGTCGACGATATTTCGTTCGAGGTGCGTCGCGGCGAGATCGTAGGTATCGCGGGATTAGTGGGCGCGGGTCGCACCGAGCTGGTCTCGGCTATCTTTGGCGCGTACCCGGGCCGCTACGAGGCCGAGCTGATCCTCGAAGGCAAGCCGATCAAGGTGAAGAACCCCGAGCAGGCGATCAAGGCCGGCCTGTCGCTGGTGCCCGAGGATCGCAAGCGCCAGGGCATCGTCCCGTTGCTGGGCGTGGGCGATAACATCACCCTCGCCACGCTGTCCCACTATGCGCACGCCGGCCAGATCGACCGCCAGGCCGAGCTGCAGGTGGTGGATGCCGAGATCAAGCGCCTGCGCGTGAAGACGGCCAGCCCCGAGCTCGCGATCCAGGGCCTTTCCGGTGGCAACCAGCAGAAGGCCGTGCTGACCAAGATGCTGCTGCCCGAACCGAAGGTGCTCATCCTGGATGAGCCGACCCGCGGCGTGGATGTCGGTTCCAAGTACGACATCTACACGCTCATGTTCGAGCTCGCCGCCAAGGGTGTGGCCATCATCATGGTTTCGTCCGAGATGCCCGAGGTGCTGGGTGTCAGCGATCGCGTCCTCGTGGTTGGCGAAGGCAAGCTGCGGGGCGATTTCAAGAATGTTGGCCTGACCCAGGAGCAGGTCCTTGCTGCGGCGATATCGCATGCCGCTGAAGGGCCCGCGCACGCGGCCTGACCTTTACCACTATTCCACGCGTTACCAGGGAAGCCTTCCATGCAGTCCCAGAAAGTCCAGCAACTATTCGTCCGTTACAAGATCCTGGCATTGCTTATCGCAGTGGCGGTGATCTGGGTGTTCTTCCACGTGAAGACGGACCAGGCGTTCATTACGCCCAACAACCTCTCCAACCTGTTCCGGCAGATGGCGATCACTGGCATGCTCGCGTGCGGCATGGTGTTCATCATCATCGCGGGTGAGATCGATCTTTCGATTGGTTCGCAGCTGGGCCTGTTAGGTGGCGTGGTCGCCATTCTGACGGTGAACATGGGGTGGGGAACGTGGCCATCGATCGGCGCCGTGCTGGTGCTGGGCATGCTGATTGGCGCGTTCAACGGTTTCATCGTGACCAAGATGCGGGTGCCCTCCTTCATCGTGGGCCTGGGGGGCATGCTCGCCTTCCGCGGCATCGTGCTTTACATCACGGGTAGCTCCACCATCGCGCCCGCGCCGGATGACCTGGTGCAGTTGGGCCAGGGCTTCGTGCCCGTGGCACTCTCGCAATGGGTCGGGCTCATCATCTTCGTGGCCATGATTGGCCTTACCGTTCGTCGCCGTATGCGCCGGACGAAGCTCGGGCTGCAGCAGGCGGCAATGTGGATCGATATCGTCCGCCTGGTGGTCATTGGCGCGGTGATCTTCGGCTTCATCCGCATGCTGAACGATGCGAACGGCATCCCCATCCCGGTGATGATCCTGCTGGCACTGCTCGCGGTGTTTACCTACGTCTCGACGCAGACCGTGTTCGGCCGGCACATCTATGCCGTGGGCGGCAACATGGAGGCGACCCGCCTCTCAGGCGTGAACGTTGGCCGGGTGAAGCTGGTCGTGTTCGCGCTGATGGGCCTGATGTGCGCGTTCGCGGGCATCATCACGGTGGCGCGTACCGGTTCGGGCTCGCCTTCCGCCGGTACCGGCGGTGAGCTGGACGCCATCTCGGCGTGCTTCATCGGCGGCACCTCCATGCGTGGCGGCTCGGGTACGGTCTACGGCGCGCTGATCGGCGCCCTGGTCATGGCTAGCCTGGATAGCGGCATGCAGCTGATGGATGTCGACAACTCGTGGCAGATGATCATCAAGGGCGTGATCCTGGTGCTGGCCGTGTGGGTCGACGTGCTCTCCGGAAGCAACCGCAACGCTTGATCTGGCGTGTGCGCTGACGCCCTTCCTTATGCCCTGTAGGAGCGCGCAAGCGCGCGATGGGTGCTTGCCGCAAGCTCCCATCGCGCGCAAGCGCGCTCCTACATGTCTACGTTACTTTGGCAGGGCTTTCGCCATCTTCAGGTGCTGCCTGATCGTCGGCAGGGTCTCCTTCGCGAAGGCCTTCAGCGCCGGGTTTGAGCCTTTCTCGGCTTCCACCTCGAAGGTCGCCACGGCCTTTTCATGGCCGGCCACCATCACCTTTGCGTACTGGCTGTCGAACGCCTTTCCGTTTAGGAGCTTCAACGCGTTGATGTCTTTCTGGTCATCCGGGGGCGGGGCCGTCGTGGTCGAATAGCCCTTGTCTCCATTGCGCAGGCTTTCCAGCTTCTCGTTGGCCTTGGTGTGGTCATCCACCATGTGCTGGGCAAACTGCTTCACTTTCGCGGATGAGGCTTGCTTCAGCGCAAGCTGGCTCAGCTCGATCTCGGCCACGTTGGCCCCGGTTGCGTTCTGGTAGAAGCCGGCATCGGTGGGCGTGCCTCCCTGGCTGTCCTTCTCCTGCGCGGCCGTCGCGGTGAAGGGCAGGGCAAGGGCCAGGCTGGCGGCGAGTAGCAGGGGGCGAAGGGGCATCGTCATGGGGGCGTCTCCGTTTGAGCTGCCCTTGGTGTCTCACCCGGGCGATGAAACCGCCGTGACCCTGGCGGCTATGTAGCCACCACGCGGCATGGCCGGCATGCCCCTGTAGGAGCGCGCTTGCGCGCGATCGGGTGCTTGCGACAACGTGAATCGCGCGCAAGCGCGCTCCTACAGCAGCGGAAGAAACGGGCGCTACAGCCATAAAAAAAGGGGCGCCCAGTTGGGCGCCCCTTTTCGTTCGAACAAAGCAGCCGTCGCTTAGCGGCGAGCGACCTTGCCGTTCAGGCCAGCGGCATCGCGCAGGATGTCGGCCTTATCGGTCTTTTCCCACGAGAACGCGGTGTACTTGCTGCCGTCGGCGCCGGTGATCTCGTACGGCTTGCGGCCGAAGTGACCATTCGAAGCGGTCGGCTGGTAGATCGGGTGCACCAGGTCGAGCATCTTGATGATGCCGTACGGGCGCAGGTCGAAGTGCTTGCGGATCAGCTTCTCGATCTTCTCGTCGGGGATCTTGCCGGTGCCGAAGGTGGTGACCGAGATCGAGGTCGGCTCGGCCACGCCGATGGCGTAGCTGACCTGGATTTCGCAACGATCGGCCAGGCCGGCGGCCACGATGTTCTTGGCGACGTAGCGGGCAGCGTAAGCGGCCGAACGGTCGACCTTGGACGGATCCTTGCCCGAGAATGCGCCACCACCGTGACGGGCCCAGCCGCCGTAGGTGTCGACGATGATCTTGCGGCCGGTCAGGCCGCAGTCGCCCACCGGGCCGCCGATCACGAACTTGCCGGTCGGGTTAATGTGGAACTTGGTGTCCTTGTGCAGCAGCTTCGCCGGCAGCACGGGCTTCAGGATCAGCTCGCGCACGCCTTCGATCAGGTCCTTCTGCTTCACGCCCGGATCGTGCTGGGTGGAAAGCACCACGGCATCGATGGCGACGGCTTCGCCGGCCTCGTTGTAACGCAGGGTGACCTGGCTCTTCGCATCCGGGCGCAGCCACGGCAGCGGCGAGTTCTTCTTCTTGCGGACCTTGGTCTGCTGCTCAACCAGGCGGTGGGCGTAGTGGATCGCCGCCGGCATGTATTCGCTGGTTTCGTTGGTGGCGTAGCCGAACATCAGGCCCTGGTCGCCAGCGCCCTGTTCTTCGGGCTTCTTGCGGTCCACGCCCTGGTTGATATCCGGGGACTGCTTGCCGATCAGGTTCAGCACGCCGCAGGTCTCGCCATCGAAGCCGACTTCCGAGGAGTCGTAGCCGATATCGAGGATGACCTTACGGGTCAGGGCTTCCAGGTCGATCCAGGCGCTGGTGGTGATTTCACCCGCGACAATGGCAACGCCGGTCTTCACCAGCGTTTCGCAGGCCACGCGCGCGCGCGGGTCCTGGGCCAGGATGGCGTCCAGAACGGCGTCGGAGATCTGGTCGGCGATTTTATCCGGGTGGCCTTCGGAGACCGACTCGGAGGTGAAGAGGTAGCTGCTCATCGCGGGTATATATCCTTCTTTACGGATAAAGAGATAAAAGGGCGCGCCATGATACACGCACCTAGGCGGGTTTGCAGCGGCAAGGGTACGCCCCGGGGGTGACGATTGCATGGACATTCAGGCCCGGGCCCCGGGCGGCCGCTGTGGGAGCGCGCTTGCGCGCGATGGGTGCTTGCCGCCAGCCCGAATCGCGCGCTAGCGCGCTCCTACAAGGGCTTGGGGCAGCCGAACCGCCCCAGCCCGGCGGGCTTGGCTTCAGGCGGGCAGGCGTTCCCGGGCCGCCCTTGCCACGGCCACCATGCCTTTCAGGGCGTCGCCCACCTCCTTCCAGTCCCGGGTTTTCAGCCCGCAATCGGGGTTGATCCAGAGCTGCTCGGGTTCGAGGACCTGCAGGGCCCGGGCCACCAGGTCAGCCATTTCCGCCTCGGCGGGTACCCGTGGGGAGTGGATGTCATACACGCCGGGGCCGATGCCGTTGGGGTAGCGGAACCGGGTGAAGGCCTCCAGCAGCTCCATTCGCGAGCGGCTGGTCTCGATCGAGATGACGTCGGCGTCCATGGCGGCGACGGCCTCGATGATGTCGTTGAACTCCGAGTAGCACATGTGGGTGTGCACCTGGGTGCTATCGCTGGTGCCCCCGGCGGTGATCCGGAACGCCTCCACGGCCCAGGCCAGGTAGGCCTGCCAGTCGGCGCGGCGTAGCGGCAGGCCCTCGCGCAAGGCGGGCTCATCGATCTGCACGATGCCGATGCCAGCGCGCTCCAGGTCGTGCACTTCATCGCGCAGGGCAAGCGCGATCTGCCGGCACACGTCGGCGCGGGGCACGTCGTCGCGTACGAACGACCACTGCAGCATGGTTACCGGGCCGGTGAGCATGCCCTTCATCGGGCGCTCGGTGAGCGATTGCGCGAAGCTGGACCACGCCACGGTCATCGGCACGGGGCGAGCCACGTCACCGTAAATGATGGGCGGCTTCACGCAGCGCGACCCGTAGCTCTGCACCCAGCCGTACTTCGTGAAGGCGTAACCCGAGAGCTGCTCACCGAAGTACTCAACCATGTCATTGCGCTCGGGTTCGCCATGCACGAGCACATCCAGGCCGGCTTCCTCCTGGAAGCTCACCGCGCGACGTACTTCATCGCGCAGGCGTTCGTCGTACGCCGCGGCATCGAGCCTGCCCGAGCGGAACGCGGCGCGTGCCGTGCGCAGGTCATCGGTTTGCGGGAATGAACCGATTGTCGTGGTGGGTAGCGCCGGCAGCCCAAAGCGTTCGCGTTGCACCGCGGCGCGGTGTGCGTAGCCCGAGCGGCGCTGGCTGAATTGCGGGGTGAGCCCGCGGACGCGGGCGCGCACGTCCGCGCGGACGACCTCGGGCGAGGTCAGGCGTTGTGCGACGATCTCGTGCTGGCGAGCCAGGGTCTGCACGGCCTTTGCGTCTCCCGAAACGGCGTTGGCGTACTGGCGCAGTTCGGTGATTTTTTGCCGTGCGAACGAAAGCCATTGCGCGACCTCACCCGGCAGCTGCTTCTCTTCGGCTGAGTCGATGGGCACATGCAGCAGTGAACACGAGGGCGCAATCCACAAGCGATCGCCGCCAACGCGCGTGCGCAGTGTCTCCAGGCGTGGAAGGAGGGTGGCCGGGTCGCTGAGCCAGACATTGCGGCCATCGACCAGGCCGGCGGAGAGCACGCGCCCGTCCGGAAGGGCGTCGAGTACGGCATCAAGCTGTGCCGGGGCTCGTGCGATATCAACGTGCAGCCCCGCCACCGGCAGCGAGGTGGCCAGGCCCAGGTTGGATTCAAGGCCACCGAAATACGTAGCCAGCAAGATCTTGGCGGGTGAGTGCGCGGCCAGTGCCTCGAACACGCGGCGGAACGCGTCGCGGGCGCCCACCTCCAGGTCGAGCACCAGCGCCGGTTCGTCGACCTGGATCCATTCCGCGCCCTCGGCGACCAATGCATCGACAAGGCCGAGCCACGCCGGGAGCAGCGCATCGAGTAGCCCAAGCGGATGGCTTCCATCCACGGTCTTGGAAAGAAGCAGGAAGGTCACGGGGCCGAGCAGCACGGGGCGGGCGGCGTGGCCTGCGGCAACCGCCTGCTGATACTCCGCCACCGCCTTTTCCGGCCGCGCATGGAATACCTGGCCCGCATGCAGTTCGGGCACGATGTAGTGGTAGTTGGTATCGAACCACTTGGTCATCTCGAGCGCGCGCAGGTCGTGCCCACCGCGCTGGTGGCCGCGTGCCATGGCGAAGTAACCCGCCAGCGCATCTGCATCGTGCAGGTTGCGATAGCGCGCCGGAATGGCATCGAGTGCCACCGCGGCATCGAGCACGTGGTCATAGAGCGAGAAATCGTTGACCGGAACGCTGTCGGCGCCCGCGTCACGGGCGAGTTGCCAGTGGCGCTGGCGCAGGGTGGCTGCGGTGTCGAGCAGTTCGGCAGACGTCGCATCTCCCTTCCAATAAGCCTCCAGCGCGCGCTTGAGTTCGCGGCGGCGGCCGATGCGGGGAAAACCGAGGTAGGTCACGTGCGGCATGGAAAGATTCCTCTTTGGATAAAAGAGGAGGGAAGGGCGGTGCACGCAGACGACCCTGCGCCACCGCGGCACACCGCGCTGGCAGGCTGGGCGTCATGCGGGCTGACCGTCGACCTTCGCCCCCGCGGGCGAACCGCCGGGCTGCCGTGGGGCGGCCCGTCAGGTCGGGCGGCGCGCACGCCCTCATGACAGGGCTGGCGCGCCGGCTGGCGGCAGGTCTTCGGGCTCAAGGATGTGGCATCCCCTAGGGGATACCGCCTTCGCCGTCGCTTCCCGGGCTTGAGGGCCCAGTGCCTGTGACGGACGTCGTCTCCATATACCGCTGCGGGGCAGCGCCGGATTTTCACCGGCTTCCCTCTTAGCTTTATCTCTCTATTCGAATACAAAGATAAAGACCGCTGGCGACGGCGAAATTAGCCGTCCGGACGGCCGAAGTCAAATGCGCGACGATGGAGCCCTGGTGCATGGCGGAGGAAGGCATGGCGGAACGGCACATCGTGTTCGCGACGGTGGGATCGCAGGGTGACCTGTTCCCCCTGCTCGCCGTGGGCCGTGAACTCGTCGCGCGCGGCCACCGGGTAACCGTTGGCGCGCATGCGATCCATCGTGATGCGGTGCGGGATGCCGGGCTGGAGTTCGTCATGGCCAGCGGCATCGCTGAGCCCGAAGACAAGGCGGCATTCGCGGCAAAGGCGTTCCATCCGTGGCGGGGGCCGCGCTTTGTCGTGCGTGACCTCGCCGCCGCCGATGTGGCGGCGAGTTACCACGCGCTAAAGACGTTCTGCATGGAAGCGGATGCGCTGGTGACCACCACCCTGGCGTTCGCCGGGCAGATCCTCGGCGAAACGCTGCCCGCCGCATGGTTCTCCGCGGTGTTGTCGCCGTCGGTCTTCCTGTCGCCGTTCGATCCGCCCGCGACGGGCATGGATACCCTTGATCGATGGCTGCGAGCATCGCCTCGCCGTTCGCGTTGGTTGACGCGCATCGTGGAGCGGCTGACCCATCCGTGGACCGCGCCGGTGCGCGCGTTCCGCCGTCATCTGGGCCTCGCACCGGTTGCGCCCACGGGCGATCCGTTCCATCGCGGCCAGCACGGGCGAGATGGCGTGCTCGCGATGTATTCACCGCTGCTGGGTGGCCTGCCACCCGATGCGCCCGCGCATACCGTGCTTACCGGCCAGGCTCGTTATCTTCCGTTCGATGATGTGCTGGACGGCGCCTTGCTACGCTGGCTTGATGGGGGGACCCCGCCCATCGTGTTTACCCTGGGCTCGGCGGCCGTTCACGCAAGCGAAGGGTTCTTGCGCGAGAGCGTTGCAGCCGCAAGGCGGCTCGGCCTTCGCGCCGTACTTCTCACGGGATCACCTGCGTTGCGCGAGCGCCTTGCGCTCAACGGTGGTGACGTTCTCGCCGTCGACTACGCACCGCATGGCGCGTTGTTCGCCCGCGCCTCCGTGGTCGTGCATCACGGTGGCGTCGGCACGACGCAGGAGGCCATGCGTGCGGGGCGGCCCTCGCTGATCGTGCCACACGGCTTCGATCAACCGGATAACGCAGCACGGGTGAAACGGCTGGGCGTGGGCGATGTATTGCCCGCCACGCGCTACCGCGCCGACCGCGCGGCAGCAAAGCTTGCCCGGCTGCTTGTTGATGTGCCGCTACGTGCGCGGGCCGAAGAAGTGGGCCGAAGCATGAAACAAGAGCAGGGCGCACGCATCGCCGCCGATGCTATCGAGGCAGCCATCGAAAAACGCGGTGTGTAGGAGCGGGGGGGGGGGGGGGGGGGGGGGGGGGCGCGCCCCCCCCCCCCCCCCCCCCCCGCCCCCCCCCCCCGCCCCGACAAAGGCAACGTTTACTCGAAGCCCGCGACCGGATGCGGACCGTATGCCGCCTCCAGCTTCTTCATCTCTTCGTCGCTAAGCTTCAGGTCGATCGCCGCCACCGCGTCATCAAGATGGTGCGGCTTCGAGGCACCCACGATCGGTGCGGTGATACCCGGCCGCTGCGCCACCCATGCCAGCGCGACTTGCGCACGCGGCACGCCACGTTCCTCCGCCACGTCCTTCACCGCAGCCACGATGGCCTTGTCGGACTCTTCCGTTGTGTTGTAAAGGGTGCCGCCGAAGACATCCTTCTCCTGGCGCGTGCTGGTCTCGTCCCAATCACGCGTAAGGCGGCCACGGGCCAGCGGGCTCCACGGGATCACGCCGATGCCCTGGTCCACGCAGAACGGAATCATCTCGCGTTCTTCCTCGCGCTGGATCAGGTTGTAGTGATCCTGCATGCTCACGAATTCCGTCCAGCCATGCAGGCGCGAGGTATAGATCATCTTCGCGAACTGCCAGGCGTGCATGGACGAGGCGCCGATATAGCGCGCCTTTCCCGCCTTGACGACGTCGTGCAGGGCTTCGAGCGTCTCCTCGATCGGCACGTCGTAATCGAAGCGGTGGATCTGCAGCAGGTCGATGTAATCGGTGCCGAGGCGGCCGAGCGAATCATCCACCGACTGGAAGATGGCCTTGCGCGACAGGCCACCGCCATTGGGCCCCTTGTGCCAGCGGAAGAAGGTCTTGGTGGCGATAACGATCTCGTCGCGCCGCGCAAAATCTTTCAGCGCGCGGCCCACGATTTCTTCCGAGGTGCCATCGGAATAGGCGTTGGCCGTGTCGAATGTGTTGATACCGAGGTCGAGCGCCTTGCGGATGAACGGCCGGCTCTGTTCTTCGTCCAGCGTCCACAGGTGGTTGCCGCGCTTGGGCTCACCGTAGGTCATGCAGCCCAGGATCACGGGTGAGATCTCAAGGCCGGTCTTGCCCAGTTTCACGTATCGCATGGAGGAACTCCGCGAGGGGGAAGGGGGGAGCGAACCTGATTAGGGTACATGGCAGCTATGCCTTTCCGCGCCCCCTTGAAAGCCGATTTGGCGCCCCTACGTTAGGTGCCAGCCGCTTGCCCACCCGCGTGGGCAGGCGTAGGATCCGCCCCCAATCCATCGAGACCGAATCATGTTTGCCTGCAAGCACGCATTGAGCCACCTGCCAACGATCGCCCCATGGGCGCGTCGCGGGTGCGCGCGCGCCATGGCAGGCCCTACGCCGTAAGGCGCCCGGCCTCGAATGCATACCAAAAGCACCCGCAAGGGTGCTTTTTTTTCGCCCGTGTTTTTTCCAACCCCTGAATTTTCCAAGCCCTTACCCGGAGCACCGTGCCATGAAGAACTGCCGCGATCCCCGATCCTGATCCGTCCTACCCACGCCAGGGGCGACGGTGAAGCCTCGGGGAATGCCTCGCTCGAAGCGTATCGAGCCCCTGGCGCCCTGAATGGAACTGTTCAACCATGAGTACCCGCGATACCACCATCCCCGTCGGCCGTTGGCGCAACCTAGGCATCATTGCCCATGTCGACGCGGGTAAAACCACGCTCACCGAGCGCCTGCTCTATAAGACCGGCACGATCCATCGCACCGGTGAGGTGCACGATGGCGCGACCACCACCGACCATATGGAACTCGAGCGCGAGCGTGGCATCACGATCGGCGCCGCTGCCGTGCGCGCCAACTGGACGCCGGAAGGCGGGCTGCCGCATCGCCTCACGCTCATCGATACCCCGGGGCATATCGACTTCGCCATCGAGGTGGAGCGTTCCCTGCGCGTGCTCGACGGCGCGGTGGTGGTTTTCTCCGGCGTCGCCGGCGTGCAGCCGCAATCCGAAACCGTGTGGCACCAGGCGCGCCGGCATGGCGTCCCGCTGATGGCGTTCGTCAACAAGATGGATCGCCCTGGCGCGGACTTTGACGCCACGCTGGTGCAGATGCGCGAAAAGCTTGGGGCCAACCCCTGGGTGGTCGCGCAACCGGTGATCGAAGGCGAACACATCGTGGGCCTCGTGGACCTGGTGGGTGAGCGTACGTGGCTCTTTGACGACAAGGGCACGCCCGTGATCACGCCGTGGACCGACGACGAGCGTGCGGCGCATGCGAATGCACGTGCGGAACTCGTCGCGGCGGTAGCCGACAAGGACGAAACGCTGGCGGAACTATGGCTGGCGGACCAGCCCGTGGACGCGGCGGCACTCACCGCAGCCCTGCGCCGTGGCACGCTGGCTGGCGTAGGCCAGCCCGTGCTGCCCGGCTCGGCGTTCCGTAACGTCGGTATCGAACCGCTGCTGGATGCCATGGTGGCCTACCTGCCTTCGCCGCTCGATCGCCCGTCCGTGGTGGCGCATACCGATCACGGTGATGTGCAGGTGGCGCCAGATGCGAATGCGCCGCTTTCCGCCCTCGTGTTCAAGGTGGTCAACCAGTCGCACGGTCCGCTTGCTTTCATCCGCCTGTACTCGGGACGGCTGCATGTGGGCGATGCTGTATGGCGCAGCGGTACCGATCGCGTCCAGCGTATTGGCCGCCTTGCCGTGGTGCGCGCCGATGACACCGAAGCCGTGGAAGTAGCCGAGGCGGGCGATATCGTGGCGATCATGGGCTGGAAGGACGTGGCGACCGGTGAAACGCTGGCCGACCAGCATCACCACCTGCGGCTGGAAACCATCCAGGCGCAGCCGGCGGTGTTGTCGTGGCGGTTGTCACCGGAGCGTTCGGCCGACCTGCTCAAGCTCGGCAACGGGCTGGCGCGCCTGGCCCAGGAGGATCCGTCGTTCCGCGTGAGTACCGATCCGGAAACCGGTGAAACCCTGGTCTGGGGTATGGGCGAACTCCACCTGGAGGTGATGGTGGAACGCCTGCGCCGCGAGTGGGGTGTGCAGGTGCGCACGGGTTCGCCGCGCGTGGCCTACCAGGAGACGCCAGCGAAGCCGTCGGGCCCGATCGAAGGCAAAGTTGCCAAGCAGACCGGTGGCAGTGGGCAGTACGCCCGTGTGGTGCTGTCCGTGTCGCCGATCGAAGGCGATGCGAACCGCTACGAGGACCGTACGACCGGTGGCGTCATTCCGAAGCAGTTCCAGACCTCCGTGCAGAAAGGGGCGGAGCAGGCGCTGCTGGAAGGCCCGCGTGGTTTCCCGGTGGTGGGTGCCGAAGTGCTGGTGCTTGATGGCCAGGCGCATGCCGTGGATTCGAACGAAGCCGCGTTCCACCGTGCCGCGCAGATCGCGGTGCGGGCGGCGCTCGAAGCCACCGGTACCGTACTGCTGGAGCCGGTGATGCGTGTATCGGTCTCGGCACCGGGCGTGGCGGTGGGCGATGTGCTGGGCGACCTGCAGCGCCGCGGTGGGCAGATCGTGAACCTTACCGACAAGCAGGAACGCACGGAGATCGAAGCCGATGTGCCGCTGGCCCAGCTCGATGGGTACAGCACCGCGCTGCGCAGCCTGAGCCAGGGCCGCGCCTCGGCCACGGTGGCGTTCCACGCCTACCGCCCGGCCACGGTGCAGGAGGCCCGCAAGCAGGCGTGACAAGGTAGGCTTCACCCATGCTTACCTATGCCGATGCCCTGGCCGTGCTGTTGAAGGAGGCCCACCCGCTCGATGCCGAGCGGGTGGGCCTCTCCGTTGCCATGGGCCGCATCCTCGCCCAGCCTGTCTCCAGCCCCCTGTCGCTGCCCTCGTTCGATAACTCGGCGATGGATGGCTACGCCATCCGCGGCGGCGAGGGCCACATTCCCTCCGGATCGATGTACATGGTCGGCGGCATGCAAGCCGCGGGCGATGGCACCACCGCATATCCCGGCGCCGACGCCTGCGAGATCGCAACCGGCGCACGTCTGCCCGATGGCTTCGACACCGTCATCCCGGTCGAGCGCTGTGAGCGCGATGGCGAGCGAGTGCGCGTTGTTCAAGATGAAAAGCGTGGCCAGAACATCCGGCGCGCCGGCGGTGATATCCGCCACGGCGATGCTGCGCTGCCTGCGGGGCGCCGTATCGACGCCGCCGCGGTCATGTTGCTGGCTGCGCTGGGCGTCGAAGCCATCGACGCCGTGCGAAGGCCACGCGTAGCCATCATCAATACGGGCAGCGAGCTGCATGCGAGCGGGCCGTTGCCTGAAGGCGGTATCCACGATTCGAACGGCCCGTTCCTTGCGGCAGCCCTCGCTTCCTGGGGCGCCGACCTGCTTATGCGACACCGCGTGCCCGATACCGGTGATGCCTTTGGCAAGGCCGTGGACGACGCACGCCGCGCGGGTGCCGACCTGATCGTCACGACCGGAGCGGTGTCCGCGGGGCGGTTCGATTTTGTGCCGTCGGCCCTCACGGCCATGGGTGCTCGCGAGCTATTCCATAAAGTCGCCATCCGCCCGGGCAAGCCCCTCCTTGCGGCAAGGTTCGAGGGTGGGCCACTCGTACTCGGCCTCCCCGGCAACCCCATCGCCGTGGCGGTGGGCCACCGCTTCTTCGTCGCGCCAGTGTTACGCGGTATGGCCGGCCTGGCACCCGAGACCCCGCGCCGTGTGCGCCTCGTCGAAGGCTACGACGTTCGCCCGGGTTTGCAGCACTTCGCCCTGGGCCGGGTAGAAGCCGATAGTGAGGGCAGGGAGGTTGCACACGTCCAGCGCAACCAGGCGGCGTATCGCATCCTTCCATTCACCCAGGCGAACGCATGGCTTACCGCCGACGATGCATTCGGCGAGGTTGTCGACGCGTGGCCGCTTGACCCGGTGTGGGCGCCGTGATCGGCATCATCCTGGCGGGCGGGCTATCGTCGCGCATGGGCGAAGACAAGGCGCTGCTAAGGATCGATGGCCGCACGTTGCTCGAACGCACGCGCGATGTGCTGGTCGAGGCCGGCGCGGAGCGCGTGGTGATCAGTGGATCACGCCCGGGTGGCATCGCCGACCGCTGGGCGGAGAAAGGCCCTGTCGGCGGCATCGCCAGCGTCGCGGCGGAACTCGATGATGGCGAGCTGATGGTCGTACCGGTCGACATGCCCCGCATCGATGCCGCGACGCTCGCACCGCTGCGCGATGAACGCCGCATGCGCGCCACGCGCTGGGCCGGCCATCCCCTACCCATGCGCCTGACCCTCGATGCACAAACGCGTGCGACGCTGGCCGAGCTTATCGGCCTTGAAGGGCGCGCTTGCTCCGTCGCTGCCCTGCAGGCCCGCGTGGGCATGGCCACGCTGTCGATCGATCGCGCCAATCCACGCGCGCTGGCGAACTGCAATACTCCGGATGAATGGCGAGAGGCGAACGCATGAGAGTGCAGCTGGAAAACGACACGATCCGTGTGCGGATCGATGAAGACGAACTGGGTGAGTTGCTCGATAACGTGGCGTTGCTGGGCTCCACGACATTTGGCCGGGCGTTCATCATGCGCTACTCGGTGGATGCCACCGAAGCCACGGCGTGTGAGCTGGAAGGCAACGCGCACGAATGGCGCCTTTTGGTGCCGCGCACGCAATTGCTGGATCTGAAATCACGCCTGCCGAGCAAGGAGGGCCTGGTGTTCGATATCGCCGGCCACGACACCGTGGCAACCACGGTGCTGTTCGACGTGGACGTGAAAGACAGCATCAAGCGCCGCCGCTCCTGATCCCCGTTCACGTCGCCCCTGTAGGAGCGGGGGGGGGGGGGGGGGGGGGGGGGGGGGGGGGGGGGGGGGGCGCCCCCCCGCCCCCCCCCCCCCCCGCTCCTACAGGGGCAACGTTTAGTGGACGGGTGAGGGGTAGACCGGGGCGGGCGGCCTGTAGGGCTGCACGCTTTGCCCCAGGTTCGTGCCCATGCGGTGGCCGAGTGCGGCGGCGTTGTAGAGGCCCAGCTTGTTGCTCGGCACCTTGCGCACGTCGTTGGCATCCAGTGGTGAGGGCATGGGCGCCGCCGTGGCCAGCGCTTGGTTCAGGCACGTATAAGAAAGAGCGGCGCTACCGGCGTGCGCGGGCTCCACGCATGAGGTGGTCGCCTGCGCGTGAACGCCCGGAAGTTCCACCACGGATTGCGAATGCACGCTCGCCGCGGCGGACAAGCCGACAAGCAAAAGACAACCTTGCCGAATACGCATAAGCCTTCTCCATGAGCGTCGGCGCGTTGGATACCACGTCACGACCCGCACGGGGAAGTGCGTCACACCTGTCACCGTGGTGTCATCAACCTTGTCACTGAACCGGCGCCTTTGTGTCATCTGCGCTACCTAGCCTTGCGCCAGATAACCCCGTGATGCGTTGGCTTGCGCGAGGACTGATCGTGACACGTTGTGTCCTCGCGCTACTGGCCTGCGTGCTGTGCTTCAGCACGGCGCAGGCGGCGCCATGGGGAGGGGAAGCACCGCCAGGGATAACGCATGGACCGACGCGATTTGATATCGACGCGCAGCCGCTGGCCGGCGCGTTGCGTGCGTTCAGCGAAACCTCGGGTATCGCAGTGCTGTTCGATGACGCCTTGGTGGCAGGGCGTGACTCGCCAGGCCTGCACGGCGAAGCGAACCCGCGTGATGGCCTGCGCATTCTCCTGGTCGGTACCGGCCTCACTGCGCATTTCAGTTCGATGAACGCGTTTACCGTCAACGCCACGCCTGCCGATACGGCCGAAAGCGAGGCCGCGTTGCCGCCACAGGCGCCTGAACTCGCCGAAAGCGACGCCGCCGAGCTCCAGCGTGCCGTGGAGCAGGTGCTCTGCGTACGTCGCGATACCCGCCCCGGTACGTTTCGTCTTGCGCTGCAAATTTGGATCGATGCGAGTGGTCACGTCGCCGATGTGGTGGCGCTAGCCCCTTCCGATGACGACCAGCGCGATGCGCGCGTGCTCGGCGCCATCCGCCGTGCCCGCGTGCCGGCGCATCTCGCGGCTGCCAGCCCGTTTACGGTGTTGCTCGCCCCATCGCGCGCTGACGCCTGCGGGGCCGCATGAGTAGCGATGCATCACTGCTTGGCCTGTTCCTCGCCAACTACGAGGATTTCCGCCGTCGCCTGCGCCGCCGCCTGCGCTCGGACGACCTGGCCGACGACGTGATGCAGGAGACCTACCTGCGCGTCGAAAAGTTGGCCATGCCTGACGGCCACGCCACGCACCCCACCAGTTACCTGTTCCGCATGGCCCTGAACATGGCCGCGGACCACCACCGTGCCCAGGGGCGGCTGTTGACCGGTGAAGAGGTCGATGAGCTGCTGCATGCCGTGGATGACGTGATCGAACCCTCGGCGGTGCTGGCCGCACAACAGGATATCGCCGCGCTCAGCCTCGCACTGGATGCGCTGACCCGGCGCCAGCGCGACATCCTGGTCGCCGCACGGGTGGATGAGCTTCCGCAGGCCGATATTGCCGCCCGCCACGGCATTTCGGTGCGCATGGTGGGCAAGGAACTGAAGAAGGCACTTGAGACCTGTGCCACGAAAACGGGGCGCCGTGCGTACCAGCGGTTCGGTCCCGGGGCGCGGGAAACGTCTTGACGGTTATGGAACCCTTACACCGCCATGACAGCGACAGCCACGCGCATGCCTGGCTGGTCCACCTTACGTCCGGCACCGCCACCCGCGAGGATGGCGAGGCCTTCCGCCGCTGGTGCGCGGAAAGCCAGGAACATGCCCTCGCGTTCGCGCGGGCACGCGCGCTATGGGAGGCCCTTGGGCCCGCCGCCGCGCTGCGCGAGCACGAGCAACGCACGCGGGGCAGGGCGCGGGCAAGGCACGATGTGCGTATGTCGCGCCGCGCGTTCATTGGCGGCGCGCTCGCCGCCTCGGTGGTGGGCCTGCTCATGGTCCGCAGCGATGTGCTCAGCCAGGGCTCCGAGCCCGATGGCCGCACGCTGCGGACACGCGTAGGCCAGCAGAAATCGCTTTCCATCGCCCCCGGCGTATCGCTGGAGATGAACACCGATACGGATATCGCCGTGCGCGAGCAGGGTGGCAAGGTGAGCGGCATGCACCTGCGCCAGGGCGAGGCCGTGGTCCGGATCGATGCGGGGCGCAAGGAGCCGTTCGTGGTCGAAGTGGCCGATGGCCGCCTGTTCTCGGCGCCGGGTGCGTCGTTTGCTGTTCGCTGTGCGGACGCAACTGCCACCGTGACCTGCCTGGGCGGTCAGACCGTGATCAACCGCGCGGGCGCCAACGTGCCCGTGAAACCGTCGCAACAGGTGGCCTTCAACGACGATGGTATCGGTGCGCCTGTCGCGGTGAATCTTGATACGGCGCTGGCGTGGCGCGATCGCGTGCTCATCTACGACAACCAGCCGCTGGCCGATGTCGTCGCCGACATCAACCGCTACCGCCCCGGCCGCATCGTCATCACCGATCGTACGCTCGGCGAGCGCCGTGTGCATGCGCGCTTTACGCTCGATCAGATGGGCGAGGTCGCCACGTTGATCGAGGATGCCTATGGCGCACATGCGACGCACTTGCCGGGCGGCTGGGTACTTTTGAGTTAAGGCACGCGCAGGCCAGGGAGGGGCCGCATGAATTTTTCGTGACACCGGTTCAGTGCCACCCCAGCCCACGCGTCTAAGGGGCAAACGGAACACAGGGGAAAGTCCGCGTGGGTACACGAGCACTACGGGTGAACGCATGAAGCGTGCCGCAAACCCGCGGGCGCTGGCCTTGGCCACCGCCATCGCGCTGGGGCTCACCGCCCATGCCACCGCGCAGGATGCGCCGCAATCGTTCGACGTGAACGAATACGTCGTCGATGGCAACACCACGCTGCAAGCCCTCGATATCGAAACCGCGGTGTATCCGTTCCTGGGTCCCGGCAAATCGATGAACGACGTGAGTGGCGCACGCGATGCCTTGCAGAAGGTGTACCAGGCGCACGGCTTCCAGTCCGTGGTGGTCGATATCCCACCGCAGCAGGTGAAGGAAGGCGTGATCCGCCTGCAAGTCACCGAGAACACCATCGGCCGCGTGCGCGTGGAAGGCGCGACGTACCGCTCGCCCAAGGAAATTCGCGAAGGCGTGCCGGCGCTTGCCGAAGGCGATGTGCCGAACTTCAGTGCCGCGCAACAACAGCTCACGGATGTGAACCGCCGCGCCGGTGCGCAGGTGGTGCCGGTGCTTACGCCGGGCAAGCTGCCGAACACCATGGATGTGACGCTGAAGGTCAATGACAACAAGCCCCTCACCGCGAGCCTGGAAGTCAACAACGACCACAGCGTGAACACGCCGGAGCTGCGCACGGTCGCCAGCATCCGCGACGACAACCTGTTCCAGCAGGGCCACGCCGCGTCGCTCACCTATATCGTGGCGCCGCAGGACCGCAACAGCTCGGAAGTGTGGGCCGGTTCGTACCTCATACCGTTCAACACCGACTGGAGCATGCTTACCTCGGGCTACAAGTCCAACAGCAATGCCAACGCCGTGGGCGGTACCACCGTGCTGGGCAAGGGCAACGCCTTTGGCTTTACCTTCGTGCGTAACCTGCCGACGCACGGCGATTACTCGCAATCGCTATCGCTGGGTATTACCCGCAAGCACTTCGACCAGAACCTCACCCTGGGCGAAGACACTTCGAAGGCGCCGATCACCTATATCCCCATCAGCGTGACTTACCAGGGCCAGCGCGTGGGTGAAAAGTCGCTGAGCACCATGTCGCTGGGCGGCGTGGCCGGTTTCCGTGCCGGCGGCAGCAGCGCGGCGGAGTTCGATAACCAGCGCTACAAGGCGCGGCAGAACTTCTTCTACCTGAAAGCCGAAGGCGGGCATACCCGTAACTTCGATAGTGGCTGGAGCCTGGTCGGGCGCCTTGCGTTGCAGCTTTCCACGTCGTCGCTCGTGTCCAGCGAGCAGTTCGCGGCCGGTGGCGAGAGCACCGTGCGCGGCTACCTGGAAGCTGAAGAAACCGCCGATCACGGCGTTATCGGCTCCATGGAACTGCGCACCCCGTCGATCGGTTCGCATATCGGTGGCTGGGTGAACGACTGGCGCTTCCTCGCGTTTGCCGATGGCGCGCACCTGCAGCTGATGAACGCATTGCCGCAGCTTATCGATGCGAGCAACCCGGATGCCGGCAGCCGCACCGTGAAGACCTACGACCTTTCCAGCGTGGGCGTGGGCACGCGCTTCCAGCTGTTCAACATCGCCACCGGCGCGTTCGAGATCGCCTACCCGTTCAACAACGGGCAGGCCACGAAGGCCCACGACACCCGTATCCATTTTTCTCTCAAGGCCGAGCTCTGACCGGGCACAAGGGCAACCACCCAGGGGTACCACCGTGAAACGACTTCTGTTCCTCGCCTCCATGTTGATTGGCCTCGCGCCGGCCGCCCATGCCGCCGATGCGTCGTGGTGGAACCAGGATTTTGCTTACCGCAAGGCCATCACCCTCGATACCACCGCCAAGGGCGGCAATGTATCGACGGCCGTGGGCCGCGTGCCCATGCTGATCCGCCTGCACTCGGGCAACTTCACGTTCGATGGCGTGTCGGAAACCGGTAGCGACATCCGCTTTGTCGCCGCCGATGACAAGACGCCGCTGAATTACCAGGTTGAGAGTTTCGATCCTGTGCTGGGCGTGGCACTGGTATGGGTGGATGTACCGCAGCTGGGCGCCGATGCGCAGCAGCAGGTGTGGATGTACTACGGCAACCCCAAGGCACAGGGTGCCGACAAGGGCGCCGCCACGTTTGATGCCGATTATGCGGCGGTCTACCACTTTGAAGATGCCGCCGGCAGCGCCCCGCGCGATGCCACCGCCTACGCGAACAACGCGGCCGGCAGTGTTGCCACCGTGGACGGCATCATCGGCAAGGCTGCCCGCTTCGATGGCAAGCAGGGCCTCAAGATTCCCGGGGCGGTCTCCATGGCCCTGGCCCAGGGCGGTGCGTTTACGTTCAGCGCCTGGGTGAAGCCGGATGCGGTAAGCGACGGGCGCGTCACGTTGTACGCGCGCCGCCAGGGCACCCAGGAACTGATTATCGGCCTGCAGAATGGCGCGCTGTTCGTGCAGGTGGGCGAGGGCGATGCCGCACCCGCCAGCACGCCTGGCGAGCCGCTGAAGGCCGCTGCGTGGGCGCACCTGGCCGTAACGGCCGCCGATGGCAATATCCAGCTCTACGTGGATGGCAAGCCGTACGCGACGCTCGCCGCCGCGCTGCCGGCGTTGAACACGGAAGCCACGCTTGGCAGCGATAGTGCCGATGCGCCGAACGCGGGCGCGGCCTTTGCGGGTCTCATGGATGAAGTGCGCCTCTCGCGCATTGCCCGGCCTGCCGCGCTCATCGCGGTGGATGCGCAGGCGCAGGGCGCCGAATCGAAGCTGGTGGCCTACGGCACGGATGAGAAGCAGGCCGGCGTCGGCTTCGGTTACTTCGGCATCATCGTGAAGTCGGTGACCGCCGATGCGTGGGTGGTCATCGGCATCCTGCTGATCATGGCGGTGATCTCGTGGGTGGTGATGTGGCAGCGCGCTTCGTACGTGAACCGCGTCAGCCGTGCCAACGAGGACTTCCTCGACGCCTTCCGCAAGCAGGGCCGCAACATCCTGGCCCTATCGCGTGATCCGGCGGCGGCACGCCTTGGCGATGCTTCGCTCTACCGCCTGTACAAGGTGGGTGCGGGTGAAGTGTGGAACCGCCGCGATGCCGATGGCCACGACCATATCGCCCCGGAATCGATCGAAGCGATCCGCGCCACCATGGATTCCACGATGGTGCGCGAGAACCAGCGCCTGGCCAAGTCGATGGTCATGCTCACCATCGCCATCTCCGGCGGCCCGTTCCTTGGCCTGCTCGGTACGGTGGTCGGCGTCATGATCACCTTCGCGGCGATCGCTGCGGCAGGCGATGTGAACGTCAACGCCATCGCCCCGGGTATCGCCGCCGCGCTGCTCGCCACCGTGGCCGGCCTGTTCGTCGCCATCCCGGCGCTGTTTGGCTACAACTACCTGCTCATCCGCAACAAAAACGTCACCGCCAACATGCAGGTGTTCGTGGATGAGTTCGTCACCCGCCTGGCCGAGCAGCAGCGCACCGTGGCCCCCGCCGCGGTCGCCGCTTGAGGTTGCCGCCATGCGCGCGCAGGACGACGAAAAGCCGTATGACGATATCAACATCACGCCGATGCTCGATCTGGCGTACGTGCTGCTCGTCATCTTCATCATCATGACCACCGCGTCGGTACAGGGCATCAAGGTGAACCTGCCCAAGGCCTCGGCGGCGGTGAGCATGGCCAAGCCGCAGACCAAGGCCATCACCATCTCCGATACCGGCCAGGTGTACCTGGATGCGTACCCGGTGACCCTGGCCGAACTGGAACAGCGCCTGCGTTCGCTCAAGGCGCTCACGCCGGATTTCCCGGTGGTGGTGAAGGGTGATTCCACCGTGCAGTACCAGAAGGTGATGGACATCCTGGATCTGCTGCGCCGGGTGGATCTGCCCCAGGTGGGCCTCGTGACCGGCAAGGCGCCGAAGGGTTGATGGCGTGGACGCTTTTGAACCACGCCGCCCACCACGCCGCTGGCTCGGCCCGGCCGTCGCCGCGGTGGTGTTCCTCGGCCTTATCGCCCTGATCTGGCATTTCGCGGCCAGCACGGTGGGCGTGCGCCGCGAGGCACCGCGGGTCGCGACCATCACGCCGCTGCCACCGCCCCCGCCGCCGCCGAAGGAAAAGCCGCCGGAGCCGCAGAAGACCGAAGAAAAGATCAAACCGGTGGAAGAGAAGCCGCTGGACCAGCCACAGAAACCAGTGGATGCACCCAAGCCCAGCAACGACGTGGCCAAGGCGGTAACGATGAACGCCGATGCCCAGGCCGGCAGCGACAGCTTCAACATTGGTGCGGGCACCGGTGGCGGCATGGTCGGCTCCGGTGGCGGCAATGGCACCGGCACCGGCAGCTACGACCAGTACCTGGGCTATGCGATCCAGCAGGCGATCCAGCGCAACGACAAGGTCAACCGCCTGTCGTTCGATGTGCATGCCGATGTGTGGCTGGATGCCGATGGCCGCCTCATCCGTGCCGAGCTTTCGCAATCCAGCGGTAACCCGCAAACCGATGAAGCGCTGATCGAAGCGTTGCGCGCGATGCCCCGTATTGATGTCGCGCCGCCTTCGTCACTGCATTTCCCCCTTCGCGTGTCCATCCGCGGGAAACGCCCCGCATGAACCACGCCACCCCATCCAAGCCCCTTGTTTCCCGGAGATTCCGCATGACCATCGGAAAGGCACGCCAGCGACCCACGCGCGCCCTGCTGGCCGCCGCCATCGGTTTGGCCATCTGCGCCGGAGGCGCGCACGCCCAGTCCGCGCCGTCGGAAAACGCCACCATCAACCTGGTACGCCTGCTGGTGAAGCGCGGCGTGCTGACCCAGGCCGATGCCGATGGCCTGATCGCGCAGGCCAACGCCGATGCCACCGCCGCGCAGAAGGCGGCCGGTACCGCCAACGCCGCGCCGGCCACGCCGGGCCAGGTGCGGGTTACCTACGTGCCCGAGGTGGTGCGTAACCAGATCAAGGATGAGCTGCGCCAGGAAGTGGTGGCGCAAGCGAAGAACGAACATTGGGCCGAGCCAGGCAAGCTGCCCGAGTGGCTGGACCGCATCGAGTGGACGGGCGATATGCGCGTTCGCGATGAGTTCCACTACTACGACAAGGGCAACGCGTCGCAGGTGGTGGATTTCGCCGCGCTCAACCGCAATGGCCCGTACGACCTCAATGGGGTGGTGCCGCCGCCGCAGCTCAACACGCTGGAAAACCGCACCAACTCGCTGCGCATCCGCGCACGCCTTGGCGTGAACGTGAACCTGGGTGATGGCGTGACCGCCGGCATCCGCCTGGGCACCGGCAACGACAACAACCCGGTTTCCACCACGCAGAACCTCGGCGGTGGCCTGGGCAAGAAGAACGTGTGGCTTGATCAGGCGTGGCTGGCATGGAGCCCGGCCGAATGGGTGAAGGTCACCGGCGGCCGCATGCCCAATCCTTTCCTCAGCACCAACCTCGTTTACGCCGATGACCTGAACTTTGACGGCATCGCCAGCCACTTCGATGTAGCGGCCAGTGACGACGTGAAGACGTTCGCCACCGTGGGCATGTTCCCGATCGAATACCAGTCGGATGACTTCCCGTCACAATCGGGCGCCAAGAACGCCAGCCGCGACAAGTGGATGACCGGCGCACAGGTGGGTGCATCGTGGAAGTTCGCCGATGACGCGGAATGGAAGTTCGCGCTGGCGTACTACCGCTTCGACCACATGCAGGGCCAGCTTTCTGATCCATGCCCGATCTACCTGGGCGTGACGTACTGCAGCACGGATGCCACGCGCCCGACCTTCATGCAGAAGGGCAACTCGCTGTTCCTCCTGCGCGAAATCGTTCCCGATCCGAACTCGCCCAGCAGCTACGCGCAGCCGCAGTTCGTGGGCCTGGTGTACGACTACCACGTGGCCAACGCCACCACCCGCCTGGACATGAACGTGGCGGATACGCCGCTGCGCCTGGAAGGCGATTACATCCGCAACATGGCTTACCACCGCAGGGATGCGTTCCGCGATGACGTGGGCATCAATCGCCTGGTGAACAACTTCGGCTCGGGCGATGTCTCGGAGGCCACGTACAAGAGCGGCCCGGTGGGCTGGATGTTCCGTGCCACGTTGGGTAACCCCGATCCGCACGCGGCCGGCGACTGGAACGTGAGCCTGGCCTACAAGTACCTGCAGCCCGATGCCACGCTGGATGGCCTGAACGACCCGGACTTCCACCTGGGTGGCACCAATGCGAAGGGTTTCATCCTCGGCGGCAGCTACGGCATCTCGAAGTACTCCTGGTTGAGCCTGCGCTACTTCAACGCGAAGGAAGTGTTTGGCCCGCCGCTCTCGATCGACGTGTTCCAGCTTGAAATGAATGCCCGGTTCTAAGGAGGCGACATGAAACGTTCGCTTATGGCCATCGCTTTGCTTGCCATGACGCCTGCCGTGTTCGCGCAGCAGGCCAGCCTGGAAAGCCGCATCCGCGATCAGTTACGCGAGACGCGCACGCAATTGCAGGACCTGCAGGCACAACAAGCCAGTTGGGTGGCCGAGAAGGCCCAGCTGGAAAAAGAGCGCGATGCTGCGAAGGCCGATGCCGAAACGGCGCGTGCCGAGGCGAAGAAGGGTGGTGCGGTTGCTCCGGACAACAGCCGTGCGCTGGCGGCGGAGAAACAACGCCGCGAGGCAGCAGAGACGGCCGCCCAGAAGGGCAAGATGGATGCGGATACCGCGGCGGTGGCATTGCGCACGGCAGAGACCGAGCGGGCGCGGCTGGCCAAGGCGCTGGATGCCGCCAACGGGCAGGTGGATGCCTGCACGGCACGCAATATCCAGATGTACCGCGTAGGCCAGGAAGTGATCGCGGCCTACGAGAATCTTGATGTGGGTGATGTGCTGGCTTCGCGCCAACCCTTCGCCGCGAAATCGCGGGTGAAGCTGGAAACCGCGGCACAGTCCTTTGGCGACCGGTTGTACGACCAGCGTTTTGATCCACGCACCGGCCAGGCCAGTGCCAGCCCATGATCAAGGATAAGTCAGCCCCGCGGAGGGTCGCCATGGACGACAGAGGATCCCGCCATGGACAGGGAAGTCCCCCTACCGAGGCCCGCATGAGCAGCCTGCACGCCCTCGCCGAAATGCTGCGCCAGTTGTACACGGCGCGGCAGGCCAAGGCGGCCGACATCCTGCTTGAGCGCGTCCCGCGCTCGGCGCTGGAGCAGCTGCTGGGGGAATCCTCGGCGTTCCTCGGTGCACGCGTGCGCTATGCCGTGGAAGACAGCCTGCGCCACCGTAAACCCTCGGCCGAGGATAGCGAGCACGCCACGTTGCGCGCACTCGCGGCCGTGCTCAACGCCTGGCTGCACGATGGCCGCCGGCTAGCCATACGCGCCGTACTGCGCGAACTCAGCGTAGGGGAGCTCACCGAGCTCGCCCACCTGCCCGACATCCACGATGAAGTGGCGTCGATGACCAGCGATTTCACGGGCGGAATCGCTCCGTCAACCGACGCCCAGCCCTAACACGTTCCACGAGGCCTGCCATGATCGTTCGCCACCAGCCTGCCAACACCCCCCGCCGCCCGGCACCGACGCCGCGGCCGACCCTGCGCCGCCGGGCCATGTGCCAGTTCATCGCGGTGGCCCTGTTCGGCGGTGGCGCCGCTCACGCGGCCACGCCACCCGCCTTCAGCCAGGCCTGGTTCGCGGCAAAACAGCAGCAGGCGGCCACGGCACCCTCGCAGCCTTCCGGTGGCACGGGCAACACGGTGAGCTACACGCCTGGCAGCGCGTTGCTGCAGCAGCGCGTGCAGCAATCGATCACCAACCTCAACAACGCGGCCGCCGCGCTCGCCGCGCAGATGCAGCAGCAGAAGGATGCGCAAGCCGCCGCGGCGCAGCTCGTATCGACCGTGCCCAACGGCCTTGGCGATGGCGGCCTGAAGCCCGCCGCGGGCATCAGTGCGGATCCTTCGCTCTGGCAGAACGCGCAGGCACCCACCGATACGGTCGCGGCTGGCAAGCACACCGTGGAGGTGAAGCAGACGGCGAAGAAGGCCATCCTGACCTGGGATAGTTTCAATGTCGGCCGCGACACCACGCTGTACTTCAACCAGAGCGCGGGCAACCTCTCCGGGGGCGGCAACGATTGGATCGCGCTAAACCGCGTCAACGATCCGAGTGCCAGGCCGAGCCAGATCCTCGGGGCGATGAAGGCCGAAGGCACGGTTTACGTGCTGAACCGCAATGGCGTGATCTTCGGCCAGGGCGCGCAGGTGAATACGCGCTCGCTGCTCGCCAGCTCCATGGATCTGTTCTCCAGTGACCTGAAGACCAGCAATAGTACGTTTCTGAATTCGGGGATTGCCGATCCTGCCCGCCCCAGCCAGCCGGTCTTCACCGTGAGCGCATTGCCCGGTGGTAGCGGGGATGTGATCGTCCAGAAGGGCGCGTCCATCACGGGCGCCAGCGATGGTTTCGTGATCGTCGCGGCCCCGAAGGTCGCCAACGCGGGATCGATCATCGCCGATGATGGCCAGGTGCTGCTGATGTCCGACAGGAACATCATTTCTACCAGTATCGACGGCAGTCTTTCATTCGTCGGTGGCGTAAGTGCGCCGGGCCCCGAGGACCCCGCGCACGGTATTGAGAATACGGGCCTGATCCAGGCGCGTCGCGGTTCCATTTCGATGTTTGGTCCGCGTGTACAGCAGGATGGCGTTGTCGTTGCGTCGACAAGCATTTCGCGGCCGGGAAGTATCTCGTTGACTGGGCGCGTGGCTGTCCTGCCTGGCCCTGTGGAATTCGGCACGGGGTCGGTAACGGCGGTTCTGCCGGAAAAGGATGGGGCGACCACGACATCGACGGCGGAAGCGGACAAAACGTTCCAGACCGGAAACATCACGGTCTCCGGTTCAAAAGTGACGCTCGACCATGGCGCGCTGATCGAGGCGCCCGGGGCCCACGTGACGCTGCAGGCCATAAGCCCGGGCCTGAGCGCGCTACCTAACGACGGCCGCGTCTACATTGACAGCGGCGCGACCATCGATGTGTCGGGACTGGCGAACGTCGAGCTGCCGATGTCGGCGCTGCTCGTCAGCATCCCGCGCATTGGCCAGAACGAGCTGGCGGATTCGCCATTGCTGCGTAACAGTTTCCTCTACACACAGAAAAACGTGCTGCTGGACAGCACCGTTTCAGGCACGCGCGCGGATGGCCTGGACTGGATCGGCAGCCCTATCCTGAACGCGGCAGGCTATGTGCAGAACATGCCGCGCGACATCGAACAGATGCTCACCCGTGGCGGAGCCGTCACGCTGGATGGCGCGGAGGTGATCGCCCGGTCGGGGTCGCGTATCGCCCTGGACGGCGGTTACCTCGCCTACCAGTCGGGCTGGGTCACCACGCCGAACCTGCTGGGCGCCGATGGGCTCATCCATAACATTGCCTCGGCGGACCCGGATGTCGCCTATGTGGGCTTCGCGGGGCAGTTCACCAGTGATCATGCGCGCTGGGGTGTCAGCCAGACCTTCAACTCGCCTCTGCTCGGTGGCGCGAAACGGTACCAGGAAGGCTTCGTCAAGGGCGCGGATGCGGGCACCCTGACGGTGCATGCGTCCGACGCGGTGGCGCTCGATGGCAACATTTCCGCCCAGGCGACGCCCGGAACGCGCCAGACCAGCGACGGCACCCAGCCCGATGGCGGTACCCTCGTGCTCGATCCGGCCACCGCATCGGCTGCCAATGGTGGGGTGCGAGGTCTACGCATCCAGCAGGTGGCTAGCACGCTCGAATCGATGCTGCCGGGCTTCGACAGCGACACCCTGTGGAGCGACCTGGATGTTGCATCCGGCTTCGACGGCGCGTGGATGGTCGTGAGCGCGGACACCCTGGGCAAGGCGGGTTTCAGCAACCTGAGCCTGACCGCCGGTAACAGCGGCGGGACCAGAGGTAGCGCCATTGAGGAAACGGCCGGCACGCACCTGGTGGTGCAGCCGGGCGGCAGTGTCGCCATCACCGGCTCGCGGATCGATATTTACGGGAGTATCGAGGCGCCGGCTGGTTCGATAAAACTTTCAACATCGGCACCTACCCCCGCCCCCGGTCAGCCGGACTCGGCACCGAACCAGCCCGCGGACATTACCTTGCACGACGGCGCACGCCTTAGCGCTAACGGGCAGTGGGTGAACGACAGTGGGCTGAGCGCCGGGCAACTGCGCGGCGATCGCTGGATCAATGGCGGCGATGTCACCCTCACGACGTTCCAGGCGGGCAGCGCGCAGCGCAACAGCGGTGATGGTACGGGTTCGATCGTGCTGGATGCGGGAAGCACGATCGACGTTTCCAGTGGTGGCTACGTCGATACGCACGGCAACGTCGCGCTCGATCACGGCATGCCCAGTGGTCGCGGCGGTAACGTCGGCCTCGAAACATACGCCTTAGGCCCGCTTGACTCGTTTGCGCTATTCGTCCCATTGGGAATCGACAGCGGCACGATCCAGATGGGTGGCGACATCCGCAGCTTCGGTTTCGCGGGCGGTGGCGCGCTCACCTTGCGTGCGGCCCAGATCCAGGTCGGCGGCGATCCCTCCGACCTGGCCCTGGCGAATGGCCTTTGGCTATCGCCAGCATTCTTCTCGGGGCAGGGGTTCAGTCGTTATAACCTGATCTCCGCGACCGATCTGGCGATCGCCGATGGCGCGCAGGTGGTCGTGCAGCCCGCCAACCTGCTTGGCGATATCAACGCCCTCCGCGCACTACCGACGGGCTCTGACCTCTACACCAGCCCGGCCATCACAGGCACGGGCACGCTGGGTGCCTGGCAACGCTGGGCAACGCGTGGGACAGCAGCGGACCAGGCCCCCGGGCTCACCTTGCAGGCCGGCGATTACATCAACTGGCCGATCGATCCCCGTGATCCTTCGAAGGGTCCGCGGATCATCCCGGGCGTGTCAGGCACGCTCAGCGTGGGCAAGGGCGCCACGGTGCAGGTTGACGCCGGCGGGCTCATTGATCTCAATGCCTGGCACGACGTGAACGTGGACGGCACGCTATCGGCCCGCGGTGGCACCATCAACCTCGGCACCAGCGAGCCCACGGCAGACACCGGCCTGACATCGCGCGTGTGGCTGGGCAGCGATGGTGTGCTGGATGCCAGCGGCATCGCGCTGGTAAACAGTGCCGCAGCACCCGCGAACGGGCCGGCTGGGCGCGTGGTCCCGCGTACGGGCGACGTGCTGGCCGGCGGTTCAGTGGCGCTGAACGGTGCGGATGAAACGTTTATCGTCGCGGATATCGGTTCGCGCATCGATGTTTCCGGCGCAGCGGATACGTTCGATCTACCGAGCGCATCGCGCAGGCTCAATGGCGATACGCTCACTGTCGAGCCGACCGCAGTCTGGAGCGATGCCGGCAGCATCGTGTTTGGCGCGTCGGCCGGCCTGTATATGGCGGCGACGCTGGATGCCCACGGCGGCGCACCCGCCGCCGAAGGCGGGTCGTTGCAAGTGGTGGCCCTGGATCACAACGATGTGAGCGCCAAGGTTCGGGCGAAGGGCATCCTGGTACGCGAAACGTACGATGGCAGGCCCGCCTTCGCCGATGCCGCCGATGTGGCCGGTGGTGCCGATGGCACGCTGGTGTTCGCGGCGGATGTGCTGGATGGTTCGGGTATCAGCACGCTGCAGTTTGGTCCGGGCATCGGCGGAACGGTAGGCGTTGGTCAGGTGCTCCCGCTCGGCTTCGCGGGGAATGTGAACCTCACGCTGGGGCGGCAGCTCATCATTAACGCATCGGCGATCGAAGCGCTTTCGAACGATGCCCATACGGTGGGCATGCCGGCGGGGTACCTGCAGGGTACCGGTCATGTGACCATCAGCGCGCCCTATGTGCACATCACGGGTAGCTCGGCGGCGCCGGTAGCTGTGGCGGGCGATGGCATGCTCGATATCCACGCCGCCAATATCGACATGGGCGGTATGGTGAACCTGCAGGGCTGGCGCCAGGCGAGTTTCAACGCCAGCGACGATATCCGCTTCACCTTGCCTTCGTTTGTCGCAACGGATGGCTCCGCCGTGTTGCCAGGCATGCTGTTCTCCACCGGTGATCTTGTGTTTACGGCGGGGCAGGTCTACCCCAGTAGCGACTATCGCTTCGCGATCGATGCCAATGCATCGGGCCTTCCCGATGCCGCCGGCAACACGCGCGAAACCACCATCACCTTCCTCGCTTCCGGGCAGACGCCAGCCACCCCGCTCTCCGCCGGCGGCGCCTTGCTGGTCAGTGCCGACCACATCGAACAGCAGGGGACGATCCGTGTCCCATCCGGTTCGCTGGTTCTCGGTACGACGGATCCGGCCGCTGATGCCGTCGATTTCGGTTTCGCTGCCGGGGCGCTGCCCCTGGCCAACACTCGCAGCGTGCATCTTGCGCCGGGCAGTATCACCTCCGTGTCGCTCGATGGCCTGACCGTGCCCTATGGCAATACCGTGGATGGTGTGGACTGGCGTTACGCGTTGCAGACGGGGCGTCCGGCACCGATCGTCGCCGCGCCGCCGGCCAAACAGATCCAGGTGCAGGGCGATGCCGTGGCGCTCGATGCAGGCGCCACGATCGACCTGGATGGTGGCGGCCACCTGCAGGCATCCGAATTCGTAGCGGGCACCGGTGGCACTCGCGATCTGCTCGCGGCGGCGCCGAATGGTGCGACGGTGTACGCGATCGTGCCGGGCTACCATGGGGCGATTGCCGCCACTGACATGGCGATGGATGCCAATGGCATCGCCCAGCCAGGTATCGGCAAGCAGGTGTACCTGTCGGGCGTGCCCGGCCTTGCCGCCGGCTATTACACCCTGTTGCCCGCGCAGTACGCGACCTTGCCGGGCGCGATGCGCATCTACCAGGACACGACGGCACGCGATCCCGCGATTGGCCGCGCCGCGATGGCGGCCGACGGCGGTTATGCCGTGGGCGGTTATTACGGTGATGCGCTCACCGGCGCGCACGATGCGCGCACCAGCCTCTTCGTCGTTCAATCGGCGGCGACGTGGCAGCAATACTCGCAGTACAAGCTCACCGATGCCGATAGCTATTTCAACGCCGCCGCTGCCAAGGCAGGCCAGGTGGCGCCGCCGCTTGCGGCCGATGCCGGTCGCTTGCAGATCGGTGCCGGCCACGAGCTGGCGCTTGGCGCGACGCTGGATGCCACCCCGGCCAAGGGAGGGCGTACGTCGCAGGTTGATATCGCCGGGCAGGCCATCCAGGTGCTCGGAGCGGATGACACCGCGCGCGATGGTTACCTCGGGATCTCGGCGGATGGCCTGACCGCGTTGGGTGCGGGTAGCCTGCTGCTCGGTGGCACCCGGCGCAGTGATACCGATGGCGACCACGTGGATGTGACGGCGCAGAGCCTCTTGCTCTCCAACGATGCCGCGCACCCGCTGGCTGGCCAGGAGATCGTGCTCGTGGCGGGTGCCGGCGGCGATGGCATCACGCTTGAGGGCGGTAGCGTGCTGACCGCGCGCGGCGACGGTAACCCGGTGGCAAGCCAGCCGCTCGTGTTCGGGCGTGATGCCGGAACGGACGCCAGCGGGAACGCCATCGCCGCACAGGACGGAAGCGGTGCCTTGTTGCGTGTCTCGCAGAACGGCCCGGCGCCGGTCACGCGGTTGGGCCTGGGTGACAACGCTGGTGCGGGCGCGCTGGCGATCGATGCCGGTGCGACGGTCAGCGGTGGCAACGCGTTGACGCTTGATGCCACGGGGCGCGTGCGTGTTGACGACCTCGCGTTGCTTAGCGGTGACCATATCGATGCCACGGCGAACCGCATTGCCTTCGTGGGAACCGGCGCGAGCGCGCCCGATGATGGCCTTGCGGTGGGTGGTGCCACGCTCGCCCAGTGGCGCACGGCGGATTCGTTGATACTGCGCAGCCGAGGCACGATCGATTTCCTTGGCACGCAGGATATCGGCGTCGATAACAGCCTCGTGCTTAGCGCCGGTGCACTGAGCGGCGATGGCAGCGATATCCACCTGCATGCCGGTACGGTGACCTTTGCGAACCTGCTCGGCGCCGCCGCGGGCGATGCGCTGGCGGGTGGCGGGACCCTGCAGGTCGATGCCGGTGAGATCGATTTCGGCGCAGGCAGCACATCGCTGCGCGGTTTTGGCGTGTTCGATGCCACGGCAACCTCGGGCCTGGTCGCCACGTCGAAGGGCAGCATGGATTTTGGGGCGGCAGCGGTGGATCTTTCCGCGCCGGTATTCGTCGCCGATGGCGGCGCCGCGACGACCCTTGTAACCACCGGCGCGATGACCCTGCGTTCAGCGGCGGGCACGCCGTTGACGCGCGATGGCCTGGGTGGTGCGCTCACGTTGCGTGCGGCCAGCATCGACGCGGGCATGAACCTCACGGCGGCCGCGGGCGGCCTGACCCTGGATGCCACCCAGGGCGGGCTCCATGTGCAAGGGGGCGCCACGCTCGATGTGGCTGGCGTAACGCGGCAGTTCTTCGATACGTCCGCTTACGCACCCGGTGGCAGCCTGGCGTTGAGCGCGGCGGGCGATATTACCCTCGATGACGGCGCGGCGGTTCGCTACGGTGGCGCCGCCGAGGCGGGCGACGCGGGTTCGTTCAAAGCGCAGGCCGGTGGCAACCTGCGGCTTGGCGGCACCTACGATGGGCACGCATCCGCGGGTTACCGCGGCGGTTATCTCACGGTCGGCACCGGTGGCGCCCTTGACCTTGATTCGCTGGCCCACCTGGCGGCCGCAAGCGGATCCACCGGCCTGGTCGATATCTCAAGCGGGCAGGGCGATCTGGCGCTTTCCGCCGGCCAGACGCTCACCGCGCAGAAGGTGTACCTCTACGCCAACGGCGGCAGCGCCCGCATTGACGGCACGGTGGACGCCAGCGCACCCGCCGCCAGCCGGATCGAGGTGTGGGGCCGCCACGGCGTGGATATCAACGGTACGCTGGATGCCCATGTCACTACGCCCGAACAGCGTGGCGGCGATGTGGTGCTCGGCACGACCGGCACGAGCGATGGCAGCCTGGACCCGACATACGGCTACGAGCAGGTGCAGCGCGCCGATGCCGGCTACGTGCATGTCGGTACGAACGCGCAGATCAATGTCGCGGGCGGCGCCGATACGGCGTTTGCCGGCGGCGCGGTCAGTATCCGTGCGCCACTGCTCGCAGGCGGAGATGTCCCGGTGACGATCGATAACCCGGCATCGATCCATGGCGCGCGCGCGGTAACTATCGAGGCGTATGCCACCTGGAGCACGAAGGACAATTCGGCATCGCCGGCGCAGCACTTCGATGGCGTCATCGATCCGGCCGGCTGGTTCGCCAACGGTGGGGGATCCATGGTGGCTGGCCAGTGGTACGACGGCAAGGGCGCGGCCCTGGAGCCGCCGGCCGATGATGCGCAGCTGGCCACCTACCTCAGCCAGAACTACTTCGTGCCCGATGCGATCAACACCGACCACGCCGGGTTCTACGGTTACCTGGGCGGCGATCCTGCCAATGGTCCGGGCACGCTGATGGGGTTTGTACAGCAGCCGGGCTTCACCTTCGGCGACCGCTTTGCCGGCATCGCGAATATTCACCTGCGCCCCGGCATCGAACTGGTCAACCCGACCGACGGTGCGAACGGCGGCGATATCAAGGTACTGACCAACTGGAACCTGGGCGCCGGCGTGACCGATACGGATGGCAAGGCGCAGCTGGCCTATCGTTACAACGGCGAAGCGCCGATCCTCACCGTACGCGCCGGCGGGAACCTGGATATCAAGGCCAGCATCACCGATGGCTTCTACCAGTCGAACGACGGTGCGGTGCTCAACGACCCGCCCAGCGACGGCGGCGGTGCCGACGATCCGCTGTATGACGCGGCGCTGGCCGGCTACGAACACGTGCAGGCCTACCTGGACGCGAACAACGCGTGGAATGGCACGATCAAGCTGGCCGATGGCGACCCGGGCAGTTACATGACGCCGGGCGGTGGCACCCTGGATATTTCCAAGGATCCGTACTACCAGCCGTTGACCGCGCCGGCGAAGGGGCAGGTGGACGATTACTACACGAACTACCAGAAGTACATCAACGAATTCGGTGACGAGACCACCTCGCTGTTTGCCTGGAGCTTTATCCAGCAGAACAACGGTGCGGGCTTCCTGGTGTTCAACCCAAGCCAGTTGCCCGTACCGCAGCCGGGTAACTACGCCACGTACACCGACTACGCCAACAGCTACTACAACGATTACCTGACGCCCAACTTCGGCTTTGGCTTCCGCACCAACGAGACGCCAGCGCCCATCCTGCTGCCGATCGATAGCGATTACACGAAGTGGTCGCAGAATTACGATACGTACATCGCCAACCACCTGAGCTACTACTTCTGGGTGGCCACGTTCGTGGGTGATCCGTCGTCCGGAACGCAGCTGTTCTACGCGCCGTTCGCGCCCAAGCTCGATGCCAAGCCCACCGTGCCGGTCAACCCGGCGTATACGGCGGCCCTGGCCGCCTACCAGAAGTCACAGGCGTACCTGGATGCCAACGGTGGCTGGAACGGCAGCATCAAGCTCGCCGATGGCGACCCGGCCGATGCGATGACGCCGGGCGGCGGCATCGCCGACATCACCAAGGATCCGTACTACCAGCCGTTGATCGCACCCGCCACCAAGCAGACGGATGCGTATTACACGAACTACACCAAGTACATTAACGAGGTGGGCGACGACAGCACGGGGATGTGGGCCTGGACCTTTGTGCAGCAGAACAGTGGCGCGGGGTTCCTGGTGTACAACCCGAGCCAGCTGCCCGCACCGCAGCCCGGCGATTTCACCACGTATACCGATTACTCCAACAGCTACTACAACGATTACCTCACGCCCAACTTTGGCTTTGGCCTGGGCTCGAACGAGACCCCGGCACCGCTGCTGCTGCCGATCGACAAGGATTACACCGCCTGGTCGGCGAACTACGACACCTACATTGCCGGGCACCTCAACTACTATTTCTGGGTCTCGGCGTTCGTAGGCAACCCAGGCACGGGCACGCAGCTGTTCTACGCCCCGTTTGCACCGCGCCTGGATCCGGATCTCTCGCTCCCGCCGAGCGTGTCGCCTGGCAAGGCGGCGCCAAACAACTCGCCATCCAACATGCCCTCGCTCGGTAACGCCGCATCGTTGGCATCCGCCACCTTGCTAGGCGGCTCCAGCACGTCCTACCGGTGGGTGGCGGGCGCGGATACGGCACAAGCCGATCCGCTCTCCACCTTGGCGGGTTCCACGGCGCAGGTGTCGTTCGATGGCCACTTTGTGGTCAAGGATACGGTGACCGATCCGACGGTCGTGACGCCAGGCAGCTCATTCGCCGGCAAGACGCTCTATTTCCCTACGACCATCCGCACGGGGACCGGCGATATCGATATCGTCTCCGCGGGTGATATCCGCTGGCTGGACCAGGCCGCACCGGCCACCGTGTACACCGCGGGTGCACCGGCCGACGGTACGACGGCCGCCTCGTCGATCAGTGTGCTCAGGCCGTCCGAGGTGGCGCCGGGTGCTCTGGGCGCCCCCGATATGCTGGTGAGTGGTTTGGTGAACCCCGATCACGCGGGCGATATCCAATTGCATGCCGGTGGCAGTATCGAGGGCATCCAGAACGTCGTGGACCTGGATGGTACGCAGACCAGGGGGGCGCCCGGGAAATCGGTTGCACAGTACTGGTGGCAGTGGATGCAGATTGGCAATGCCGCCGATGGGTCGAGCTCATCGATCGATTTTGCGAACTTCCACCAAGGGGTCATGAGCGTGGGCGGCAATGTCGACGTAGACGCCGCGGGCGATGTCAGCGAACTGAATGTGTCGTTGCCGACCACCTGGTACAAGCAGGCCGACGGCAAGTCGATCACGACGGTGGGCGGTGGCGACCTGACCGTACACGCAGGGGGCGATATCCTCAGCGGCACCTATTTCGTGGCGAAGGGCACGGCGGATATACGCGCCGATGGCACCATCGGCGGGTCGCCATCCATGGCCGACATCAGCTCGGGCTATGTCTCGTCAACCGGCCCGGTCAGCATGCCGGTCGCCACCTTGTTCGGCCTGCAGGATGCGCAGGTGAACGTAAACGCCCGCCAGGGGGTGGATATCGGCGGCGTATACGATCCGTCCTACTTCACTTCGACGAACACGGCGGCAATGTTCCCGGCGCAGCATGCCGATAGCCAGGGTTATTCGACGGATTCGTCGTTCCAGGCCAGTGCATCGAGTGGTGATGTGGCGTTTGGCTCGCTGTTCTCTCAGGGTAGCCTGTTCTCCAGTAGCGCCATTTTCAACCCGGCGGATTCCGCGGGCCCTGTGCTGCCGGCGACGGTTGCCTTGACGGCCCTGGGGGGGAGCCTGGATATCCTCACGGGCGGCGAACTGTTCCCATCGGCGCAAGGCAACCTGACCTTGCTGGCGGCGGATGACATTCACCTGTCGCAGAGTGCCGCTGCCATATCGGGCAGGTCGTTGGGGTTGATCGACTCGTCACCGGACAATATGCCCTCGCCACTCAACCCTCTCCGGCAGAGCGCGTCGACCTGGTTGGGTACCGACCCTACGCCCAAGCGGAACGAGGTATTCCACCAGCCGGATGCCCTGCACGCGGATGACACGGACCCGGTGCGGATCTACGCACTGGGTGGCGATATCACCAATGGTGAGCCGAACCCCGCTGGCTTCTATTTCGATGTGCTGACCCTCTATCCCGCCAAGCAGGCCGATATCCGTGCCGGGCGCGATATCGTCAACCTGGCCCTGGTGGGCCAACAGACCCGCCGCAGCGACATCACCTATATCTCTGCGGGCCGCGACCTGTATGACACGCCATACGCTGCCAGCGCGGTCGGCCCTTACACCTGGTCGTGGCTGGTCGCCCCGTCGTTGGTCGTCGGTGGTCCGGGTAGCTTCGTGGTCGATGCGGGGCGCGACATCGGCCCGTTCGTCAGCCAGGCGGACCTGGTGCAGCAGCTCGCAGGTGGCGGCTCGGCCATGACCGGCATCCAGGCCGTTGGCAACCTGTACAACCCGTACCTTCCGCACGAGAGTGCCAACATCCTGGTGAACTTCGGCATTTCGCCGGGCGTGAACGTGGCCGGCTTCCTCGGCACGTATCTTGAGGGCACCGACGGCCTGCCCAGCCTGTTGCCCGACCTGGTGACCTTCATGCAGAAGCGCATCGCAGGCCGTGCGACGGCCACCGGCCACGCCAGCGATGATGTGCTTGCACCGCTTGGCACGGAGCAGGCGCGTGAGCTGTTCGCCCAGGAACCGGAAGTGGTGCAGCGCATGTTCGCCGAGACCGAGTTGTTCAAGCTGCTGGCGCAGGTGGGTGCGGACTACAACACGGCATCGAGCCCCTACGCAGGCAAATACGCCAGGGGATACGCGGCACTGGATAGCCTGTTCCCAAGCTCGCAGGGTTACACCTCCAACGGCACCGGCCAGGGCGGCTTGAACGGTGCCGCGGCCACCGTGGATACGGGCGATCTCGATATCCGTAGTTCTACCATCCAGACCCAGCAGGGCGGCGATGTCACATTGCTCGGCCCCGGTGGCCAGGCACTCATCGGCAGCACCGGCGCACCGGCGCAATTCACCGACCCCAGCGGCAAAGTGATCGTCAAGCCGAGCTCCATGGGCCTGCTTACGCTCGAAGCCGGCAACGTGAATGTGTTCACTGACCGCAGCCTGTTGCTGGCACAAAGCCGTGTGTTTACCGAGCAGGGCGGTGATATCACCATCTGGAGCTCCAACGGTGATATCAACGCCGGCCAGGGCGCGAAGACCACCACCGAAGTGCCGCCGCCTACGTTCCTGTGTGATGTGGATGCCTGGTGCCGTATCGATGCGCGCGGGCAGGTCTCCGGCGCAGGTATTGCGACGCTGCAGTCCGTCGAAGGCGCCCCGGCAGGCAATGCGTACCTGGTTGCACCTCGTGGCACCGTGGACGCGGGCGATGCAGGCATTCGCGTATCGGGTAACCTGGTGATTGCCGCGGCGCGCGTCGCCAACGCCGATAACATCCAGGTGAAGGGCGATGCCATCGGTATCCCGGTGACGGCGGCGGTGAACGTCGGCGCGCTGAACGCTGCCAGCGCCGCGGCCACCGCCGCATCGCAGGCGGCCGAAGACGTGGCGCGGAAGCAGCAGAACGATGCGCGGAGCAAGATGCCCTCCGAGATCTCGGTACGCGTCCTGCGCGATGGCGATAACACATCGGCCGTTACGCCGCGTACCCGCTATGACAACGCATCGCCCGTGCAGGTGCTCGGCCGGAACGATGCCAACACGCAACTCACTGATGCCGAGCGCAAGGCACTTCGCCGTATGTAACCAACGGCAACCGTAAACGCGGCCACGGCCGCGACATCACTTCGTTCGGCGTGACAGCCCATGTTGCGATTTGGCGAACGGATGTCGCGGCCTTCGTGTTTCTACACACGGCGGCCGCTTCATGACGGCCGATATGTCGGTTCCGCAACACGTGTGACGCGATCGTTTTACGCATTTGCCGAAGTCATGATGCGAACATATTCGCCGACACCGCACTGGCATGATCGGGTCATCACGCAGCGCGATGCTTGCAAGGCCCCCACTTGGGGGGCTTCTATGCAAGGGGTAACACCATGCGTTGCGATTTTTCGATGGGAAACACCCGCATGAAGTTCATTGCGGGCGCTGTTCTGATGAGCCTCGCTTCAGTGGCTGGCGCGCAGTCGCTGGTCGGCGGCGGCGCTACGCTTCCGGCCATTGGTTACACCGGCAGCGCCACCGCTCCGACCAACCTGCCGATCACGCCGGGTGCGGGTTCGCTGCTTAAGGTTTATGGCGACAGCACGTCCAGCGCCACGACGGCCACCTACTGCCCGACCGGCAGCGGCGCTGGTAAGAAGATCCTCGCTGGCAACGACGCGACGGCCCAGGTGAACAACGCCTGCACCACGGCCAACCTCGGCTTCGGCGGCACCGGCCTGACCCAGGCTGATTTCGCGGGTTCCGATGCGCCGATGTCGGTGACCGAGTACTCCGCCTACCAGACTGGCCACGCCTCCACGGGTACGCCCGTGCAGTTCCCGGCCATCTCGGGCGCCATCGCCATCACCTTCAACAAGACCGGCGTCTCGACGCTGACCCTGACCGAAGGCCAGATCTGCGGCATCTTCTCCGGTCAGATCAAGACCTGGAACGACACCGCCCTGACGGGAGCGGGTATCCCGGCTGGCGTGAGCGGCAACATCAACGTGGTGTACCGCAACGACAACAGCGGCACGTCGTTCTCGTTCCTCAACCACCTGTCGGCCGTGTGCCCGCTGGCGGCTAACGTTGCCACCGGCAAGCTCGCTGCCACCCAGTTCAAGACCGCCCAGTCGTTCTGGAACGGTACGGGTGCTTCGGCTTACATCGGTTCGTACGCTTCGGCGCTCCCGACCAACGGCGCCACCGGCGGTAACGCCGGCCTCGTCGCCGCGGTGAACGCCACGGATGGCTCGATCGGTTACGCCGAAGCCGCGAACCCGATCACCGCGCCGGCTCGCTTCGCTTCGGTGAAGAACACCAACAGCGGCGCTTCGGTGAACCCGGCCACGGGCTTTGGCACCACCGCGCTGCCGGTGTCGCTCTCGTTCGGCGTGGCGATCGCCGATGCGCCGGATGCGAATGGCCGTCCGGTCCTGACCGCGCTGGCGGGCAGCCCGCAGTGCGTTGCGGTCGTCGATCCGTCCGCTTACGCCAACCCGACCTCGGGCTACCCGATCCTTGCCGTGACCTACCTGCTGGGTAACGGCCAGAACAACGGTACCCGCGCCGCTGGTGTGAAGGGCCTGCTGTTCTCGCCGTACAACAAGACCACCCGCCCGTCGGTCACCAAGATCGGCCGCGTCGGTACGGGTTACTCCTGGCTGAGCGACTCCGTGGTGCTCGATAGCACGGACGCCACCACCGGTATCCAGGCTCGCCTGAACAGCTGCGTCAACTGATCAAAGCGGTAACTATCCAGGAAGGATGGGCGAAGGGGCGGGCGCAAGCGCGCCCCTTCGTGTTGTCACACCCGCGCGCCGTGTCACGACGCGTGATTGAAACAGTGTGGTGCAAGCCTCGCAACATGGCTCATTTCGCCAACTATCGTCGCTCTGCCGTCGCGGGCTTCAGCCTGCTGGAGACCATTGCGGCCATCCTTCTGCTGGCGCTCGCGTTTGGCGCCGTCATGCATGTGGCGGGTGCGGCGACCGAAGTGACCGGGCACGTGCGTGAACTCAACCGCGTGGCCATGTTCGCCGACACGACGCTGGATAGCGCGGGGCGCCGCGCGCCGCTGCGTGAGGGCCGCCAGGAAGGCTGGTACGACACGCGCTACCAATGGCAGCTACGAGTCACCGCACAGCCGCCCATGCCCGGCCAGACACCCGACTTGCACGCGTACCGGCTCGACCTGGATATCACCTGGCGCGATGGGCGCAACGAGCGCAAGGCGCACTTCGCCACGCTACGCCTGCAGGACGAGCCCGCCCCGGCACCCGCTGCGTCGGTCGCTGGCGCATGAACCCCGCGCGCGGCTTCAGCCTGATGGAAGTGCTTGCCGCGCTGGCGCTGCTGGCCATCCTTCTGCTGGGCGTGTATTCCGGCGTGCGTTCGACCACGTTGAGTACGAGCCGCGGTTCGGCGGTGATCGCCAGGCTGGATGAGGTGCGTGCCGCGCGCGAGTTTTTTCGCCGGCAGCTCGCATCCGCCACCGCGCTCCCATGGAAGACACGGGAGGGTGGCATGCCGGTGGTGTTCGAAGGTGACAGTGAACACCTGCGCTTCGTATCCGCGCTCCCGGGCTACCTTGGCAAGCTTGGCCCGCAGGTGATCGAGGTGCGGTTGGCTGAGGATGAGCACCACGGCCACGCGCTCGAAGCGCGTTTCGCACCGCTTCCAGGCAGCCAGGTCACCGTGACCGAGGGTGCACACGATGTGCTGCTCACGCGCGTAAGCGCGGTACGCCTGCGTTATGCCGCCCGCGGTTCATCCGAGTGGCACGATGGCTGGAACGATCCGCTGTCGTTACCGGGCGCCGTAGAGATCAGCGTGGTGCCCGAAGAGGGGGGAGAGGGTTGGCCCGTGCTTATCGTCGCGCCCCGCCAGGATCCCGATGCCGTCAACGTGCGGGCCGCCGTGCACCGCCTGCCGGAGGCCAACCGATGAAGCGAAGGCAACAAGGGATCGCGCTCCTTGTGGTGTTGTGGGCGTGCACCTTGCTGGCGATCCTGGTGGGCGGGTTTGCCAGCATCGCGCGCGTCGAGGCATTGCAGACGCGCTTCACCCTGGGCCAGCAACGCGCACGGTACGCCGCCGAAGCCGGGATCATGCAGGCGATTGCCACCATCGAGGCGCGCCGGCGGCAGGCGTTGCTGGCGGAAATGAACGGGCAGGCGCCCGCCGCCGCCAGCCTGCCGGGGGATGGCCGCACACTGGCGTTCGCGTTCGAAACCATGCACGTGGCGGTCGGCATGGTGGACGAAACCGGCAAGGTCGATATCAACACCGCCGAACCGCGCACGCTCACGGCGTTGTTCGTGGCAGCGGGGTGTTCGGGTGATAAGGCCGCTGCGCTCACCCGCGCGGTGACCGATTGGCGCGGCCCAACCGTGGGTGGCACCGCCGATGATGGTTCGCCCGCACCCGGCACCGTGGTAGCCGCGGCCACGCCCGCGCGGTACACACCGTTCGCCGCGATCGAGGAGCTGCAGGGGCTGCGCGGCATGGATCCGGATCTGTACACGCGGCTGGAGCCGGCGATCACGATCTGGTCGGGCCAGGGCGCGCCCCAACCGGATTACGCGCCGGCGTTGGCCATGGCTGCGGTGCGCGGCCTGGACGTGGCCACCGCGCGCGCGGTGCTGGCGGCGCGTGAGAGCGTGCCGCCGGGCACGTTCGTGCCAAACCTGCCCGGCGGCATCAGCCTGGGCGGCGCCTTGCCCGGCAACGCCATGACCTTTCATGCCGTGGCCGACGACGGCACCGGTGCCCGCGCCACCGTGGAGGCGACGGTGCAATTCCCCACGGCGACCCCCGAGCGCATCCCCCACCAGCCCCTGTTTACCATCGTGCGCTGGCACGACGGCCCGCCCGCATCCCCTTGAAACAGGCCGCGGCACAGCGCTCTTGCCGACTTCGTGCATTTCCCGCATCCCGACGCGCAGATAAACGGCAATGCACACACCCGCATCACGACGCGGGTCGCAGATTGGCCGCTCATGCAGCTGTAGGGGGTGCACGTGATCCAGGACCTTGCCGGTTGGTCAAAAGTCCTTGAGTTGATGCCCACCGCGATGTTCGTTCGCGATGCGGAACACCGATGGGTGTTCGTCAACCGGATCGGCTGTGAGTACTTCGGGATCACCCCCGGTGACGTGCTGGGCAAGAAGGACTCGGAGCTGTTTCCGCCCGAGCAGGCCGAACGGTTTGCCAAGGGCGATGATGTCGTGCTGCGCGGCCACGAGGTGGTCGAAACCGAGGAATCGGTCTACGACCTGGTGGGCCGCTCCCGCACGCTGCTTACCCGCAAGACGTGCATCGAACTGGATGGCGAGCCGCATGTGCTCGCCTCGGTCACGGATATCACCGAGTTGCGGGAATCCGAAGCGCACGTGCGCTGGCTGGCCTGCCACGATGCCTTGACCGGGCTCTCCAACCGCACGGCGCTGTTCAGCCGCCTGGATGCCGCGGTGGCGCGCGCCGCCGAAGGCACCGCGCAGGCGGCGCTTTACTACCTGGACCTGGATGGCTTCAAGAAGGTAAATGACACGTTCGGCCACCTGGTGGGGGATGAGTTGCTGGTGCAGTTTGGCCAGCGCTTGCGCCACGCCGTGGGCGGCAACGATGTCGTGGCCCGCATTGGTGGCGATGAGTTTGCCGTGCTGGCGGAAGACAGCGGCGATCTCGATATGGATGGCCTGGCGGAGAAGATGCTTACCCTGGCGGCCATACCGTTCGACGTGCTCTCCGCCCGGGCGTTCGTGGGTACCTCCGTGGGCGTTGTCCCGCTGGGCCGCGATGCCGTTGCCTCGGGCGAGATGGCGCGCAAGGCCGATAGCGCGTTGTACGAGGCGAAGAAACGCCGTAACCGTTACGTGATCTACACCGATGCCCTGGACGCCTCGCTGGCCCACCGCCGCGAAGTGGAGGTAGCGCTGGAAGAAGCGTTGCAGAGCGGCGAAGGGCTCAGCTGCCATTACCAACCGATGGTGCGGGCGAGCGACGGCAAGGTGATCGGGCTGGAAGCACTGGCGCGCTGGCGGCACCCCAAGCTGGGCGTCGTGACCCCGGTGCAGTTCGTTGCGGTGGCCGAGGAAACGGGCTTGATCGGGCGGCTCGGCGAATGGGTACTGCGGACGGCGTGTTCGCGCATGGCCGCCGTCGATGATTTGTTTATCGCGGTGAACGTCAGTGCAGTGCAATTGCGTGATGATCGTTTCGCCGATACCGTGATGAAGGTGCTGGCCGATACGCGCCTGCCGCCACGGCGGCTTGAACTGGAAATCACCGAGACCGCCATCGTCAATGCCGATGGTGCTGCCGTCCGCTTACTCAAGCGGCTGCGCAAGGCGGGTGTGCGCATCTCGCTGGATGACTTCGGCACGGGCTATTCCAGCCTTACGCTGCTGAAAGACCTGGACGTGGACAAGGTGAAGATCGACCGCTCGTTCGTACAGATGGCGCCGCTGGCCGAGGACTCTGCCGCGATCGTGCGCGCCGTTTCCAACCTGGGTTCGGCGCTGGGCCTGTGCGTGGTGGCTGAAGGCGTGGAAACCGAGGCGCAGCGGCAATTCCTGCGCGATGCCGGGTGCGACGAGCTACAGGGTTACCTGTTCTCGGCGGCGGTGCCGGAGGATCGCATTGAACGGGTAAGCGGCCTGGTACCGACCCTGGTCGCGGCTCACTCCGTAGGGTAAGCGCTCACTGGCATGGGCCAGGTCCGGCGCAGGTCGGGCATGCCTGGCATGGTGGTGGGTTGCGGCAACGGCAGGGGCATCTGTGCGCCGGCCAGGCCACCCGTGGCATCACCCACGATGGCGATGACGCAACTGCCGCTTTCCTGCGAGGTGCCGAACGACAGCCGGCCCCAGGGCATCTGCATCATGGTGTAGCGGTTCGGCAGCATGGAGGGCGCCGAGGGCAGGGCGGTTTCCGAGCTGGTCACGTGGAAGTGCTCGGCGATGTCCTGCCGGGTGAAGCAGGGGCGCTGCTCGAGCTGGATGGACGTGAACCGGGCCATGGGCACGTCGCCCCCTTCGTTGAACCCCCGCACTTCCAGGGCGGATACCCGGAACCCGTCACGGGTGACGAAGGGCGCGCTGCGCACGATCTGCGGCGGGGCATCGGGCGTGGAATGAAGGCCGCCCGGCACCTTGGCCGAAAGCTGGTTCACCGCGTTGGGCAGGGTCCCCATCGTACCTTCGATCAGCTCCACCAGGGTTTTGTCACTGCGCGGCGGCACGGCGGCGCCCACTGGCGCGGCGACCAGCAGGGCAAGCAACGCGGCGGTGGCAATTGGCGAACGCATCGGGGCCGTCGGTACAGGTTCGGGGGCGCTAGTGTGCACGTTTTCGCGATGGTGTGGTGAGCCGGTATCCCTTCGCCGTGGCCCCCTGTAGGAGCGCGCTCCTACAGGGGTTGTCGCAGCCATCGTGTGGCCGGATATAGGTAGCAACGCCCAAGTCCCCACCCCGATGACAGATCTCCGCTTCGACAATGCCTTCAGCCGTGAGTTGCCCGCCGATCCCGATACCCATCTCGCCCCGCGCCAGGTGACCGGTGCCGCGTTTTCATGGGTTGAGCCCACTCCCGTGGCCGCTCCACGGAACGTGGCGGTCGCCGAGGATGTGGCCACGATGCTCGGCATCGACCCGGCGCGGCCGGACTTCGCGCAGGTTTTTGCCGGGAACGCCTCGCTGCCCGGCATGACCGGCTATGCCATGGCTTATGGCGGTCACCAGTTCGGTCACTGGGCGGGGCAGCTCGGTGATGGCCGCGCCATAGGGCTGGGCGAGGTGCTGACCGCCCACGATGGCCGCCAGGAAATCCAGCTGAAGGGCGCCGGGCGCACGCCGTACTCGCGCGGGGCGGATGGCCGGGCGGTGCTGCGCTCGTCCATTCGTGAGTTCCTGTGTAGTGAGGCCATGTTCCACCTGGGCGTGCCGACCACGCGCGCCCTGGCTATCGTGGCCACGGGCGACCAGGTCGTGCGCGACGTGATGTACGACGGCAACCCCGCCGCCGAGCCCGGTGCGATCGTGACCCGGGTGGCACCGAGCTTCCTGCGCTTCGGCAGCTACGAGCTACCGGCAGCCCGAGGGGATACGGCGCTGCTGCGCCAGTTGGTGGACTTCACCATCCGCACCCACTTCCCGGCGGTCGACGCGCTACCGGAAAGTGAGCGCCATGCGGCGTTCTTCCGTGAGGTCTGTGCGCGCACGGCACGGCTCATGGCCGAATGGATGCGCGTGGGCTTCGTCCATGGCGTGATGAACACCGACAACATGTCCATCCTTGGGCTCACCATCGATTACGGCCCGTACGGCTGGGTTGACGACTTCGACCCGGACTGGACGCCGAACACCACCGACCGCACGCACCGCCGGTACCGCTTCGGCCACCAGCCACGCATCGGCTACTGGAACCTCCAGGCGCTGGCCCAGGCGTTGTCGCCCCTGTTCGATGGCGCGGCCGCGCTGCAGGCCGGGCTCGATCACTACGTGGACGTGTTCGAGGCGACGGATGCGGCGTACTCGGCCGCCAAGCTGGGCCTGCTGCATGCCCGCGAAGGCGATGACGACCTGGTGGCCGACCTGCGCGGGGTGCTCACGGCGGGCGGCATGGATATGACGATCTTCTACCGCGACCTGGCCTTGCTTGATGTGGGCAAGCCGCATGCTGGCGTGGTGGGGGCCGCGTTCTACAGCGAGACACAGCGCGCGGCGGTCGGCGAGGCGCTGGAGGCATGGCTGGCCCGTTACGCCGCACGCGTGCGCGACGATGAGGCGAGCGAGGGCGAGCGCCTGGCGCTGATGCATGCCAGCAACCCGCGCTACGTGCTGCGCAACTACCTGGCTCAACTGGCGATCGACAAAGCGGAGCAGGGCGATAACAACGGTGTGCTCGAACTGCTCGAAACCCTGCGCGATCCGTACGATGAACAACCGGGCCGTGGCCACCTGGCTGGCCGCCGCCCGGAGTGGGCCAGGAATCGGGTGGGGTGTTCGATGCTCAGCTGTAGCAGCTGACGGTTCGGTAAACCCTGATCGCGCGTAAGCGCGCTCCTACAATGCGGGTGGCCTGCTGTAGGAGCGCGCTTGCGCGCGATGGGTGCTTGCGGCAACGTGGATCGCGTGCAAGCACGCTCCTACAACGGTGCAGGGCCTCAGCCGCGCGCGAACGCCAGCAGATCGGCGTTGAACTTGTCCTGCTCGGTGGTCACCAGGCCGTGCGGGGCGCCTGGGTATTCCTTCAGCGTGCCGTTCTTCAGGCGCTTCACGCCCGAGCGGGCAGCGGCATCAATGGGCACGATCTGGTCATCGGTGCCGTGGATCAGCAGCACCGGGACATCGATCTTGTCCAGGTCCGGGCCGTAATCCACTTCGGAGAACTCGCGGATGCAATCGTACTGGCCCTTCAGGCCACCGAGCATGCCCTGCATCCAGAAGGAACGGCGTGCACCGTCGGAAACCTTTGCGCCCTCGCGGTTGAAGCCGTAGAACGGCAGCGAGAGATCCCAGTAGAACTGCGAGCGATCGTTCCACACGCCATCGCGGATGCCATCGAACACGGCCTTCGGTAGCCCCAGTGGATTGGCTTCGGTCTTGATCATCTGTGGCGGCACGGCGCCGACCAGCACGGCGCGCGCGACGCGCTTGGTGCCATGGCGGCCCATGTAATGCGCTACTTCGCCACCACCGGTGGAGTGGCCGACCAGGATGATGTCCTTCAGGTCCAGCGCCTCGATCACCGCATGCAGGTCGTCCGCATACGTATCCATGTCGTTGCCATCAAACGTCTGCGTCGAACGGCCATGGCTGCGGCGGTCGTGCGCGATCGTGCGGAAACCGTTGTTCGACATGAACATCATCTGTGCGTCCCACGCATCGGCGCTGAGCGGCCAGCCATGCGAGAACACGACCGGCTGGCCGTTACCGAAGTCCTTGTAGAAGATTTCGGTGCCGTCTTTGACCTTGATATAAGGCATGGGGGTGCATCTCCATGGGGGAAAGTCGGGAAGGCAGAGTCTCGCCGCTGCCGCCGCGGTGTTATTGGACAAAAATGCGGGTGGCGCACAAAAAGATAGAATGGGAGGTCCAAGCCTTTTCGAGAGTCCCCCTTTGTCCGCCGGTACCGCCTCCGACGCCGCCCTAGAAGCGCTGTTCGTTCCCTTTGCGACGGGCGAGCTCGCGCTGCCCCCGGAGGGTGGCGTGCTCGTGCTGCGCGCGCGAGAAGGCGTGGCGCTACGCGAACACATCCGCCCCGGCTGGCTGCTGCAGCAATCGTTCGCCCCCGCGGCCAACGCCCTGGCCCGCCACCGCTACGACGTGGTCGCGGACCCTGCTCTTGTAGGAGCGCGCTTGCGCGCGATCGGCGCCGCCGAAACGTTTCATACCATCCTCATCCTCCCCACTCGCCAACGCGAAGAATCCCGCGCACTCTTCGCCCAGGCCATGCAACTCGTGGCGCCCACGGGTGTTGTCGTCGCCAGCGTCCCCAATGCGGAAGGCGCGAAAACGGCGGAGTCCGACCTGGCGCTACTGGCTGGCGGCGTGGGGCAGCTTTCCAAGCACAAGTGCCGGGTTTTCTGGACGCGCCCTGGCGCTCAGCCGGATCCTGCGCTCCTTGCGGACTGGCTCGCACTCGACGCACCGCTGCCGATCGCCGATGGTCGTTTCATCAGTCGCCGCGGCCTGTTCGCGTGGGATCGCATCGATACCGCATCAGCGTTGCTCGCCAGCGTGCTGCCCGCTGACCTGCGTGGCCGCGTCGCCGATCTCGGCGCCGGGTTCGGTTACCTCGCCTGCGAAGTGATCGACCGCTGCGCGGCAGTTACGTCGGTCGATCTGTTCGAAGCCGAAGGCCGCGCCATTGAACCGGCCCGCGCCAACATCGCCGCTGCCGTGGCGCGTAGTGGCCGCGACATCGCCACGCGTATTGAATGGCACGATGTCACCCTCGGCATCGACGGCCGTTACGACGCCATCGTCTCCAACCCGCCTTTCCACCAGGGCCGTGCCGATCAACCTGATCTGGGCCGTGCCTTTATCGCTACCGCTGCCCGCGCACTGACGCCGGGTGGCCGCTTCTGGATGGTCGCCAACCGCCATCTCGCTTATGAGGCCACGCTGGGTGCTTGCTTCGGGCAAGTACGTACCGTGGTCGAGCGCGATGGTTTCAAGGTGATAGAAGCTAAGGATCCCCGCTGATGAAACTCGTACGTCTTCTCGCCAACCTCGGCTACGGCAGCCGCAAGCAGGTGGCTCAGCTCTTCCGCGAAGGCCTGGTCACTGATGCCTCCGGTGAGGTGCTTTACGCCGACGACAAGGTGGAACACGCCGACGTGCGCTTCGAGGGCGAGCCGCTCGATCCGCCGCAGGGCCTGATCCTGATGCTCAACAAGCCCACCGGCTTCACCTGTTCGCGCAAGGATGTGGGCCGGCTGGTGTATGACCTGCTGCCGCCGCGCTTTGGCGTGCGTAATCCGGTGCTTTCCACGGTGGGCCGGCTGGACCGGGATACCTCGGGCCTGCTGTTGTTCACTGACGATGGCCAGCTGCTGCACAAAATCATTTCGCCGAAGAGCGCGCTGGCGAAGGTGTACGAAGCCACGCTCGCCGAAGACCTGGCTGGCAACGAAGGTGAGCTGTTCGCCGCGGGCACGCTCATGCTCGAGGGCGAAACCGATCCGCTGGAGCCCGCAACGCTTGAGGTGCTTGGCCCACGCCACGTGCGCCTGTCCATCACCGAGGGCCGCTACCACCAGGTGCGCCGCATGTTCGCTGCCGTCGGCAACCACGTCGAAACCCTGGAGCGCGTCGCCCTTGGCGGGCTCACGCTGGGTGGCCTGGAACCCGGCAAATGGCGCCTGCTGACCCAGGACGACATCAACACGATCTTCGGGACCCTGTAGGAGCGCGCTTGCGCGCGATGGGTGCTCGCGGAAGCGTTAATCGCGCGCAAGCGCGCTCCTACAGGTGTTGCGGCCGCCTGTGGACGCGACGTGCACGCCCGGTGCAGTATCCCGGGCTACGCCTTATCCAACGCTGGGAGAGCAAGATGAGAAAGATCGTACTGATCGCCGCAGGGCTGCTGGTGTGTGGCGCCGCGCAGGCCGCCGACAAGAGCGTGACCGTGCCGATGACCATGGTCTCGACCGATGGCACGGGTACGTCCGTGGGCTCGGTCACCGTCAGCGAAAGCGCCGGCGGCCTCGTCTTCACGCCGGACTTGAAGGGCCTGCCACCTGGCGAGCATGGCTTCCACCTGCACGAGAAGCCGAGCTGCGCCCCGGGCGAGAAGGATGGCAAGAAGGGCGCTGCGCTGGCCGCGGGCGGCCACTTCGATCCGGAACACACCGGCAAGCACGAGGGCCCGGAGTCGGCCGCCGGCCATGAAGGCGATTTGCCGAAGATCACCGTGGGCGCCGATGGCACGGACACCACGGCGGTGACCGCGCCGCGCCTGAAGAGCCTGGCCACGCTGAAGGGCCATGCCCTGATGATCCACGCCGGTGGCGATAACTACGCCGACCAGCCGAAACCGCTGGGCGGTGGCGGGGATCGCATTGCGTGCGGTGTGGTGAAGTAAGCCTGGGCGATATCGCACATCGGATCGCGCGCAAGCGCGCTCCTACAGGGTTGCGTGTGTAGGAGCGTGCTTGCACGCGATGGGCGTTGCCGCAGCGTGGATCGCGCGAGCACGCTCCTAAAGGACGGCTGTTGTCGCAGCGCGCCACTGGCTTAGAACAGATCGATACTACCCAGTGCCACCGGCGCGCCCAGCTGGCCGCGTTCGGTCAGCGTTTCGAAACCCTGCACGCTGTTCCGGCCATTCTGTTTGGCGTAGTAAAGCGCCTTGTCGGCGCGATCGAGCACGATCTCGGGGTAGTCGTTCTCACTGATGCGCGCATAGCCAATGCTCACGGTGACGTGGCCGACCTGCGGAAACGCCCAGTTCGCCACGTGCTCACGGAACCGTTCCAGAGCACCGGCGGCCGCGGCCTCGTCTTCCGAGGCGATCAGCATCACGAATTCTTCGCCGCCGAACCGGAACAGCACGTCGTTCTGGCGGAAACACGCGCGCATCTGCTGGGCGAGCATCAGGATCACCTCGTCGCCATAGACATGGCCCCAGGTATCGTTGATCCGCTTGAAGTGGTCGATATCGAGGATGGCGAGGTAGATCTGCGCGACGTCGTCACAGGCCAGGCGGCGCTCTTCATCCTTGCGCAGCACGCGGGCGCGTTGGCGTTGCAGCTTCAGGAGGCGCTGCAGGCGCTGTTCGAAGCTGCGGCGGTTGTACAGGCCGGTGAGCTTGTCGCGCTCGCTCTCGTTGAGCAGGGCAATGTAGTTGGCGTAGATACGGGCAAAGCCCTCCACCATCACCCGCACGTTATCCAGCGTGTCGTCGGCTTCGAGCATGAGCGCACCAATGGCGACATGCTCGCGGATGATCGGCACCACCAGGCGGCAACGCCCCTCGTCGGTCACATCGGATATGACTTCCAGCGTTTCCATGGCGCACACGATCGTGTCCACCGGGTCGCCATCGCGCATGGGCTCCACGGCTTCCACCACGCAGCGGCCATCGTCGTTGCGCGTGCACACGGTGAGCGATTCCACCGGGTGTTGCAGGCTATCGCCCGCCTTGCATAGCGTGACGTTCTTCACCGCCACCAGCTCGGCCATGGATAGCACCAGGCTGTGATCCAGTGCATCGATATCGCGGTGATGGGTGAACTCGGCCACGGAGGCGAGCAGCCGGGATTCCGGCATGCCACCGGCGAGCGAATGCCAGGGCGCCGTCACAGCAGGCCCGTGCCCGCGACCCCATGGCCGCCGTTGAACGTAAGAAGTCGCACCGAACCCATCCTCCCCCGAGAAGGCCCCCTGTCAGGCCTGGTGATCGCGACGCACCGGGAAGCTGCCCACTTCCCCTTACTTACGTATAGCGACCGGCAAGCCAACAACTTTAATGCAATTTCTCACGAATGGGTGAGAACTGCGATGCAGGTCTCATAGGATGGCCTTCACATATCAGGAGAGCCCCTGTAGGAGCGCGCTGGCGCGCGATGGTTCTTGCCGCGAGCACCCATCGCGCGCAAGCGCGCTCCTACACGGTGGCCCTGGGCCACGTTGTGAGGATCCCGCGGTCGACGCCGACGCGGCGGCAGGAGCGGGTGGCGACGCCTTCGTTCAGCGCCGCACGGAACAGGGGCGCCATGCCGCGCAGGGTCGCGGCGGCCATGCGCCCCTTTAGCTGGTCGGCCGGGGTGCGGCGCAGCAGTTCGCTGGCCCACGCAGGCAACAGGTGCGCGCCCGCATGCAGGAACACATCGCGCGAGAGCCCGGCCAGGGGGACCGGTAGGTCCAGGTCGGCCAGTACCTCGAGCACCACGCGCGTGCGCTCGGTGTAGGCGAGGGTGGGGATGACATCGCGTACGTAGTCATCCATCGCGGCAACGGACCCGGGCACATCGCGTGCGCCCAGTGCTTCCGCAACCCGGCGGGTTTCATTGAAATAGGCGTCGGCCATCGCCCGGGGTACCGCCATCGGGCCGTACGTGCGGAACCCGGCCAGGAAGCTCGCCATTTCACTGACGTGCACCCAGGTGAGCAGGTCCGGGTCGTCGGCGGAGTAGGGCGCGCCAGCCTCATCGACGCCACGCACCTGCGCATGGATGCCACGCACGTGCGCGATCATCCGGTGGGCTTCCGCCGTGGGCGCGTAGGTGGTTCCACCCACGAACGCGGTGGTGCGGCGCAGTCGGCCGACGAGGTCGGTGCGGAAGTTCGAGTGATCCCACACGCCCGCCAGCGCGCGTGGGTGCAGGGTCTGCAGGTACAGCGCGCACAGCCCGCCGGCCAGCATGCCGCAGAAATCGTTATGGATGCGCCACGTGACCGAATCGGGGCCGAACAGGCCCGGGTCACCCGCCGGGTGCTCGTAATCGATCCCGCCCGAAGGCGGCTTGGGGAACGCGGTCATGACCCAGCGCCGGATCGGCGCGGTGGCAGGGCGTAGCAGGTGGCCGAGCATGCTTTAGTCCCCCGACCACCAGCCACGCCACTTAAAGAACAGCACGGGCAGCGCCATGCTGATGAGCATGACGCCGATCGCCATGGGGTAGCCCCAGTGCCAGTTGAGCTCGGGCATGTCCTTGAAGTTCATGCCCCAGATGCCAGCCAGGATCAGCGGCGGAATGGTGGCGACGGAGGTGACCGTCAGCACTTTCATCACGTGGTTCTGATCGGTGCTGATGAAGCCCAGGGTGGCATCGAGCAGGAATTGCAGCTTGTTGGTGAGCTGGTCGTCGAACTCATCCAGCGTGCGCAGGTCGTGGTCCACCACGCGCAGGCGCACTTCCACCGCATCGGCCATCCAGTCGGGCTTCTTCGCCCGTACGAACGAGACGATGCGCTGCACCCCAAGCATCGAGGAGCGGTTGCGCGCCTGCATGCCTTCCAGGCGGCCCACCTCCAACATGCAGTCGCGAAGCACGGGCGTACCCAGGCGCTCAGGAGTGAACACCCGGTCGGAAAGCTTCTTCAGTTCCGCGGAGACATCTTCCATGCGTTGCGCGCCGAGGTTCACGATCGCTTCGATCAACGTGGCCAGCACATCGGCGCTGGATTCCCACTTCTGGTGCTCGCAACTGGCATTGGCCAGGTCGAACGCCGGCGATTCGGTGAAGCGCAGCGTCATCAGCACATGGTTGGTCACCACGATGCCCACCGGTTGCGCGGCGTGGCCGTTGTTCGTGTCGGCGAAGTAGGGGATCGATAGGTACATGGCGTCGTCATCCGTGCGGATGCGGCTGGAGAGCGCCAGGTTCACGATATCGGAGCGCTCGGGTACGCGCAGGCCGGTGATCTCGGCGGCGCAGCGGCGTTCGTCGTCGCTGGGTTCCAGCAGGTCGATCCAGATGGGCGCCTTGGGCTTGCCCATGCCCGCATGCCAGATGGTCGGGCGTTCGTGTTGGCCGTGTTCGTGGACGATAAGCACGTGCGTTCGGGTCCCTTGCTGCCGGAAGCGCCGCCGGGCGAACCCGGCAGCGCGGGCAGTTTACGCCTCCAGCGTGGCGTCCATCGTGATCTCGGCTTTCAGGACCTTGGAGACCGGGCAGCCTTCCTTCGCCTGTTTGGCGATCTCGGCGAACGTCGCCTGGTCGGTGCCGGGGATCTTGGCCTTGGTCGTCAGGTGCACCTTGGTGATGCTGAAGCCTTCGCCATCCTTGGCCAGGGTCACGTCGGCACGGGTTTCGATCCGGTCGGCCGTGAGGTGGTTGTTACCCAGCATGAGCGACAGCGCCATGGTGAAGCACGCGGCGTGCGCGGCGCCCAGCAGTTCCTCCGGGTTACTGCCCGGGCCATCCTCGAAACGCGATGCGAAGCCGTACGGTGCATCCTTGAGTACCCCGGTCTGGCTCGAGATAAGTCCCTGGCCTTCCTTGATGTTGCCTGTCCAGACTGCCTTGCCCCATTTCTGCATGGTGGTTCTCCGGTGGGTGATGGATTGTGTACGTGAAGGCGCGCATGCTCTGCACTCGGTGACCTTAGCGCCCGGTCCATCGACAGAATGCGAAACGGCGCTGCTGCTGGCTTGGAGAGAACGACGATGAGTGCGAACCCGAAACCGCTGGAAATTACCCACGACCGGGTCAATACGGTGTTTTTGGTGAACGTGGATGGCAGTGAGTGTGAACTCGACTACCGTCTGGACGGCAAGACCATGACCATCACCCACACGGGCGTGCCCGAGCCGGTGGCCGGTCGCGGCATCGCCAACCTGCTTACCCGCAAGGCGGTGGAGGTGGCGGCCCACAACGGCTGGAAGGTGCACCCGGCATGTTCTTACGCTGTGCGCTGGTTCGAGCGGAACACGGAGTTCAAGAACCTCCTGGTCTGACCAGCCCGGCCTGGCACCCGCCCTTCTAGGAGCGCGCTTGCGCGCGATCTGGGGTTACGGCGCGCACCCATCGCGCGCAAGCGCGCTCCTACAGCAACGGGCAGGACGACCGGCAGTTCGGTCGGGCCCGGGAGGTGTGCTAGGTTTCACGGCTCCTGAACATCCTGAGCCAAACCGATGCGTACAACCTGGATCGCCGCCGCCGTCGCGCTTGCCTGTGTCACTGCCGCACAGGCCGAACCCGCCCCGAAAGCTGACGATCCGCGCATCGCCGCCATCCTGGAGAACCTGGGCAAGGTCCGCACCGTCGAATCGGTGGCGCTCTCGCCCGATGGCAAGCACCTGGCCTGGGCGGTGAAGACCGATGGCAAGCCGGTGCTGCAGGTGGCCGATGCCGATGGCCGCAACGCGCGCCGCGTGACCGCCGCGAAGGGCTGCAGCGAAACCAGCGTCGCCTGGGCGCCCGATTCGAAGCACCTGGCCTTCCTCTCCGATTGTGCCGGCAAGACCGCGGGCGTGGAGGAGGGCAAGCAGAACGATATCCAGGTGGTCGACACTACCACCAAGGCACCACCGCAGCGCCTGACCCACCTCACCGGCTACGTCAGCGGCCTGGAGTGGTCGGCCGATGGCAAGCAGCTCGCCTTCCTTTACGTGCCGAACGCGACCCGCCGCGCCAGCGCCACCGCGGCGGCCAAGCCGCAGCTGGGCGAGATCGGCGTAGAAGGCCTCGAAGTGCAGCAGGTGGCGACGGTCGATGCGAAGGGCGGTGCTGTACGCGTGCTCACGCCGGCCGGCCTGCATGTCTACGAATACGCGCTTTCCGCCGATGCGAAGCAGCTGGCCTACGTGGCCGCCGAGCCGCCGGGCGACAACAACTGGTGGGTGGCCGAGCTTTACGTCCAACCGGCCAGCGCTGGCGCGAAAGGCAATGTCATCCTTGATACGAACAAGCTGCAGGGCGCGCTGAAGGACTTGCAGGTCGCGGTGCCGCGCTTCTCCCCGGATGGTTCGCGCATTGCCTTCATCGGCGGCCTGATGAGTGACCAGGGCTCCACCGGCGGCGATATCTGGACCGTGCCGGTGGCCGGCGGCGCGCCGACCGACATCACCCCAGGCACCCACACGACGCCGGTGTGGCTGTCGTGGAGCGGCAACGACCAGCTCATTGTGTCCGAGCAGGTGGCCGGTGCCAGCCGCGTGTCCAGCTATGCCGTGCCGGCCGAGGGTGCCGCCACGCCGACCACCTTGTTCGACCTGCCCATGTCGATGGGCGATGGCCGCCTTTCCATGTCGCTTTCGCTGAGCCAGGACAACAGCCACGCGGCGTTCATCGCCAGCTCGTTCGATAAGCCGTACGAGGTGCACGTAGCCGACCTTGCGGCCAAGGCCGCCCCGGTCGCCGTGACCTCGTTCAACGCGGGGCTGAAGCCGTCGTGGGGCAAGGCCGAATCCATCACCTGGAAAAACGAAGGCAACGACGTGCAGGGCTGGCTGCTGTACCCGGCCAACTACGACCCGGCCAAGCGCTACGGCATGATCGTATCGATCCACGGCGGCCCGGCCGCGGCGGTGCTCCCGCGCTGGCCCGGCAGCGGCTACGGCGCCGCACCGTTGTCGGCCCTGGGCTACTTCGTGTTCATGCCCAACCCGCGCGGCAGCTATGGCCAGGGCGAAGCCTTCGTGCAGGCCAACCGCAAGGATTTCGGCTATGGCGACCTGCGCGATGTGCTGGCCGGTGTCGATACGATCGAGAAGAACCACCCGGTGGATGACAAGCGCCTGGGCCTGACCGGCTGGAGCTATGGCGGCTTCATGACCATGTTCGGCGTGACCCAGACCAACCGCTTCAAGGCGGCCGTGGCGGGCGCCGGCATCTCCAACTGGCAGAGCTATTACGGCCAGAACCTGATCGACCAGTGGATGAAGCCGTATTTCGGCGCCTCGGTGTATGACGATCCGGGCGTTTACGGCAAGAGTTCCGCCATCAACTACATCAAGAACGTGAAAACCCCCACCCTGGTGGTGGTGGGCGAACGCGATGCCGAGACCCCGGCCCCGCAGTCGTTCGAGTTCTGGCACGCCCTGCGCGCCCAGGGCGTGCCGACCTCGCTGGTGGTTTATCCCGGCGAAGGCCACGGTTTTGCCCGGGATGCCAGCCGCCGCGACGTGCTGGCGCGGGCGCTGGCCTGGTTCGATACCTACCTGGCGCCGCCCGCCAAGGGCCGCTGACCGGTACGGGACGAACGGCACGGATTGCGTTTTTTCGCCGAGACAGCATCATGCGTACCGGACCCGCCGATCTCACGACATGTGAAGACGGCGGGATGCGGTATCGCAGGGGCATTAAAGTTGGGAGCGCCCATGGCCGATAAGACACGGATGAGTCGTACCGCGTCCGGGCTATCCCCAGGCTCCTCGGCGAGGTCACAATGTTTGGTTGGTCCCAGCGCCTGGCAATGCCGGGCCGGAGCGAGGCGTGCTGACAATTAGCGTCGAAAACGGCATGCACCATGCCGTCTCGAACTGCGCACGCTGGCCCTTCACGGGGTCGGGCGGGGCTGGCTGTTCCGGATTCAGCACCAGCGGCGCCGGTTTTGGCTGGCTGGTGACCCTGGTCGTGGTCTGCGCGGTCGCTTCGCTGGTGATCGGCATGCTCGTGGCCCAGCGCCGCAAGTTGAACGCCCGGCTGAAGGATCCGCGTGAGGAGGCCCGCCGGGCCCTGCAGTTCCACGCTTACCACGACACCCTGACCGGGCTGCCCAACCGTGCGTTTCTCATGCATGAGCTGGAAGAGGCCCTGAAAGAGCCGCGCGATAGCATGCTGGCCGTCATGTTTATCGACCTGGATGGCTTCAAATCGATCAACGACACCCTGGGCCACGAGGCGGGCGATACCTTCCTGAGGGCCGTCGCCACGTCCCTGCGCAGCAGCGTGCGCGAGCGCGATACCGTGTCGCGCTTCGGCGGCGATGAGTTCGTCGTGGTGGTGAAGTCCTACGGTGGCATGGAGAACCTGGTGCGGGTGTGCCGCAAGGTGCTCGACCTGGTCTCGCAGCCGGTCAGTGTCGCAGGCCAGCTCGTCGCCGTGAGCCCCAGCATCGGTATCGCCATTGCCCCGCAGGATGGCCGCGAGGCCGGGGCGCTCATCCGCAATGCGGATGCCGCCATGTACGCGGTGAAGGAGACCGGCAAGGCCGATTTCCGCTTTTATGAAGAGGGCATGCTCGAGGCCGCCCGCGAGCGCCTGGCGCTCACCGTCGAGCTGCGCGAAGCCCTGCAGCGTGGCGAGCTGAACGTGGAATACCAGCCCAAGCGCAACCTGCGCGACGGCACGCTCGCCGGGGTGGAGGCGCTCGCCCGCTGGCACCACCCGGTGCGCGGCGATGTCCCGCCCTCAGTCTTCGTGGCGGTGGCCGAGCGCTCGGGGCTAATCCATGCGCTGGGCGAGTACGTGCTGCGCGCCGTGCTGGCGCAGGTGCAGCTTTGGGATACCGCCGATCGCCACGTCGATTACGTGGCAATCAACCTTTCCATGCACGAGTTGAGCCGGCCGGCCTTCGTCGAAACGCTGCATCGTGTCGTCCGCTCGTTCGGCGTGGACCCGACGCGCATCCGTTTCGAGCTGACCGAATCCACGGCCATGCGCGAGCCGGAGGAAACCCTGCGCCAGCTGGTGAAGCTGCGCTCGCACGGGTTCGATCTGCTGATCGACGATTTCGGCGCGGGTTACTGGAACCTCAGCCACCTGCGCGAACTGCCGGTGGGCACCATCAAGATCGACCAGAGCTTCGTGCGTGGTAGCGATTCAAACCTGGCCGACCGCGAGATTACCGAGGCGATTGTCAGCCTTGCCAAGAAACTGAACATGCGGACCATTGCCGAGGGCGTGGAAACCGAAGCGCAGGCCGATTGGCTGCGCGGCCTGGGCTGCGATGTCGGCCAGGGCTATTTCTTCGCACGCCCCATGACGGCTGACGCATTCAGCCGTTACCTCGACCCTTCGATGGCTTATGCAGGCTGAGCGTCCGCACCGGCCCTTCCGCTTCCTGCTGTTGCGCGCCCTGCTGGCTTTGTTTGTCACCTCTGTGTTGTGCATCGGCGGTGTCGCCGCGCAGGTGGCGCCCAAGGTAGGCGTTGATCCGTGGGCGGCCTACGAAACGGCGTGGTTCGATTCGGTGGGCGTGGCCGATGGGTTGCCGCACTCGACTACCACGGCCATCGTGCAGGACAAGGCCGGGGTCATCTGGATCGGTACGTTCGGAGGCCTGGCGCGGTACGACGGGTACCGCATGCAGGTGTTCGGCCAGGAGCCGGATTCCTACGGTGGCGCGGTACTTCCCGATGCATATGTGCGTGCGCTGATGCCGCTGGACGATGGCGGCCTGCTGGTGGGCACTAATGCCGGCGGGCTGTTGCGCTTCGATCCGAAGACCGTGCGCTTTCACCTGTACCCGGTGGGGAAGGGTGGCACCGCCAACGGCAAGATCTTCGCGATCGCACGCTCGCGCGATCCGGATGTGTTCTGGATCGCCACCGAAGGCGGCCTCGATAAGCTCCAGCTCTCCACCGGTGTGATCACGCGCGTCTCGGGGCAGCCGGGGGATGATCCCTCCATGGTGCCGCGCACGTTCGCCGTGAGTGAGGACCGTGCCGGCAACCTCTGGCTTGGCCTCGATAATGGCGTGTTCGTCCGCAAGCCGGGTGGCCATTTCGAGCGCGTGGTGTCGACTGATCCCGAGATCGATCCGATCCTGCACGACCAGGTCTGGGCGCTTTACCAGGACAGCCAGTCGCGCATGTGGATCGGCACCGGCCAATCGGGTGCGGTGTACGTGACGGCCGACTGGCATGCCCATTCGGTGCCGGGTTATTCGGGCAAGGGCGGCGTGGCGCGGCGGCGCACGATCCGCGCATTCCGTGAAACGCCCGAACACGTGCTGTGGGCAGCGACCGATGGCGCGGGCGTCGTCACCTACGATTTCAACACCGGGCAGCTGCGTGGGCTTTCGCACGACGCGGCGATGGCCTCGTCGCTACCGGGCGATATCACCCGCGATATTTTCCAGGACCGCACGGGAAATATCTGGGTCGCGACCGAGCTCGGCGCGGCGCATTACGATCCGAACGGCCGCAAGGTCTTCTCGGTACTGCCTTCGCCGCTGCAATCGCACACGTTGTCGAACGCGAACGTGCATTCCGTTTTCGTCGATCCACGCGGGCGCATCTGGCTTGGCCTGGGCATGGGCCGCATCGACGTGCTGGACCTGGCCACGGGCGGCATGCGCCACCTGCAGTTGGGCGGTGAACAGGCCGAACGCGATGTACAGGCGTTCGTCGTGGCACCGGATGGTTCGATCTGGGCGGGTGCGCAGGGTGTGTCGCGCATCGACCCGAACAGCTTTGCGCTGCAGAGCTCCATGATCCCGTCGCTCGACGGCCGGCTCATCCTTTCCATGCAGCGCGATGGTAACGATCTGCTCATCGGCACGTATGATGGGTTGTTCCGCTACAACACCGTGTCGCGCGAGCTGCGCCAGATGCGTCACGACGACAAGGACCCGCACAGCCTGGTCGGTGACCAGGTACGGCACATCGTGCGGATGGCGCACTCGTGGTGGTTCGCCACCATCAGCGGTATCAGCATCGCGTATGACGGTGAACCGGGCTTCGTGAACATCCGCCATGAGCCGGCGGATCCGAAGAGCCTGCCGCAGGATTACACCGGCTCGATGGCGTTCGATTCGCACCACCGGCTGTGGCTCGGTACGTTCGGCGGTATTGCGTACCTGGATGATTTCCAGGAGCGCGGCCCGTTCCGCTTCGGCCTGATCGGTGCCCGCGAGGGCCTGGTGAACACCAAGATCAACGCGCTGCTGGTCGATCACGATGATCGCGTGTGGGCATCCATGGCCAACGGCGTGGCGATGGTGGATGCCGCGAGCCATCGGGTGTTCGACCTGGGTATTCGCGACGGCTTGCGCATCCCGAGCTATATCCACCGCGCTGCCGCGGAAGCGCCGGGCGGCGAACTGATGTTCGGTGGCCTGGGCGGCCTGACGGTGATTCGCCCCTATTGGGTGGCGCCCGAAGTTGCGACGCCGCGCCTGGCGGTGACGCACATTGCGATGAACGATAAATCCGTGCCGCTGGCGTCGTTGCCGGCCGAGGGTGGCCGGATCAAGCTGGATGGCGATGGCCGCAACCTGCGCGTGGACTTCGCGCTGCTCGATTTCCGCGCACCGCAGGAGACCCATTACGCGTACCGCATGGATGAGGCGGATTCGGCGTGGAATGAAGTGGCACGTGGCATCCCGCCCAGCGCCATCTATACGAACCTGGCCAGCGGCACGTACACGCTGCGCCTGCGGGCGACGATGCGCGGGCTGGATGCGCGCACGATCGAGACGTCGGTGCGGGTGGAAGTGGTGCCGCGCTGGTATGAGAGCCCGTGGACGCTGTTGCTGGGCGTGGCAGTGGCGGTGGCGATGTTCTTTGGCCTGGTGTATTTGCGCACGCTGTTCCTGCGCCGCCGGGCGGAGCTATTGCAGGCGCAGGTGGAGGCGCGCACACGCGACCTTAAGGCGGCGAACGAGCGCCTGGATCACCTGGCGGGTACGGATGAGCTGACCGGTTCGTTGAACCGTCGCCGGTTCCTGGAGCAGGCGGAGCGGGTGCGCCAGGGCGCGGCGACGGATGGTATTCCGTTCAGCATGGTGTTGCTGGATATCGACGACTTCAAGACGGTGAACGATACGTTCGGGCACCTGGCGGGAGATACGGTGATCCGGGAGACGATGCGGGTGATTTCGTCGATGTGCCGTGCGGATGACCTGGCGGGGCGTTTTGGCGGCGAGGAGTTCATCCTGTGTTTGCCGGGGGCGCTGGCGGAGCATGCGCTGGATATTACGGAGCGGGTGCGCCATGCGTTGGCATCGCAGGTGATCGTGCACGGGGATTACCGTATCCGGATTACGGTGAGTGCGGGCGTGGCGATGTGGCGCGCACCGGAGTCGCTGAATTCGCTGCTTGGCCGCGCGGATGAGGCGCTGTACGAGGCGAAGAACGACGGGCGTAACCGTAGCCGTATTGCTGGGCTTTAAGCGGTTCATTCGCTTTGCGAATGCGTGTAACCAGCGGCTTGCGCCGCCTTGTTCTGGTGGTGTTGAGGGCAAGAGCCGTCGGTGCCCACCCTCGCTGCTCAGACAGGTCTCCAGCGTTCGATAAGGATGCCGCTCCGCGGCCGTGTACTTATTTGGCCTACGGCCGCGAACCGGGTGCCGTGAGGGGCTTTTCGACGAGACGTCCTGTCTCGTCAAAAAGGAACGGCCCTCCATGGCCGTCCCCCTGCGGGCTATTCCCTCCCGTCACCCTCGCCTCCGAAACTCGCCTCGAGGGTGGGCACCGACGGCTCTTTTCATCACTGAGGTTGCGTGCCGGCGAGCTCGTCGCTCACACGCCCGGCCCTGTAGGAGCGCGCCTGCGCACGGCCACGCAGCGTAGCGCTGGCGCTATATCGCCTCACTCGGCAGCGGCCGTACACGTCGTCGCCACCTGCGCCGGACTCGCCGTCACCAATGGCCCCATCACCAGCCTGCAGGTCAGCGCGGCAGCGGTAAAGACGGTCTTCACCAGGAAGGCGCACGTCGATCGCAAACAACGCCGCGGCTCTCCCATCCATCAACTCTGAGCAGCGAGGGTGGGCCCCGACGGCTCTTCGCCTCAAGCCCTAACGAGCGAGGCGGCGAACGCCGCTGGTCACATGCATTCGCGAAAGCGAATGAACCGATCAGCTTGCGCGAGGCCGAAGGCGAGCCCTTAGTCGCGGAAGTTTTCGAACTGCAGCGGCAGTTCGAAATCGGACTTGCGGAGCAGGGCGATCGCGTCCTGCAGGTCATCGCGCTTCTTGCCGGTGACCTTCACCTTCTCGCCATTGATCTGGCCTTCCACCTTCAGCTTCGCTTCCTTGATCTTCGCAATGATCTTCTTCGCGACCGGCTGCTCAATACCCTGCTTCACCGTCACCTTCTGGCGCGCCTCCGCCAGGTTCGTCTCCACCTTGCCCACATCCAGCGCCCGCAGGTCGATCTGCCGGGCCGCCAGGCGCGCACGCAAAATATCGTGCATCTGCTTGATCTGGAATTCGTTCTCCGCCTTCTGCGTGATCACGTTTTCCTCCAGCTCGAACTTCGCCCCCGTCCCCTTAAGGTCAAAACGGTTCGAAACCTCACGGTTCGCCTGGTCCACCGCATTGCTCAATTCGTGCTTGTCGACTTCCGAAACGATGTCAAAAGAAGGCATGGGGAAAAATCCTCGCTAGGGGTTACAGCCGACAAGTTTACGCGACCCGGCTACCATATGCGTTTGCACCACCAGGCAGGCCCCCACCCATGGAATACGATGCCATCATCATCGGCGCAGGCGCCGCCGGGCTGATGACCGCCATCGTCGCTGGCCAGCGCGGCCGGCGGGTGCTCGTGGTCGATCACGCCAACAAGGCCGGCAAAAAGATCCTCATGTCCGGCGGCGGGCGCTGCAATTTCACCAATACCAACACCACGCCTGCCAATTTCCTCAGCCGCAACCCGCATTTCTGCAAATCGGCCCTGGCCCGGTATACCCCCTGGCACTTCATCGACATGGTCGAGAAGCACCGGATCAAGTACCACGAAAAAAGCCCCGGCCAGCTGTTTTGCGACGAATCCTCCAAGCTCATCGTGCGCATGCTGCTCGATGAATGCGCCGCCGCGGGCGTGCGCGTGGAGCTGAACACGGCGGTGCAGCGGATGAAGGCGGCCGAGGGCGGGTTCGGTTGCGATACGCCCCTGGGCCACGTGCGCGCGCCGTCGCTGGTCATCGCCACGGGCGGTCTTTCCATCCCCAGCCTGGGGGCCAGCGGCTTCGGCTACGACGTCGCAAAGCAGTTCGGTCACTCGGTATTGCCCGTGCGGGCCGGCCTGGTGCCGCTCACCCTGAGCGGTAAGCACCAGGAACGCTACGATGGCCTGGCAGGCGTGGCATTGCCCATCGAGGCTCGGGCCAATGGCGCCACCTTCCGTGACGCCATGCTGTTCACTCATCGCGGCATCAGTGGCCCCGCCATCCTGCAGATCTCGTCGTATTGGGAGCCCGGGGTGGATCTGCGGCTGGATCTGTTGCCCGGTACGGATGGCTACGAGGCCTTGCGCGCTGGCCGCGAGGAGCGCCCGGCGGCCGAGTTCCGCACGGTGCTCTCTGGCCTGCTGCCGCGCCGCCTGGCCGAACGGCTGTGCGAGGTATGGATCCCCAGCAAGCCCATGCGCCAGTACCGTGACGCCGAATTGAAGGACATTGCGGCACAGTTGCAGGATTGGCCGCTGGTCGCCAGCGGCACGGAAGGCTACCGCACGGCCGAAGTCACCCTGGGGGGTGTCGATACCGATGAGGTCTCGTCCGCCACCCTCATGTCCAAACGCCAGCCGGGCCTGTACTTCGTCGGCGAAGTGCTCGATGTCACGGGCCACCTCGGCGGCTACAACTTCCAGTGGGCCTGGGCGTCCGGCCACGCCGCCGGCCAGGCCCTCTAAACAGGAGCATTCGCAATGCGTATCGGTTTTATCGGGCTGGGCAGCATGGGCGCGGGCATGGCCGCGAACCTGATCAAGGGTGGCCACGAGGTAGTGGTGTGGAACCGCAGTGCCGACGCGGCCAAACCCTTGGCAGAGCAGGGCGCCAGTGTAGCCGCCACGCCCGCGGAAGCGGCGAAGGGCGCGGAGGTCGTCCACAACATGTTGGCCAACGATGCGGCCGTGCGTGACGTGATCCTGGGTAGCGGCGGGGTGCTGGAGGCGCTCGCGCGCGGCGCCGTGCACGTCAACCACGCCACCATCTCGGTGGCGCTGGCGCAGGAGCTCGCTGACAGCCACGAGGCTCGTGGCGTCGGCTTCGTCTCCGCCCCGGTGTTCGGACGCCCGGCCGTGGCCGCTGCTGGCGAGCTGAACATGGTGGCTTCCGGCAAGCCCGAGGCCATCGCGAAGGTGCAGCCGCTGCTCGAGCTGCTGGCGGCGAAGGTGTGGCCCATGGGCGATGATCCGATCCGCGCCGCCGTGGTGAAGATCGGTGGCAACTTCCTGATCGGTGCAGCGATCGAGAGCATGGCCGAGGCTAGTGCGCTGACCCGTTCCTATGGCGTGGAGGCGAAGGATTTCCTCGACGTCATGCAGGGCACCCTGTTCTCCGCCCCGGTGTACAAGATCTACGGCGGCATGATCGCCGAGAACCGCTACGAGCCAGTCGGGTTCAAGCTCAGCCTGGGCTTCAAGGATGTGGGCCTGGCCCGCGCCGCGGCCGAGGCCAGGCGCGTGCCCATGCCCGTCGCGAGCGTGCTGCACGATGCCCTGCTGGAATCACTGGGCCGTGGCGATGGCGATATCGACTGGGCCGGCCTGGCCCGCGTGGCGGCCGCCCGGGCCAACCTGAAGGATTGAAGCGTTAGAGCGTTTTTACGCACGTCTTCACAATCGCTAGGCCGCCGGGTTGGCGACAATCAGGCGGCACGATGTTGTGCGGCTTCCCAGGCGAGAAAACATGACTGCAAGCTGGAAAACGGTGTACGAGGGCCAGCACGAGGGCCGGGCGGTGACCGTACGCGAGTCGAACGACGGTACCTTCAAGGTGCTGACCAAGCAGACCGTCCACGATGAGGGTATTGCTTACCAGGACGGCCCGCGATTCGTCCACGTGTCACCCGCCAGTGTCGGCGAGCAAGTGGAGAGCGAGGTGAACTCGCGCGATTCGCTGGAGGAAGCCCTGAAGGAACTGCATTTCTCGTCGAAGTCGGTCACGGACATCCTGCACGGCCTGGCTTGACGGGTCACCGCGCCGTTCTGCCATGATGGGGGCTCGTTCCCCCGTCAAGGCGCACGGCTTCCATGGCAGAAACGACCCCGACCTTCGAGCGCACGGTGCCTCGCATCCTGATGTGCGCCCCCACGTATTTCGAGGTCAGCTACGTCATCAATCCCTGGATGACCGGCCATGTGCACGACACCACCAGCGAGCGCTCCGAGCGCCAGTGGGATGCGCTGCGTGAGACGGTGCAGCGCCACGCCGATGTGGTGATCCAGCCGCCCGCCGCCGGGCAGCCCGATATGGTGTTCGCGGCCAATGCCGGCCTGGTGTTCGGCAACACCTTCGTGCCCAGCCGCTTCCGCTATGACGAGCGCAAGGGCGAGGAGCCGCACAACCACGCATTCTTCGCCCGCCACGGCTTCGATATCGTGGAACTGCCCGAAGGCATCTTCTTCGAAGGCGCCGGCGATGCCCTGTTCGATCGCGGCACCCACCGCCGCCTGTGGATGGGCCATGGCCACCGTTCCGACCTGGATGCCGCGCCGACGCTGGCCCGCCTGCTGGATGTCGAGGTCTTGCCACTGAAGCTGGCCGATCCGCGCTTCTATCACCTGGATACGTGCTTCTGCCCGCTGGCTAATGGCTACCTGCTGTACTTCCCGGCCGCGTTCGATGCGGCATCGCTTGCGCTTATCGAACGGCATGTGCCGCCCTCCGAGCGGATCATCGTGCATGAGCACGATGCCGTGGAGTTCGCCTGCAATGCGGTGAATGTTGGCCGGGTGGTTATCCTGAACCGGGCCAGCGCGAACCTGCGCTCGCGGCTGGAGGGCGCCGGTTTCATGGTCATCGAGGTGGCCCTCGATGAGTACATGAAATCCGGTGGAGCGGCGAAGTGCCTCACCCTGCGCCTGGATGAGGCGGTGGGCGCGTAACCGGTCAGGCGTCGCGCCAGTCCACGTTGCCATCGATGATGGTGTTGGTGCGGCCGCCGACCCAGACGTGCTCACCTTCGATGCGAATGATGATCCGCGCATCGTGGCCTACTTCGCGGCCCTGGCTGACGACATAACCCTTGGCCAGGGCCCCGCTGGTGTCATGCGTGGCGACGTAAGCGGCAATCAGGCCGTTGGCGGCGCCCGAGGCGGGATCTTCAACGATGCCGACGCCGGCCGGGAAGGCGCGGACGGCCAGGCCTTCATGGGTGCGTGCAAAGATGCACAGGCCCAGCGTATCGGTGGCCAGCGCCAGGGCGCGGATGGCCGCGTGGTCCGGGCGCCAGCCGCGTAGCGCCGCTTCATCGGCGAACTCGGCTACCCACCAGCGGCGGCCACCTTCCACGCACGCCGGCTTGAGCGGGCCCAGGGCCACGCCATAGAGCACGCTAGAAAGGCATTCACCGCCGCGCGAGGCATCGCCGACGACGCGCGCCCTGGGCGATTGCACGAACAATTCGCGGTCGGCGCCGGTACCTTCCACCAGGATGGGAAGCACGCCGGCGCCGCATTCCTGCCACACCACGCCCGCCGCATCCGGGGTGATCAGGCCCGCATCCAACGCGGCGTGTGCGCTGCCGATGGTGGGGTGGCCGGCGAAGGGAATTTCCTTACTGGGCGTGAAGATACGCGCGCGGTAGTCGGCGCCTTCGGCACGCGCCGGGAGCAGGAAGGTGGTCTCGACCAGGTTGGTCCAATGGGCGAAACGCTGCATGCGTTCGTCCGACCAGCCCTGGGCATCGATCACCACGCCAAGGGGGTTGCCACCGCCATGGCGGGCGGCGAAGACATCGAGCTGCTTGTATCGGATGGAGGACATCGGCAGGGGTGGGGCAGGGGGGGGGAAGTCGTGAATGATAGCCCCCATCGGGGGCGCGGCGGGGTTCACAATGCCGCGCGATGCCGCCAAGATGCGCGCTGGTTAGCCGTTTCCAGGACGCAGTCGTCACGCATGATCACCACGATCCTCATTATCCTCGTGACCTGTGTGGTCTCGTTCATCGCATTACAGAACCGTCGCCTCATGGATGACCTGGTACTGTGGCCGCCGGCCATCAACCGCAGCCGCGAGTATTACCGCCTGGTGAGTTACGGCCTGGTCCACGCGGATTTCGGCCATCTGTTCTTCAACATGCTCACCCTGTTCTTCTTCGGCCGGGTGATGGAGCAGCTGTACACCGCCTCGATGGGCCCGCTGGGCTTCGTCACCTTCTACATCGGCGCGCTGCTGTTTTCGATCCTGCCGACCTACATGAAGAACCGTAAGAACGCCGGCTATACGAGCCTGGGCGCTTCGGGTGCAGTGTCAGCTGTGCTGTTTGCCTACGTGTTGATCGCCCCCTGGTCGAAGATCCTGGTATTCATCATCCCCATGCCTGCGATCCTCTACGCCATCCTGTTCGTGGTGTATTCGATTTACATGGACCGCCGTGGCGGCGATAACGTGAACCATGGCGCTCACCTGTGGGGCGCGGCATACGGCGTGTTGTTCACCATCATCCTGCGCCCGGATGTGATCTCGCATTTCCTCAACGTGATCTCCCAGCCCGGCGCTTTCTGATTCGGAACTGAACTTTTCCGACAAATTGATGTGACTTCCGTCGACATGTGTTAGATCATCCGACTACCGGATCCTTTTGATCGCATTGATCGTCCGGCATGCACGCGGGTTTCCCCGCTGGGGGACGGTTCGCGTCGGCTACTACCGCAGGAGGAGTGAGCGCATGGCAACCACCCGTAAGTCTGCCGCGAAGAAGTCCACGGCGAAGAAATCGGCAACGAAGAAGTCCGCTGTAAAGAAAGCCTCGGTCAAAAAAGCAGCTGCCACGAAGAAAACCGCACGCAAGGTCGCACGCCCGGCCGCGAAGAAGGCAGTGAAGAAGGCCCCGGCACGCAAGGCCGCGGCGAAGAAGGCCGTCAAGAAGACGGCGCCGCGTAAGGCGGCGGCGAAGAAGGCACCGGCCCGGAAAACCGCGGTGAAGAAAGCGACCGCGAAGAAAGCGGCGCCGAAGCGTGGCGCGGCACCGGCACGCACCGCGAAAAAGGCCGCCGCTCGCAAGGCGGCGCCGAAGACCGCAGCGCGCAAGGCAGCCGCAAAGAAGGTGTCGGTCGGCTCCCGGCCGAAGACCGCAGGCCGCAAGGCCGCTGCGAAGAAGGTAGCGGTCGGTACCGCGCCGAAGACAGCCAGCCGCAAGACCGCAGCAAAGAAGGTTTCCGTGGGCGCCACACCGAAGACCGCAAGCCGTAAGGCCGCCGCGGGTAAGGTTGCCGCCGTTAAGTCGGCGCCCAGGAAGGCGCCAGTAAAGGCGCCGGTGAAGAAGGCCGCCGCGCCTGTCGCGACGCCGCCGAAAGCAGCCCGCACCGCACCGCGTCCGCGCCCTGCACCAAAGGCCAAGCCGGCGGAACCGGCGAACGAGCCGGTGCAGCACATCACCCAGGAAGAGGCGGTAGCGCACATCCAGGCGCTGCTTGAAGCCAAGAAGGAGCGCGATCGGCAGCCGCCGCCGTGGCCCGCGGGCGACCGCAATGGCAACCCGGGTGCGCAGCCCGGTAACGAGACGGCCGCGCCCAAGGTGCCATCGCCGGAAGCCAGTTATTCCAACAGCGCGCACGAGCGTGGCGATCAGCAGAAGAACAAGGGCTGATCCGCGTCGCCTGAACGAAGGGAAAGGGCCGCTTTCGCGGCCCTTTCTTTTTTAGCGCGCGTTCAACGAATGCGGCGCAGTGTGGGAATCACACACGCCGAGGCACTTATGCGCCGACTCTCGCTTTCCCTGCTGGCATTACCGGTGTGCCTTGCGCTCACCGGGTGTTACTACGACCCCGGTTACGGGTACGTGCGTAACGGCACGGGTGCGGATGCGTATTACGGAACGCAAACCACGACCACGGTGGTGGGCGGCGGGGTGGGCTATTACGACGGCCCTGATTACGGTTACTACGGTTATGGCGGCTGCTGTTACGGCGGTACCACGGTGATTTACCGCGATGCGTACGGCCGGCGCTATGACGGCGATCGTTACGGCCATGGCCGTCCACCGCCGGGTGGCTGGAACAACCGCCCTGGCCGGGGCGACGGTGATGGCCATGGTCGTCCGCCGCCGCCGGGGGGCTGGGGCTCGCGTGGCGATGATCACCGTCCACCGCCAGGTGGCTGGCGCAACGGTGATCGCTCGCCCCCGCCGGGAGGTTGGCGGAACGGGGACCGACCGCAGTCACCGCCCGGCGGGTGGCGCGGCAACCGGCCTTCACCCCCCTCGAACGTGGGTAGTGGCCAACGGCCACCACAAGGCTCACCCGGCCGCGGTGATCGCGGTGATCGCGGCGGTTCGCGTGGCAGGAGCGATTGACCTGACATGGTTTAGCGCCCTGCGCTGACACGGCGCGTAGGGCCATTGCCTGCGTGTTGCCGCCTACGCTGGCTATCTCCCCATGCCATCGCAGGCCGTCGTGTCGTTTCGCGCGCCCCCCTTCACGTTATGCACGTTCGCCCTCGCCGCGCTCGCGGGCTGCGCCGTCGTGCAGGTGTTTCCCGCGCTGCCTTCCGTGCCGGTCCTGTGTGCCGTGGCCGTGCTGGCGCTGCTGGTCCTTGCGGTACGGCGCGCCGCGGCGCTTCGCCTGCCTGCGGTTATGCTCGTGTTCGCCTGCTGGGCAGCACTGCACGCCACGCAGCGCATGGCCAACCGCCTGGAGCCCGGGCTGGAAGGTAGCGATCTCGTCATCACGGGTCGCATTGCCGATCTGCCCCGGCGCCGCGGTGGTGATATCGCATTCCTGTTCCAGCCCATGCCGCGCGCGGGCGAGGCGCACATCGCCGGGCCGCTGCGCCTCACGTGGTACCGCGCGAACCAGTCACCGGCGCCCTGTGAGTATTGGCGCCTCACCGTGCGCCTGCGCAGGCCTCGCGGCGTCGTCAATCCTGGTGGCAGCGATGCCGAGCGCAGCGCGCTCACGGCGGGTATCGTCGCCACTGGCTATGTGCGTGCTTCGCCGCTGAATGCCCGCGTCGCCCACGGACGTTGTATCGATGGCTGGCGTGATGCCATCGGCAAGCGGTTGGATGGCGTACTGGGTGTTCGCGATGCGCGGGTACTCAAGGCGCTGGCCGTGGGCGATACGCGTGGGCTCGACGCGGCGGACTGGGATGTGGCGCGCTCGACCGGTACCTCGCACCTCATCGCCATTTCAGGCTTCCACGTGGGTGTCGCCGCAGGCGGTGGTGTTCTGTTCGCACGCGGCTTGTATTTCCTGGCGCCGTGGCTGGCTACCCGGGTTCCGCGGCGGATCACCCAGGCCCTGCTGGGCCTGGGCGTCGCCTTTACCTATGGCTTGCTGGCGGGCATGGGATTACCCACGGTGCGCGCGCTGCTCATGGTCGCCGTCCTCGTCGTCGCGGCGGTGGTACGGCGTCGGGCGGGTGGTCTTGCGCTGCTGGCCTTTGCCTTGGTCGCCGTACTCGCCGTGGATCCGTTGGCGGTACTTTCGCCGGGGTTCTGGCTGTCGTTCGCGGGCGTCGCCTTTCTCATGGCATGCGTGGCGCCGGCGGGAAACGGCTGGCGCGCCCACCTGGTATCCATGCTGCGCACGCAGGCCGTGATGAGCGTGGCCTTGCTACCCATGTCGTTGTGGTTGTTCGGGAGCGCGTCGCTGGTTTCGTTCGCGGCAAACCTCCTGGCGGCGCCCCTGGTGAGTTTCGCGGTCATCCCGCTCACCCTGGCCGGCTGTGCGGGGCTGGCGTTCGGCGCCGTGGCGTCGCCCTTGCTGCATGCGGCCTCCGCCGTCATGCACGGGCTCTGGCGCGTACTCGTGTCGATGGCCGCGTGGCCCGGCGCACACGTGGTGGTGCCGGCGTCGGGACCATGGGCTGTCGTATTCGCCACGGTCGCCGCAGCGTGGGTATTTGCACCACGCGGCGTACCGTTGCGGGGCTTCGCGGCGCTGTGCTTCCTGCCACTACTGGTGCCGCTGCGCGACTCAACGGCGCATGGTGCGTTTCGCGCATGGGTGCTCGATGTCGGCCAGGGGCTGGCGGTGATCGTGCGCACGCGAACGCACACGCTGGTGTACGACGCGGGCCCCGAGTTCGCCGCTGGCCACGATGCGGGAGCTGGCATCGTCCTGCCCGCGATTACCGCGCTGGGCATCGGTCCCGTCGATACGCTGGTGGTGAGCCACGGTGACAATGACCACGCCGGCGGCGCGCGGTCGGTGCAACGCCGTTACGCCAACGCGCGCGCGCTTGCTGGTGAGCCGGGCCGGCTGCACTTTCCCGCCGAGCCGTGTGCCGGTACGGCGCCCTGGGAGTGGGATGGCGTCCGCTTTCACTTCCTGGCCGTGCCGGCTCCGCCGAAGGGAAAGGTCAAGGCGAACGAGCGCTCCTGCGTGCTCTCGGTGGAGGGTGCCGGCGGTCGGTTGCTGCTGACGGGGGATATCGGCGCGTCGTCAGAAGCACGCATGGCCGTCGAGGAGCTGAGCTCCGCGGTGCCGACCATCACGACGATCGCCCACCACGGCAGTCGCCACTCATCCTCCGCGGCCTGGCTGCGCAAGGTGCGGCCGCGTGTGGCGGTGGCGTCCTCGGGGTGGCGCAACCGCTTTGGCCATCCGCACCCGCTGGTCGTGGACCGGCACGCCGCGATCGGGTCGCAGGTGTATGACACGGCGCGCAGCGGCGCAGTCCGCATCGATGTGCCTAAGGCAGGTGCGCCAAGCGTTATGCGCGAATGGCGGCGGCCGGCGGATCGCTACTGGAGGGAATAGCGACAGGCATCACAGCGGGGTTCCATGTGTTGCACTGCGGTTTGACATTCGCGATTTAGAACGATTTAAATGCGCGATCCATAAAACTTAGGGGAACAGCGCGTGGTCGAAACGAAGCTGGGATGGAGCAGGGCGGCGCTTGCCCTCGCAATCGCATCGTTGGTGGTGCCGGCAGGTGTGCTGGCGGCCACGCCGGGGTTCCACAGCTCGTTCGAGGCCGGTGATCCCGCGCTCTCCGCCGCGGCGTTTGGCGGGCTGGACGTCCAGATCGCCGGCGGCCCGCCGAAGGACGTGGTGCTTACGGCCAAGCCGGATGTCGGCTTCACCGGTACCCACTCGCTGCATTACGCCGGCACCTCCACCGGTTCGCCGCTCACGGCGCGCCTGTTTGCCACGAGCGTCCCGGTGGCCGACGACACGGTACTTTCCTGGCTGGTATTCCCGCGTTCCAACAAGGATGACCTGGCCAATCCGGCCAACTACGTCAGCGTGGACGTGGTGTTCGATGACGGCTCGAAGCTTTCGGCCACCGGCGCCCGTGACCAGCACCGCGTGCCGGCGACGGCCAAGGGCCAGGGCGAAGGCCGCGTGCTTTACCCGGACCAGTGGAACTATGTAAGCGTCGATCTTGGCGCGGTAGCGAAGGGCCGCAAGGTCAAATCGATCGAACTGGCGGCCGATGCACCGGCTGGCAAGGCATTCGAAGGCTGGGTGGACGATATCCGCATCGCCGCCCAGCCGACGTTCCAGAGCAGCCATCCGACCGACTACGTGGATACCCGTCGCGGTTCCAACGCCAACGCGAATTTTTCGCGTGGCAATAACTTCCCGGCCGTGGCCATGCCCCACGGGTTCAATTTCTGGACGCCGGTCACCAACTCGGGCTCCAACTGGCTGTACCAGTACCAGGACCGTAACGGCGACGATAACCGTCCGCGCATCGAGGCCTTCCAGCTTTCACACGAGCCCAGCCCGTGGATGGGTGAGCGCCAGACCTTCCAGGTCATGCCGGCCCAGGCCGAAAGCGGTGCGCCGGCGCTGAAGCGCGAAACGCGTGCGCTGTCGTTTACCCACGATGAAGAAACCGCGCACCCCGATTACTACGGTGTGCATTTCGATAACGGCATCCGCACCGAAATCACCCCGACCGACCATGCCGCTCTGTTCCGCTTCACGTTCACCGGTAAGCGTGCGCAGCTGGTGTTTGATAACCTCAACGACAAGGCGTCGGTGACGCTGGATCCGGCAGGCCGCAGCATCCAGGGCTGGTCGGACGTGAAGAGTGGCCTCTCCACCGGTGCCACCCGCATGTTCTTCTACGCCGAGTTCGACAAGCCGGTCGCCGAAAGCGGCCGCCTGGCCGGTGAAAAGCGCGACGCCGCCTCGGCATGGTTCGGCTTCGATACGGCGAAGAAGGGCGGCAAGCAGGTGACGATGCGCATCGCCACCTCGCTGATCAGCGTGGAACAGGCGAAGGCCAACCTGGGCCAGGAAGTCGCGGCGAACGATACGTTCGACAGCGTGCGCGAACGCGCCCGCAAGGCATGGGACGATCGTCTTGGCCGCTTCCAGGTGGAAGGCGCCAGCCGCGATGAGCGCACCATCCTGTATTCGAACCTGTACCGCCTGTTCCTGTACCCGAACCAGGCCTACGAGAACACCGGCACGAAGGATGCGCCGAAGTGGCAGTACGCCAGCCCGTTCTCCGCCGCCACGGGTGAGAACACCGATACCCACACCGGCGCGCGCATCGTGGATGGCAAGCCGTACGTGAATAACGGCCTGTGGGATACCTACCGCACGGCGTGGCCGGCGTACGCGCTGTTCACCCCGACCGAAGCCGGGCAGATGATCGATGGCTTCGTACAGCAGTACCGCGACGGCGGCTGGATCGCGCGCTGGACCTCGCCAGGCTATGCCGACCTGATGGTGGGCACCAGCTCCGACGTGGCGTTCGCCGATGCGTGGCTGAAGGGCGTGCGCAATTTCGATGTGGCCAACTTCTACCTGTCGGCCATCCGCAACGCCTCCACGGTGAGCACCGATGTGAAGGGCGCGGGCCGCAAGGGCATCGAGCGCTCGTTGTTCAACGGCTATACCGATGACAACGTGAAGGAAGGCCTGTCGTGGTCGACGGCCGGCTATATCAACGATTTCGGTATTGCCAACCTGGCCGACGCGCTTGCGAAGGACAGCGCCAACGGCGGTGCCTACAAGAACTATGCCGACGACGCGCAGTGGTATCGCGCCCGCGCCGTGGGCTACGCAAACCTGTTTGAGCCGGAAGTTGGTTTCTTCGTGGCCCGCGATCCGGCCGGCAAGTGGCGCTGGACCGCGAAGGACTTCAGCCCGATCCGCTGGGGCGGCGACTACACCGAGACCAACGCCTGGAACATGGCGTTCGATGCGCCGCAGGACGGTGCCGGCCTGGCTGGGCTTTATGGCGGCCGCGAGGGGCTGGGTGCGAAGCTGGATGCGTTCTTCAGCGCACCTGGCAACTACGACGTGGGCGACTACGGCGGCGAGATCCACGAAATGCTCGAGGCCCGCGACGTGCGCATGGGCCAGTACGGCCACTCGAACCAGCCGTCGCACCACATCATCTGGATGTACGACGAAGCAGGCCAGCCCTGGAAGACCCAGGACAAGCTGCGCGATGCCATGTCACGCCTGTACGTCGGCAGCGAGATCGGCCAGGGTTATCCGGGCGATGAAGACAACGGCGAGATGTCGGCGTGGTGGATCTTCGGTGCGGCAGGCTTCTACCCGTTGCGCATGGGTACCCCGGAATACGTGATCGGCGCGCCGTACTTCCCGCACATGAGCATCAAGCTCGAGAACGGGGCCACGCTGGATATCCGCGCACCGGGCGTCAGTGATACGAACCGCTTTGTCCAGTCGCTGAAGGTGAACGGACAGCCGTGGAACAAGCTGACCCTGCCGCACGATCTGCTGGCGAAGGGCGCGACGCTGGAGTTCACCATGGGTTCGGCGCCGTCGAACTGGGGTACCGGGGCCGATGCGCTCCCGGCATCGATCACGGCCGAGGGCGCGAAGCCGTCGCCGCTGCACGATGTGCTCCAGGCGGCCGACCTCACCTTGGATGGCAAGAAGGCTGCCTCGCTGGCGGCGGCGGTCGATAACGATTCCTCGACCGAGCTGGCGCTGCCCACCGGCAAGGCCGTGATCGTGGATCGCCTGGCCAAGCCGGCCAACGTGTCCATGTACACGATCAGCTCCGGTGCCGCGGCCGCCGTGCCGACCGCCTGGAAGCTGGAGGGCTCCACCGACGGCAAGCACTGGCAGGTGTTGGATGCCCGCCAGGGCGAAAGCTTCCCGTGGCACCGCCAGACCCGAGCGTTCGCGATCGCCAAGCCGGGTGCCTACGCTCATTACCGTCTCACGCTCGATGGCACCGGCCCCGCGGCCGTGGCCGAACTGGAACTGCTGGCCCGCTAAGGCCAGCCGCACCACGGGGCGTTCCACACGCCCGTACCTGTAGGAGCGGGGGGGGGGGGGGGGGGGGGGGGGGGGCGCGCCCCCCCCCCCCCCCCCCCCGCGCCGCCCCCGCGCCGGGGGGGGGGGGGGGCGGGGGGTGGGGGGGGGGCGCCGCGGGGGGGGCCCAGGCGGAGCCCCAAACAGACCCCCCCACCCACAAGC